>CALQRA010000164.1 GCA_943332855.1 Candidatus Kuenenia stuttgartensis
ACGCCGCCAACTACACCGTGGCCACGACGGCCACGACCACGGCCAAGATCGGCTCGCAGGCCATGGCACCGGTCGTCACGGCGCAGCCCGCCAATGTGTCGATCCTGCCGGGGGAGTCGGCGACGTTCACGGCGACCGCCGGCGGCACCGGGGTGACCGTGCAGTGGCAGCGGAGCACCGACAGCGGTGTGACGTGGGCTGACATCGCTTCGGCCCGATCGACGACCTACAGCGTGGCCGTGGCCTTGGCCGACAACGGCACGCGGGTCCGCGCGGTGTTTAGTAACGTCGGCGGCTCCGTCACCTCGGCCGTCGCTACGGTCACCGTGAGCAAGGCGACGGTGGCCAGTGCCGGCGTGAGGTGGGGCACTAGTGGCACCTCGAGCCTCGTCGACGCGGCCGCCAGTGGCGGCGTCGTGCGGCTTCTCCCGAGCGGTCGAGTCAGAGACATTCCTTGGGCCAACATCAACCGGGTCACGTTCACGCTCGATCGGGCGATCACCGATCTCACCGGCGTCACCGTCTCGGGCGTGAACGGCACGAATTACGGCACGCCGACGGTGACGATCTCCGGCACAACCATCACGCTCACGCTCGCCGCCGCGATCGTCAACGCCGACAAGGTGACCGTCACGATCAACAACAGCCAGGTGACCGGTTACACGCGGCGCCTCGACGTCCTCCCCGGAGACGTCAACGACGACGGCGTCGTCAACACGACCGATGCCACGACGGTGAGGAACTACTACACCGCCGGGATCAAGCCGCTGTTTGCCCTCATCTACCTCGACATCGACGGCAGTGGCACCGCGAATGTCTCCGACTACAATTTCATCCTCACCCGCAACGGCAAGAGACTTCCGGTCTGATTGGCGTTTGCGTTCCTCGGCTACGATTTTCCCCGCCCCGTTCCCCCCCACCTCGGTTGATCTGGAGAACTCT
Organism: Candidatus Kuenenia stuttgartensis; assembly: GCA_943332855.1. GTDB lineage: Bacteria > Planctomycetota > Planctomycetia > Pirellulales > UBA1268 > QWOP01. The sequence continues at coordinate 943 of CALQRA010000164.1, forward strand.
CCCATGCCCCGGACCTGGCTGTCGCCGATTCGGCTTCTGATGATGGCAGCCGCCGCGCTCCTGACGCTGCTTGGCACCCCCTCTGGCGCCGATGCTGGCCTTGTCGTCGACTTCCGCAACATCACCGTCGGGCGGCAGGGGGGGACCGGGAGCTTCGAGGTAGTGCTCGTGAGCGATGATCCAACCGTCGACAGCTACGACATCTACGGCTTCGGCATGCAGGTCGACATTGCGGGCACGAGCGTCGATTTCACGGGAGCCACGACGGCGACGACAGCGCCCTACCTCTTTAGCCTGACTGGCAGCTATTCCTACGACGATCCCACGACGTATCCCCTCGGCACGCCCCAGACGCCCCCCCAAGGCATCTTGCTCGCCGACACCCCGACGCAACTCAGTACCTTTCAGGCGGTGCCCTACACCGATCCCAGCCTGACCACGATCACCGAATGGGCTCTCGGTCTGGTGCTCTTCCGAGTGCCGTGGGACGTGACAGTCGGTAGCTACGTTCTTTCCGTCGACAACACGGCAAGCACGTTCACGACCTACGGAGACGATGGAAGTGGGGGCGTCGACTTTGACTATCCGCTCACGATCCCGTTCACAAGCAATCCGGCGATCATCCTCGTCGTCGTCCCGGAGGCCACCCCCTCGATGCTCGTGCTCTCAGGGCTCGGCGTGGCGGGGGTCGGCTCGATCCTGGCGCGCCGCCGGCGGATGAAGAACCGCCGCGAAGGTCTTTCCCCAGCTCGCTGAAAACGAGGCTGTCGGCGTCGGCTCTCTCGGCGGCCCTAGCCGCCTCCACCGCGCTCGTGGCCACGACATCGCCTCGGCCCGGTTCATAACCGGGAAACATTCCCGGGAATGACACCGGCGAGGTTCTGCCAGCCACCACGATCGCCGTCGCCGCTACTCCTCTGATCACGCTCGTGCCCGCCCCGTCACACCGCCTCCGGCAGCGGGTGTTTCCACGGGGCTCGGTAGTCGCGCGCCAGATGACCGTTGGCTTCGTCGTCGCCGACGACATTCCCCTCGCGATCGAGCGACAGGCTCCGCCCCAGACGCATCGAGACGTTGGCGAGGATGCAAGCGGCACTCGAGATATGCCCCTCGGCAATGTCGGCCACCGGCCTTCGCCCCGTCGCCCGGGCCTCGAGGAAGTCGAGCATGTGGCGACGCGTCGCCGGCGCGGCGAAGGGCTCCGTCTCCTGGTGCTCGACATCCTCCGGATACTTTTCGCGCTCGTCGAGAAACTCCCCATGCTCGGCCTGGCCGCCATCCTTCGGCTTGAAATCCCACTTCGCCACGCTCAACCGGAGCGTGCCTTGCGAGCCGTAGAGCGTCGCCCCCCACGGATAGTCGGGATCGGGGTTTTCCCCCCAGTTGCGCTGCGTCCACACCACCTGCACGTCGCCATGGTCGAAGAGCGCCGTCTGCGTGTCGTGGAGCTTGACGTTCGAGGCCGGATTGCGGACGAGCGAGCCGCCCGAGGCTGAAATCCGCTCCGGCCACGAGAGCCCGAGAAAGAAGCGGACGAGGTCGTAGAAGTGAACGCACAGATCCCCCGTCTGCCCGTTGCTGAACTCAATCGTGTCGCGCCAGCCGCGGGGATGGATCTGGGGGTTGTAGGACACCAGCGGCGCCGGACCGCAATACATCTCCCAATCGAGCGTCGCCGGAGCAGGCGCCGCCGGCGGATAGGCCTCGCGCGTGCCGTAGTAGCTGTGGATGTCGACCGCGGCGATTTTTCCGAGCCGGCCGGAGGCGATGAAGCGGTCGCGGGCATCGAGGAGATGGGGGGTGCTGCGGCGCTGGAGGCCGACCTGGACGGTCCGGCCATGGAGCCGCGCCGCCGCCACCATCGCCCGCCCCTCGACAACATCGAAGCTGATCGGCTTTTGCACGTAGACATCGGCCCCCGCTTCGCAGGCGGCGATCATCGGCAGGCAGTGCCAGTGGTCGGGCGTGCCGACGAGGACGATCTCGGGCTTGGTGTCGGCGAGGAGCGTGCGGTAATCGCCAAACAGGGGCGGCGTGTTGCCGGAGGGCTGCCGCTTGGCAACAAGGGCCGCGGCCGCCTCGCGCATGTTTGTATCGACGTCACACAGCCCGACGACCTCCACCGGCGTCACCTGGATGAGATGGAAGAGGTCGGTCTTTCCATACCAGCCGCAACCGACGAGCCCCACGCGGAGCCGCTTCGGCGGCTCGGCGGCAGCGGCCGAGTCAGCCCGCAGGGCGCCGATCGCGGCCAGCCCGATCCCGGTGTGGAGGAAATCTCTGCGCTGCATGTGAAGCTCTCGTCTGGAGGTCGGGGCGAGGGACGGTTGGCGACGGCCCGCAGGCGGCATCGTTGCTCCCGGGAAAGCCTACCGAGTCGCGGCGTCGGGTACACTGCCGGCGGCACTGCGGGGCCTGGTGAATTGGTCCCGTGCCCCACCTTTCCGAGGAGTCTTGAACGTGGTCCATCTTTCGTGGTTCGGTGTCGGGAGCGTCTGCCTGGGCGTGGGCGTGGCGGTCGGCTTGGCGATGTCGGTCTTCCCGATGTCGGTCTCTCGTGGCGCCGAACCCTCCCAGGGCCCCCGGTTTGTGTTCCTCGGCGACTCGATCACCGAAGCTGGGGCCGGCCCGCATGGCTACGTGACACTCACCCGGCAAACGCTCGCCGCGGCCACACCCGCCGCGCCCCCGGAAGTGATCGGCGCCGGGATCAGCGGCAACCGGGTGCCCGACCTCCTCGCCCGCCTCGACCGCGACGTCCTCGCCCGCAAGCCCAATGTCGTCGTCATCTCCATCGGCATCAACGACGTCTTGCACAGCCAGAATGGCGGCGGCACGCCGAAGGGGGAGTTCGAGAAGGGGCTCCGAACGGTCGTTGACAAGATCCGCGGCGTCGGGGCGAAGGCCGTCCTCTGCACGCCGACGGTGATCGGCGAGAAGAAGGCCGGCACCAATCCGCTCGACAGCATGCTCGATGAATACGCCGACATCACCCGCGGCGTGGCCGCCGCCATGAAGACGCCGCTCATCGATCTCCGCAAGGCGTGTGTCGCGCACCTCGCCGAACACAACAAGGCCGACGCCAAAGAAGGGATCCTCACAACCGACGGCGTCCACCTCACTCCGGCCGGCGACCAGTTCCTTGCGGCGCGGATGGTCGAAGGACTTGCCGCGGCCGGCATCGGCTCTGACGGCACACCGCAGGAGACTGAAAAGGTGCTGCGGCATGTGGTGATGTTCAAGTTCAAGGAGACGTCGACTGAGGCCGATGTCGAGCGGATCGTGAGGGCTTTTGGGGCGCTCCCGGAACGGATCAAGGAGATCAAGGGCTTCGAGTGGGGCACCGACAATTCGCCGGAGGGGCTCCAGCAGGGGCTGACGCACTGCTTCTTTGTCACCTTCGCCTCGGAAGCCGACCGCGACGCCTATCTCCCCCACCCGGCCCACAAGGAGTTCGTCGATCTCGTCGGGCCGCATGTCGAGAAGGTGACCGTCGTCGATTACTGGGCCCAGCCGTGATCGGTCGGGCCGACTTTCTCAAAAGCCTCCCGGTTGCCGATGTCCTCGATGAGGTCGTGGCGGCGTCACGGTCGCGCGCCGCAGGGGAGGGGGGAGCAGTCGTCGTCACGGCCCCCCCCGGCTCCGGCAAAACGATGCTCGTGCCGGCGGCGGTGCTCGACGACCTCCCGGCGGGCTCGCGGCTCATCCTCATGCAGCCGCGCCGGCTGGCGGCTCGGTCGGTCGCGGCGCAGATCGCCAAGCTCCGCGGCTGTGAGCTCGGCGGCGAGGTCGGCTACCAGGTGCGCTTCGATTCTCGCGTGGGGCGCGACACGCGGCTGATCGTCGAGACGACCGGGATCATGCTCCGGCGCCTTCTCCAAGACGTCACGCTCGAGGGAATAGGCTGCGTCGTCCTCGATGAGTTTCACGAGCGATCGGTGGAGATGGATCTCGTTCTGGGGATGCTCCTGCGGGTGCGGGAGACGCTCCGTCCCGATCTGCGGATTGTCGTCATGAGCGCCACCCTCGACACCGGGCCGGTGGCGCGGATCCTCGCGCCTGGGGCTCCCGCCGGCTGCCCGGTGGTATCGACGGCGGGGCGACTCTATCCGGTGGCGGTGCGCTATGGCCGGCGCGGCGATCAGCGGGAGCTGGTCGATCAGGTGGCCGACGCGGTCGGGCTAGCGCTCAAGTCCTCGACCGGCCACGTGCTCGTCTTCCTCCCTGGCGTCGGCGAGATCATGCGATCGGCCGACGCAATCGACCCGCTCGCCGACCGGCAGGGGCACTCGGTCGTCATCCTCCATGGCGAGCTGCCACCGGAGCAGCAGGATCGCGTTCTCGAGGAGACCGGCGGACGGAAGATCATCCTCGCCACGAACGTCGCCGAGACGAGCCTGACGATCCCCGGCGTCGGCGCCGTCATCGACTCTGGCCTCGTCCGGCAAATGCGCGTGTCGAGCGCGACGGGGCTGCCGCGGCTCGAGCTGATCCCGATCTCGCGGGCCTCGGCCGACCAGCGTGCCGGCCGCGCGGGGCGCACCGGGCCCGGCGTCTGCTTCCGGCTGTGGGACGAATCGTCACACCAACACCGCCCCGCCGCCGATCTCCCCGAGATTCTCCGCACTGATCTCGCCGGCCCGCTTCTCCAGCTCCTTGCCCTCGGCGAGGCCGAAGGCTTTCCCTGGCTCGACGCCCCACAGCCCGAGGCTTTTCAACAGGCCATCCGGCTCCTCGGGATGCTCGGAGCGATCGAGACGGACGGGGCCAAAACGACGATCACGCGGCTGGGGCGGGAGCTGGTCCGCCTTCCGGCCCACCCGCGCCTCGCCCGGCTCCTGCTTGCCGGGGCCCGACATGGGGTGCTCCGGGAGACGTCGGTCGCCGCGGCGATGCTCTCCGAGCGGGATCCCTTCCGCACCGCCGCCCATGGCCGCAGCGGCCCGCGTGACCGGATGATCGTTCGGACCCGCTCCGATGTCGTCGACCGGGTCGCGGCACTGCAGATGTTTCATGCCGGAATCCCCCTCGGCGGCCATCCGTCGACGGCCGACCTCGATCCCCATCCCGGCGGCGCGCGGACGGTGCTCCGGGCGGCCGAACAGCTCTACCGGCTCGTCGATGTCGAGCTCGCCCCGCGCGCCGCCGATCCGGCCACGGCCCTGATGCGTTCGCTCCTCGAGGCCTTTCCCGACCGGCTCGCGAAGCTCCGGCCGGGGGCCAATGACCGGGCGACGATGGTCGGCGGACGCGGCCTGCGCCTCGACGGCGGATCCCGGGTCAGGCAGGAGCCGCTTGTCCTGGCGATCGATCTCGACGATGGCGGCGGAGAAGCCCGCGTCCGCCAGGCCAGCGCCATCGACCGCGAGTGGCTCGACGACGAGGGGCTCCGTGCCAATCTCACCAGCGGCGAAGAGCTCCTTTACAGCCCCTCGCGCCGTCAGGTCGAGGCCCGCCGGCGCACCGCCTGGATCGATCTGGTGCTTGAGGAGGCGCCGGTGGCAATCAGCGACTTAGCCGCTGCCGCCACCCTCCTCGCCGCGGTCGCCCGCCAGGAACCGGCCCGCAGCCTCCCCGATCCCGATTCGGCCGCCGGCCGCTTCCGGCTCCGGGTCGATTGGCTCGCGCGGACGATGCCCGACCTCGACTTGCCGACCTTCGACGACGCCGCCCTCCTGGCGATGATTCCCGAGGTCTGCCACGGGCTGCGGTCGCTCGACGCGGTCCGGGCCGCCGACTGGCTCACGTTTCTCCAGGGCGCGGTCGGCTGGGAGCGGCTCCCCCTCGTCGATCGCCTCGCGCCGGCCGAACTCGAACTGGCCGGAGGACGCCGCTATCGGCTCGACTACCGCCCCGACGGCCCACCGATCCTCGCCGTCCGGATCCAGGAACTCTTCGGCACACTCCAGACGCCGCGGGTGGCCGACGGCCGGGTGCCGGTGCTCGTCCATCTTCTCGGGCCCAACCACCGCCCGCAGCAGGTGACCTCCGACCTCGAGAGCTTTTGGCGCACCACCTACCACGAGGTGCGGAAGGAACTGCGGCGCCGCTACCCGAAACACCCCTGGCCCGACGATCCGCTCACCGCCGCACCCCCGCGTCCCCGCCCGCGCACTTGACAGCCTGGAGCGAGCGACGGAGCCATAGACGTGCTACCACCCGCCGAACCGCACCTTCACCCCCGGCGCCACCGCTACGGCATGTTTGACCGGGCGCCGATTGTAAGGGGCGTGCGCAGGAGACGGCGCGTGACTACGGTGTCGTTTATCGCGCGTGCAACGGCTTGCTTTCCAGGGCTGATGATATTCGCCTCGCTACGTCGATCGTCACCCTTGCCGGCCTGCTCCCACGGGCCGGTAAAGTCACATCCCCCGGGAAAAAAGCAGGAGTCCCCCCATGCGTCGTATGGTCGTGTTGATGGCGATCGTTGCCACCCTCGTGGTGACCGGTGTTTCGAATGCCCAGCAGATCCGTGGCCAGCAGGTCGGTGCCCAGCGCAGCGGGCCGGTTGCGAAGCTCGTCGAGCTCGAGCGTCGCAAGAACGAATGGCTCCGTCAGCGGTTCCTCGGCAGCAAGTGATCGAGATTGTCGCAGCGGCGCGGCCCGTCGGGGCATCACCTCCCCCCCCCGGTGCCGATCGATGAGGCCCGCCGCTGGCGACTGGCTCGATAGCTTGAGGCGGTTCTCTGCGGAGCACCGGCTCTCCAGGCCACAGCGGCCGGAGCCGGTGCCCGCGGAGACCGGCGCGGGACATCGCACCGGCATCACCAACAGCGCCCCGGCACTCGCCACCCAGGCCGCGATCCTCGCCGCCCACGCCGCTGACTGGGGCCTCCCCACGCTCACCAAGCTCGCGGCGACGTTCCCCGACGGAGCGATCGTCGTCACCACTTCCCCTCCAGGCCTTGCAGCGTGGAACGACCTGATCTCCCGCCTCCCCACGCCCCTCGCCCAGCGTGTGGCGACCGCCACGGAAATTGAATACCGCGGCTGGTGCATGCGCTCCCCCGACGAATCCCACCGGCTCCACGCCGTGGTCTGGAGCTGGATCAAGGCCCCGCTCCCTCCCCAGCGCCGGCCCGACTTCGCCCCCTTTCCAATCGCCGACAGCGCCGACTACTGGGTGCTCCGCTACGGCCATTCCGGCGGCGGTGAAGGGGAGCAAAGCGGCGATCTCTTCGCCTGGGACGGGGCGGTGGCCAGGCTTCTGGCCACCGGCATCACCGAGCGTTTCCGCTCCCGCGGCTGACAAGGGCGGGCTCCCGTTGGCAGCGATGAAGCGGGTGGGGTATCTTATCGGCCCCTTGATCCCAACTCCTTCAGGAGCCGCGTCGTGCCCCAGTCGGCCATATTTCTCCGTTTCATCCTGCCGCTTGTCGGGCTGCTTCTAGCGCTGCCTGCGACCGAGGCCTCCGCGCAGCAGGGCCAGCCCCGGGCTGCGGGCAAGAAGCCGAACATCCTCGTCATCTGGGGAGACGACATCGGCACCTGGAACATCAGCCACAACAATCGCGGCATGATGGGCTACAAGACGCCGAATATCGACCGGATCGCCCGCGAAGGTGTCTCGTTCACCGATTACTACGGCCAGCAGAGCTGCACCGCGGGGAGGGCGGCATTCCTGGGCGGCAACGTTCCGGTGCGCACGGGGATGACGAAGGTCGGCCTCCCCGGCGCCAAAGAGGGCTGGCAGAAGACCGACGTGACGATCGCCACCGTGCTCAAGTCGCAGGGCTATGCCACCGGCCAATTCGGCAAGAATCATCAGGGGGACCGCGACGAGCATCTCCCCACGATGCACGGCTTCGATGAGTTCTTCGGCAATCTCTACCACCTCAACGCCGAAGAGGAACCGGAGCACCGCGACTACCCGGGCGACAGGAAGCTCGCCAACGGCAAGACCTTCCGCGAGACCTACGGCCCCCGCGGCGTCCTCAAGTGCAAGGCCGACGGCAAGGGGGGGCAGTCGATCGAGAACACCGGGCCGCTCACGAAGAAGCGGATGGAGACGATCGACGAGGAGACGCTCGCCGCCGCCAAGGACTTCATCACGCGGCAATCGAAGGGTGGCGAGCCGTTCTTCTGCTGGTGGAATGCCACCCGCATGCACTTCCGCACCCACGTCAAGGAAGCGAGCCTCGGCAAGTCGGGGCAGGATGAGTACAGCGACGGCATGGTGGAGCACGATGGCCACGTCGGCGAGCTCCTTCAGGCCCTCGACGACCTCGGCCTCGCCGACGACACGATCGTGCTCTATTCCACCGACAACGGCCCGCACTACAACACCTGGCCCGATGCCGGCACGACCCCCTTCCGCAGCGAGAAGAACTCCAACTGGGAAGGTGCCTATCGGGTGCCGGCCTTCGTTCGTTGGCCGGGGAAGTTCCCCGCCGGCACGACGCTCAATGGCATCGTCTCGCACGAGGACTGGCTGCCGACGTTCGCCGCCGCGGCCGGAGCCCCTGACATCAAGGCGAAGCTCGCCGCGGGGGTCGAACTCCAGGGAAGGAAGTACCGCAACGCCATCGACGGGTACGACCAGACGGCGTATCTGTCGGGGAAGGTTGAGGCCTCGCCGCGAAGCGAGTTCTTCTACGTCAACGACGACGGCCAGATCGTGGCGATCCGCTACGACGACTGGAAGGCGGTGTTCCTCGAGAACCGCGGGGTGGCCTTCGAGGTGTGGCGTGAACCGTTCACCGAACTGCGCGTGCCGATCCTCTTCAATCTCCGTCGCGATCCGTTCGAGAAAGCGCACCCCAACGCCACGAACTACAACGACTGGTTCATCGACCACGCCTTCGTGGCGGTGCCACTCCAGCGGATCGCCGGTGGATTCTTGATGTCGATGAAGGACTACCCGCCGAGCCAGACGCCGGGGTCATTCAATCTCGACAAGATCCAGAAGCAGATCGAAGCCGCCGGCGCCGGGCGCTGACGAGTCGTTTCTGCAAAAACCGAGACGCGGGGTGCCCGAGCGGGCACCCCGCGTTTTTTTGCGTCTGGACCTGCGTGGCTTCGGAGTCACTCCACGCTGAAGCGCGAGGCGTTAGGCTCTTCCTCACAGCGGTCAGGCGAGGCGGGGATCGGCGAACGCTTGAGGAGTGACGAGGCACCGTAAGAACGACGAAACTTTTGCCGGCCCCGCCGACGAATCACCCACAGGTTCGAGGCCCTTCGGGCTTTCCCCGATCCTTGGCTCAAACGTGGCTTCGGGGTCGCCCGTGCCCCGTCGCCGGACGTTCGCGGAGGGCATCCATGCCCTCCGCTCTCTCCGCGCCGCTGTCGGTCGAGTAGGCCCGGGGGCTCTCGCCCCCAGGCCTCTCACAGAACCGGACTTGTGGGTCACACATCCGGCTCTTTGGGTCA
>CALQRA010000165.1 GCA_943332855.1 Candidatus Kuenenia stuttgartensis
CAGAAGCTTGTCGGCCGCGGTGTCGCCCTGGCCGATTACGACGGCGATGGCGACCTCGACGTGGCGATCGCCCATCAGAACACCCCGGCGGCGCTCCTCGAGAACCGCTCCGAGTCTGGGCACTGGCTGACCTTCCAATTCATCGGAGCGCGGAGCAACCGGCGCGGGATCGGCGCCCGAGTGACGGTGACCAGCGGCGACCGGACGTGGATCCGCGAGCTATGTGGCGGCACGAGTTACGCCAGCACCCACCAGCCCCTCTTGGCCGTGGGGCTCGGCGACCGGGGCGGCCCCTGCACCGTCGAGGTGCGCTGGCCCAGCGGCGCGACGCAGCGCCTCGAGGGGGTGGCGGTCGACCAGGCGCTCCTCCTCCGCGAGCCGCTCGACGGCCGCTGATGGAGCGCTTCAGGCCAGGCGGAGCGCTTCAGGGGGGAGCGGCAGGCGCCTCGACATCGGGCCGGCGGGGCGGGGCGACCGCACCTTTGAGCCGCGCGATCGTCGCCCGCTCCGCCTCGGCCTCCGGTTCGCGGTTGGTGCGGGAGAGGAGCTCGGCGAGGAAAGATCGGACCGGCAGGCTCGAGGGATTGAGCTCGAGGCTCGCACGCACCGCGGCGATCGCCTCGTCGGGGCGGCCGAGGGCCACGAGGAGCGCGCCGCGCTGGGCATGGACGGACGCGACGGAGGGGCTGGCACTGATGAGCCGATCAAGCATCGCCAGGGCTTCACGGAGCCGGCCGCCGCGCTGCATCTGGCGGGCGAGGGATGCCATCGTCTCCCCATCGCCAGGATCGGCGGCCAGGGCCCCCTCCCAGCAGGCGGCCGCGGCGTCCATCCGCCCGGTCGAGGCGTAGAGTTGCCCGAGGCCGCGCAGCGCCTCGACGTCGCCGGCGAGTGCGGCGACGAGGGCCCGCTGATCGCCGCGGTCGACCCCTTCCGGTACGAGGGCGGAGATCGCCTCCTGGGACGCCCGCGTGCTCTTCGCGGTGCCGGGGAGCGAGGCGAGGGCGAGCCCGCGGGCCCGGGCGAGCTCCCGGGGGGGCACGCGCGCGGCGGCGTCGTCGAAGGGGACCAAGCCCGCGGGCGCACCGCGCGGGGCCGGGGGGGCCTCGTCGGGGCGCCGTGGGACTCGGTGGTCTGACATCGCCGTATGGGCCACGTCGACGAGATCCTGCGACGGCATGTGGCAGCGGATGCACGATCCGGCGGCCGGGAGGGCGTCCCGCTGGACCGCCGGCAGCGAGCAGGGCTGCTCCTCGTGGCAGGCTTGGCACTTCGTTCGGTAGAAGGCATCAATCTCTTCCGGGGCCGGTTTGGCGTGGGGATCGTGGCAGGAGATGCAGCCGAGGGTGCCCCCGGTCCCCTGCCAGCAGCGGCTCTGCCGCATCTGCTCGACCTGGCTGACCGGCTTCGCGCCGGAGGCCGCCGCGGCGCGCTCGTCGTGGACGAACACGAGGAGCGTGTCGTCGAGGTGATCGCCGGGGCGGAAGTCGTAGAACCCGCGGCCAAAGCGGGTGATCGTCGCCTCGCCACCGAGATGGCATTGGTTGCAGACCGCTTCGCGGCGCCGCGGTTCGAGGTCGACCGGATTGACGATTCGCAGGTCGGTGGCGGTCGCCCCGGGGGCAAGAGCGGCCATCGTCGCCACGTGCTCCCCGCCGGGGCCGTGGCAGCGCTCGCAGCCGATCGCCGCCTCCGCGAAGACCCGCGATGAATACCTCCCGCTGCCGTCGGCGGCATGCTCCACGAGCCCCGCATGGCAATGGAGGCAACCGTCCCCGATCGACCGCTCGAAGCGCAGCCCCCGGTCGTGCTCATAGCCCGGGGAGAGCCCATACCGCCCGGTGCCGCCGTACCAGCCGATCGGGGACTGGGTGAGGAGCCCGGCTTGGTCAAGAAGATAGGAGCGGCCGCGCGTCCCGGAGCCGACCGCGAATCGCACCGGCAGGGCCTGGTCGTAGATCAGCCGGCCGTCGGTATCGAAGACGCGCTCGTGGTGGAGAACGATGCCGTCGCGCTCCTCGACCACGTACTCCCGCTCCCGATCGGTGAACGTCCGCCCATCGCTGCGCTCCTCGACCGGCCGCTCCCCGGGCATGGTGTCCATCGCCTGGCCCATCGGGTGCTTGGCGAAGCTCTCAGCGATCGCGGCGTGGCAGCCGCTGCAGGCCTGGGAGCCGACGTAGTCGGAGGGGCGCGGCGCGGGGCGCTCGAGCGCTGCCACCGGTGCGCGGGGGACCGGAGGGGAGCGGGGTACGACCGGGGCCCCGGCCGGCTCCGGACGGGCCTCTGCGCGAGGAGCCTCGACCTCCGCGGGGTCCGCAGCCCCGTTCCCCCCTTGCCCCAGGCCGACCCATGCCGGGCGCCACCACAGTGACAGCCCGGCGATCCCGACGACCACGGCAGCGGTGACGAGGAGGGCGGTGTTGCGGGACCGGGCCATGGCGGCGACGATTCCAAAAGGGCATGAGGGTATGGCGGCGGGGCGTCTCCATAGGATAGTGGGGATCATGCCGCCGGATCCAACCCCGGATCGCGTTCCCACGGACCACGGCAGCGAAACCGACGGAGACTCCAGGCGTGGGCAAACATGACAGACGACTCCCCGGAGCGCTCCTCTGGCTGCTAAAGGGCCTCGGGATCTTGGTGGTCATGGGACTGGTGGGGCTGGCGGTGGCGGGGTGGCTGTGGGGCCCGATCGGTGCCGGGGGCGGGGCGCGGTTGGTGGCCCGGCTCGGGGTCGAGGGCGCGCGGGCGCTCGTGTCGAAGACAAACGTCGCCCTGGGGTATCTGGAGAACCAGGCGCTCGACGAATCTATCCCCGCCTTCGCGGCCCTGGCTGACGAGGTGCCAGGCGACCCCCTTCCAGCTCGGAACCTCGCCGTGGCGCGGACAGTCGCCCTCGGCGACGGCGGTCTCGAACCGGACGAGGAAGCCATTCAAGCGGCGCACAGGGCACTCGACGCGATGGAGCGCCGGGAGGGGCCGACGACCGAACACCTCTGGCTCGCGGCCCGCGTCGCCCAGGTCGGCCGCGACGCCGTAGCCTGGGAGGATGTCACGCGCCGGCTCGTCGTGGCGGCTCCCGGCGACTCGGCGGCCTGGTACGAGCGCTGGAAGTCGCTCCGCGAGTGGACCGGCGGCGCGGTGGCAAGCGAAGGCGCCGTTGCTAGCGCCGGCGCTGATCGAAGCGCCGGCGTCGTGGCCGCGGCGCTCGACCGGGCCTGCGAACTCGATCCGCGGAATCTGTGGCTCGTGATTGAGTGGTGTCGCGCCGTGGCGCTCGACCTCGGCAAGCGGCCGCCACCGGAGGTGCCCGCCGGCTTGGCGGCGAAGATCGAATCGCGCTGGGGGGCGATGGAGCCCTTTGCCCCGTCGATCAAGACCTTCGCCAACGTCGACATCCGCGAGGTCATCGACAAGGGAGTGGCTGCAGCCAACGCCGGCGATGCTGCCGGCGTCGCGGGGAGGCTGCGGGGGCTGGCCAATGTTCTCGTCCCCCAGTCGGAGGCCGACCGGCGGGCCATCGAGCGGCATCCGCTGGAGTTCGTGATCGAGCGGTATCGACCGGAGTTCTATGCCGAGACGGGGCTCGACAAGGCGACCGAGGTGCCGCGGATCGCCTCGAGCCTCAACGGCCGCGAGGTGGCGTGGGGAGCCGGTCCCCCCGGTCCCTGCCAGGCCGTCCTCCTCGAGGATTTCGACCTCGACGGCCGCCCCGACATCCTCCTTTTGGAGAGCGACAGGGTGCGGGTGTTCGGACGCCGCGCCGCGGGGGAGGTGGCGTTCACCGTTACGGCCGCCGACGGCACGGCGACACCCTGGCACGAGATCGCCTCGGCGGACGTGCCGGCGGGGGCCGCTGGACTTGTGGCCGCCGATCTCGATCTCGACTTCGACGAGGCGAAGCGGCCCGGCACCCCGGCCCGGCCCGGCACCGACAAGCCCGGCGCCGAGATCGTCGCGGAGAAGCTCGCGGCTGGTTGCCCGGCGGCCGATCTCGATCTTGTGGTTCATGGCGAGGGGGGCATCGTCGTCCTCGAGAACCTCCTCGATCCCGCCACCGCGACTCGGTCGCTCCGCCCCTTCCCCACCGAGATGCTCGCCGCGGCCGGCCCGACCCGAACTTCGGCCGTTGCCGACCTCGATGCCGACGGCTATCTCGATCTTGTCTCTGGCCATGACGGAGCCCTGCGCCTGTGGCGGAATCTCGGCCGCGGGGCTTTTGTCGCCTGGCCTGGCACGGCGGAGTTTGCCGTCGCGGCCCCGGTGCGGGCGCTCCTTCCCCTCGACTGGGACCGGGATGTCGATGTCGACGTCATGCTCGGCAGCGATGCCGGCGGGGGATGGCTCGAAAATCTCCTCCACGGGCAGTTCCGGTTTGTTCCCTTTGCCGTGGGCGCCGCCGGCGGGGAGCGAGCGCCGGGGGCGTTCACGGTACCTGGTCCGATCGCGGCGCTTGACTGCATCGATGCCGATGCGGATGGGGCCTGGGATCTCGTGGTGGCCGGTCCTTTTGGTGTGGCGACGGTGCCGAGCCGCCGGTCGCTCACCGGCTCGGTCCGCCCGGCAGATGAACCGGGCGTCGTGGTGACCGACACGGCGAGCGCCGCGGTTCATGCGTTCGATCAAGACAACGACGGCCTGCTCGACCTCGTCGCCCTCGACGAGGACGCGATGACGGTGTCGCTCGGTCTCCCCTCCGGAGGATTCGAGAAGCAGCCGGGGAGACCTTGCCCCACCGGCCGCCCACGGAGCTTCGACAGCGCCGACCTCGACGGTGACGGTGACCTCGACGGCGTGGTGGTCGGTGACGGGGACTGTGCCTTCGAGGTGCTCGAGAACATCGGCGGCAACACGAACCACTGGATCGACGTGGCGCTCGAGGCCCAGCAGATCAAGGGGACGGCGATGTCGCCGAGCGGCCGCGTCAACGCCCACGGCCTGGGGAGCCTTCTCGAGCTCAAGGCCGGAGCGCTCTATCAGCCGCGCCCCGTCCGTCGCCGCACGACCCACTTCGGCCTGGGGAATCTCGCCCTGGCCGACGTCGTCCGGGTCGCCTGGATCAATGGCGTGCCGCAGAACGTGATCCATCCGGCCGCCGACAGCCTGATCTGCGAGGAGCAGATCCTCCTCGGCTCCTGCCCCTATCTCTACAGCTGGAACGGTCGGGATTTCGTGTTTGCCACCGATCTCCTCTGGGCCGCGCCCCTGGGATTGCAGCGGGCCGAGGGACAGCTCATGCCGGCGCGGGAATGGGAGTATCTCAAGATCGACACGCCGATGGTGCCGCGCGACGGCCGGTATGCGATTCAGGTCACCGAGGAGCTGTGGGAGGCGGCCTATTTCGACACGTTTCGGCTGGTCGTCGTCGATCATCCCGCCGACGTGGAGATCTTCTCCAACGAGAAGGTCGGCCCCCCCGACATCGCCGCGTTCGGGATCCACACCGTGCGCACCCCGATCCGGCCGGTAGCGGCCACCGATGGAGCGGGGGGCGATCTGCGCTCAGACGTCATCGCCGCCGACGGCCGGTTCGCCCGATCGTACGCGAAGAAGCTCCGGCAGGGGCTCGTCGCCGACAACTGCTTGGTCCTCGATTTCGGGGCGATCCCCGACGCCCTTAAGGCGAAGCTCGTCCTCACCGGCTGGACCTATCCCACGACCGTCAGCGAGAACGTCGCCCTGTCGCACGATCCTTCCCTCGCGCTGCCGAAGCCGCCGAGCTTGTCGGTGCCAGACGGCGCGGGGGGCTGGCGGGAGGTCATCCCGTTCACCGGCTTCCCTGGTGGGAAGACGAAGTCGATCGTCATCGATCTCTCCGGGCTCCTCGATCCGGCCCACGCCCGGCTGCGGATCGACACGACAATGGAGATTCACTGGGATGAAGCCTTTCTCGTCTCGGGGGAGGAGGCGCCGACGCTCGAGATGGTGGAACTCGATCCCGTCTCGGCCGATCTCCACTGGCGGGGTCGGTCGCGGATCGAGCAGGAGGATGGCGACGCCCCGGAGCGATTCGTCTACGCCTCACCCCTTGAAGGCCCAGCTTGGCCACCGATGCGGGGCCGGTTCACCCGCTACGGCGATGTCGGCGCGCTGGTCGCCGAGGGGGACGACCGGCTGGTGATCATGGGGGCGGGGGACGAAATGACCGTCACCTTCCCGGTGCCCCTCGGGCCGCCGGCGGGTTGGAGGCGGAGCTTCCTCCTCCACAGTGTCGGGTGGGACAAAGACGCCAACCTCGCCACCGCCGAGGGGCAGACGGTCGAACCGCTCCCCTTCCGCGGGATGCGCTCCTACCCGCCGGCCGACGATGACCAGCCCGAAACCTCCCCGGCCCGAGAGGCCTGGCTGCGGGACGACCAGACCCGTCGCCAGGACGAGGCATTCTGGCGGGCGATCCGCCGCTGGTCGGTCGATGGTGATAGGCTGGAAGAGGATCGCACGGGCGGGCCCGGCGGGGGACGCGACACGAGGAGGAGCGAGCGATGAGGGGCGCGGGTGCGAGGCGGTGGCGAGGCCTGATCGGGATGCTCGGGCTGGGGCTGATCACGCTCTCAGTGATCTCGGCTCCGGGCCGCGCGGAGGAGATGCTCTATCCCCTCTCGGTGGCGGTGGCCGGCGACGACGCCGTCCTCGTTGCCGACCGGATGCTGCCGGGGCTGCTGAAGCTCCAGGCGGGCAAGGTGGAGGTGTTTTTCCAGGGGAAGAAGACGTTCCGCACGCCGCTCAATGCCGTCCGCGCGGTGGCGGTCGCCAGCGATGGCACCGTTTATGCCGCCGACTCGGCGACCCGGGATGTCTTCAAGTTCGTCGACGGTCAGCCGGTGCCGCTCACCCAGGGGAAGATCGGGATCCCGGTCGACATCGCCTTCGATCCCTCGGGCGATCTGATCGTGTCGGACCTCGAAACGCAGCGGATCTGGCGGGTGCCGGTGGCCGGTGGCGAGCCGCAGGAGGTGGCCCAATTGGCCGCGCCGCGTGGGCTGTTCGTCGATGGGACGGGGCGGCTGTGGGCCGTGGCGGCTGCGGGGGAGCAACCGCTGGTGCGGATCGCCGCCGACGGGAGCATCGAGCCGGTGGTCAAGGAGCGGGTGTTCGAGTTTCCGCATGACGTCGTCGTGGCCGACGACGGCACCGCCTACGTCAGCGACAATTATGCCCGGGCGGTCTGGAAGGTGGCGGCGGACGGCACCGCCACAAAATGGATCACCGGCGAGCCCCTCAAAGGCCCGGTCGGCCTCGCGATCCGGGGCGGAAAGGTCCTCATCGCCGACCCGCAGGCAAAGGCGGTCTGGGAGGCGGATAGCGAGGGAAAACTGACCCCCCTGCACCCGGCTGCAAAGTGATTCCAGCGCCCCGCGGCGCTTTCGTTGACGCATCCCACGGAGCGGTCTACAGTTCTGGATGAGCGGGGAAGATGGTGTTCGGTGGGGTGGCCACGGATTCGTGGGCCCAGCTTGATCCCGGGTTTTTCGTCCCATGTTTCGCCTCGACCGCACCCTCGCCTTGCGATTCGCTCCGGGCCGCTTCATGAGCCCTGTCATGAGCGCTCTGGTTGTTGCCGCTGGGCTCCTGGGATGCACCGGAGCCGAGGCGAGTTGCGGCGATTGGCTCGTTGGACACCACCGGTCGGCCGATGCTCACGACGCGATCGTGGCCGACGGCGAGGCGGTGGGACCGGTATCCCCGCGGCCGGCCGATGCCCCGCGACTGCCCCAGTGCGACGGCCCGGCCTGCCGCGGAGCACCGCCCATCCCGCCCCTGCCGCGTGACGTCTCGGCCGATGCCCCCCGTCATGACCCTGCCGATCGGGTGGCCCTGGCAGCCCTCTGCTGCCGGGACGTCGGTCGTCCCATCCTTGCCACGAACGATCGCCAACCGCTGACCGTGATCGCTGCGGTGCCGATCCGTCCTCCTCGACGGGCTGCTCTCCAGGCCTGACGTCGCCCGGTCCGCCAAGTCGTCCGAACAGCTCCGAAGAGGGGCGTGACCGGCCGTGGTCGATCGGGCGCCCCGCTCGAACTCGTCCGTTGGCTCCCCCGGTCTTCCCGGGGGGGACGGGCGGGATGGAGGCGGGGATTCCGTGGGCCCCTCCCCTCTTCCGTGTGGCCGAGTGCCGCCGGATTCGGGGGGGCTGCCCTTGTCGCCCGCCTGCCACTGCCCGCTCACGAAGAGGATCTTGTTCTATGGGCTCCGACGCCGTCACGACCTCCCCGCGCCCGCCGCGCAAGCCCCATGTGCCTGCGATCGGCCCGCGCCTCCGGGTCCTTCTCAATGTCGTCCTCGGCCTTCTGGCGGTGATCGGGGCCAATTCGGCCTACCTTGCCGCGATCACGTTCCTCGAGTGGGCCTCGGAGGAGACCTATCAAAACTGGCTCTACCAGTGGATGTTCCTCGTCCACCTCGTGCTCGGGTTCGTGTTCGTGGCGCCGTTTGTCGTCTTCGGCGTTGTCCACATGCTCAACACGAAGAACCGGAAGAACCGTCGCGCGGTCCGCGTCGGCTATGCCCTCTTTGTGGCGTCGCTGGTCGTCCTCGTCTCGGGGGGATTGCTCCTGGCCTTGAGGGCGACGAATGCCGGCGCGCGGACGCCGCTCCTCACGCAGGCCACCTACTGGGCCCACATCGCGGCGCCGGTGGTGGCGGCGTGGCTCTACTGGCTCCACCGGCTCGTGGGGCCGAAGATCAAGTGGCGGATGGGGCTGACGTATGCCGGCGTGGTGGCGGCCGCCATCGGGGTGATGGTGTTCCTCCATGCCCAGGATCCGCGTCACTGGCATGCCAAGGGGCCGGAAGAGGGGAAGCAGTATTTCGAGCCGTCGCTGGCCCGCACCGCCACTGGCAACTACATCCCCGCCGACACGCTCATGATGGACGACTACTGCAAGAAGTGCCACGCCGACGTCCATGCCGGCTGGGAGGGGAGCAGCCACCACTTCTCGAGCTTCAACAATCCCGCCTATCTGGCGAGCGTTCGCGAGACGAGGCTGGTGTCGTTCGAGCGGGACGGGAGCGTGAAGGCGGCCCGGTGGTGCGCCGGCTGCCACGATCCGGTGCCCTTCTACAGCGGCGCCTTTGACGACAAAGACTATGACGACGTCCACCACCCGACGGCCCACGCCGGCATCACTTGCACCGTCTGCCACGCGATCACGCACGTCAACAGCACGAAGGGGAATGCCGACTACACGATCGACGAGCCGATCCACTACCCCTTTGCCAAGAGTGACAACGCGCTCCTGCAGTGGGTCAACAACCAGCTTGTCAAGGCGAAGCCGGCGATGCACAAGAAGACCTTCCTGAAAGACTTCCATCGCGACGCCGAGTTCTGCTCCTCCTGCCACAAAGTCCACCTCCCCAAGGAGCTGACCGCCTACAAGGACTTTCTGCGCGGCCAGAATCACTACGATCCCTTCCTCCTCTCCGGCGTCTCCGGGCATGGGGCGCGGAGCTTCTACTACCCGCCCCAGGCGAAGGAGAGCTGTGCTTCCTGCCACATGCCGCTGAAAGATTCGGCCGATTTCGGCGCTCAGCGCTACGACGACACCGGCCGCCTCACCGTCCACGATCATCTCTTCCCCGCCGCGAACACGGGGCTGGCGTGGCTCAAGGACCGGGGCGACATGGTCGAGGCCCACGCGAAGTTTCTCCAGGAGATCACCCGAGTCGACATCTTCGGGATCCGCGATGGCGTGGGGATCGATGGCCCGCTCCATGCGCCGCTTCGACCGGCGGTGCCGACGCTCGAGCCGGGGAAGCCGTACCTCCTCGAGACCGTGATCCGGACGCTCAAGCTGGGTCACCTGTTCACGCAGGGCACCGCCGACTCCAACGAAGTCTGGCTCGACGTCACGGTGACCGCCGGCGACCGGGTCATCGGCCGCAGTGGCGGCATCGATGCGGAGAAGGGGAACGAGGTCGACCGCTACGCCCACTTCATCAACATCTTCATGCTCGACCGCGAGGGGAATCGGATCAACCGCCGCAATCCGCAGGACATTTTCGTCCCCCTCTACAACCACCAAATCCCGCCGGGGGCGGCGTGGACGGTCCATTACGGCTTCGAAGTTCCTCGCGATGTCACCGTCCCGATAACGGTGAACGTCAAGCTCCGCTATCGGAAGTTCGATGCCGAGTACATGCGGTTTGTCGCCGA
>CALQRA010000166.1 GCA_943332855.1 Candidatus Kuenenia stuttgartensis
CCGTCGGTGAGGTCGTCGTAGTCGAGGAGGTGGGTGATGCGCGACGCGAAGCCGATGCCGCCGTTGTCGCCGATCTCGGTGCCGGCCCGGTTGTCGCCGAAGGTCTGGTAGACGTTTTGACCGGCTTCAAAAAATGTCAGGCCGGAGGCGTAGACACTGTACGCCCAGCTTGTCCGTTCGTCCTCGCTCATCGCGTAGGCCATGATGCCGACGCGGCGGAAGGGATCGGTGGCCTGGAAGGCCGCCGAACGCTCGAGGAACTCCAGATGCCGCACGCTCGTCCAGGCGTCCATCGTTCCCGGCTGGCGGAATTGGCCGATGCGGACCGTGCCGAGAATCGGGATCTGCTCCTGTTCCCCCCAGATATCGAAGAAGCTCGGCCGGCCGATCTGGGCGAAGTCGAACTCGATCGAGAAGTTGGTGAACTCGGTGAGCTTTCCAACGGCCGAGAGACGGGCGCGGCGGAAGCCGACGCCATCCTGGATGTCGCCGTAGTAGGCCTGGCTCGCCGGCGACTGGCTGAAGAGTCCGTCGTCGACCTGGAAGAACCCACTCATCCGGATCAGGGGCAACTGCTCCGTCTTCCCCTCGAGTTTCTCCAGCCGGCTCCGGGCCTCTTCCAAGCGGATGTCGAGGTTGCCGATCTGGCCGGGGTCGAGGACGGGGTTGCCCGGCCCGTCGTCCGGGCCCTCGAACCGCCGCCCCGCGCCGCGGTCGATGTTCCCCGCCTGGCTGGGATCGAGGTTTGGCGTGCGGAGCGGATTGGCCGAGGGATTCTGAGCGAAGCGCTCCCACGGACCCCCCTCCCGTTCGATCAGCGGCACCATCGTGCCGGGGAAATCCGCGCTCCCCAACGCCTCGGTATCGGCGCCGGCCGTCTTGACATCCACCGTGGAAGGCTCTTCGGCCTGTGCGCCAGGCAGCAGGAGGCCCACCATCGCGACGAGCTTTACCGCCAGGGCAAACGGATGCCCCGCACGATCGAAGCGCGCCTGTGGCCGCCGCTTTGAGCAGTCGACTGGGTGTCGCATGGAGCAGGGGAGTGAATCGTGGTGCGCGTGCAAGGACGCCAAATAATCGTTTTCATCGGCAATTCCCCCCCAGGATCCCCAGTCAGATTAGGCCGCACGGGCTAAGGTGACCGGCAGGCTTCCCCATGGACGCTCCCCGTGGCCCCCGCAGTTCCCCTGGGTTATTGTTGAACGACCATGACTCCCACGCATCCGCCCGCCGCGCGCATCGGGATCCTCACCGTCTCCGACCGGGCAAGCCGTGGGGAGTACGTCGATGAGGGGGGGCCGGCGATTCGCGACTATCTCCACGAGGTGCTCGCCTCGCCGTGGGAGGCCCGGGAGCGGATCGTTTCTGATGATCTCGAAGCAATCTCCGCGAATATCGTCGCCTTGGCCGAGGCCGGCTGTTGCCTCGTCGTCACCACCGGCGGCACCGGCCCCGCGCCGCGCGACGTCACCCCGGAGGCCACCGAGCGCGTCTGCGAGAAGATGCTCCCTGGCTTCGGCGAACTGATGCGAGCGGAGTCGCTGAAATACGTCCCCACCGCGATCCTCTCCCGGCAGACCGCCGGGATCTGCGGCCGGGCGCTGGTGGTGAATCTTCCGGGGCGGCCGCGGAGCATCCGAGAGTGCCTCGACGCCGTCTTCCCGGCGATCCCCTACTGCGTCGATCTCATTCACTCAGGCGTCGCTGATCCGCCGCGCCTCGAGACGAAGCCCGAGCGGCTCGTCGCCTTCCGACCGAAGGGGTGACTGGGGCGTGTTTGCGCAGCCGCCGCTCGGGGGCGCCCACGCCCCGTCGCCGGACGTTCGCTACGGGCATCCCTGCCCTCCGCTCTCTCCGCGCCGCTTGCGCTTTCGCCCTCCGGGCTGCGCTGACCGGCGAGGCCGGCTCCCGGGGCGTGGGCGCCCCTCGCTGGAGTCACCAGTGGGATGCCCAGGAGTCGATGGCCTTCAGCGCATCGCGCGGGCGAGCTCCGGGGCGAAGTAGGTGAGGATGGCGTCAGCGCCGGCGCGTTTGATCACCAGCACGCTCTCGGCGGCGGCCTTCTCACCGTCGATCCAGCCGTTGGTGGCCGCGGCGCGGATCATCGAGTATTCACCACTCACTTGGTAGGCGAAGGTCGGCACCCCGAAGGCGCGCTTCACGCGGTGGATGATGTCGAGCGCCGTGCCGGCCGGCTTCACCATCACCATGTCGGCCCCCTCGGCGAGGTCGAGAGCCACCTCGCGGAGGGCCTCGTCGCCGTTGGCGGTGTCCATCTGGTAGGTCTTCTTGTCGGTCACCCCGCGGGCGGCGCCATCCCCGAGCGCCGCCGATGAGCCGAGCGCGTCGCGGAATGGCCCGTAGAACGCCGAGGCGTATTTGGCGGCGTAGGAGAGGATGCAGACATCCTGCCTTCCCGCCCCGTCGAGCGCCTGGCGGATCGCCCCGACGCGGCCGTCCATCATGTCGGAGGGGGCGACGATATGGCAGCCCGCGCTGGCGAGCGATAGGCTCTGCTGGCAGAGCACCGCGACGGTCTCATCGTTGAGGATCCGGCCGTCGGCGAGGAGGCCGTCGTGGCCGTGGGTCGTGTAGGGATCGAGGGCGACGTCGCAGACGATCCCCACGCTGTTGCCGGTCTCGCGGCGGATGGCCCGAACGGTCCGGCAGGCGAGGTTGTCGTCGTCGAAGGCGTGCGCGGCGTCGTCGCTCTTGTGTCGGCTCTCGACGACTGGAAAGAGGGCGATCGCCGGGATCCCGAGGGCTGCCGCTTCGGCCGCCGCCCTCACGATTCCCTCGATCGAGAGCCGCTCGACCCCCGGCATCGCCCCCACCGGCACGGCCGCGGGGTGGTCGTGGACGAACAGCGGCCAGATCAAGTCGGCCGGCGTCAGGACCGTCTCGGCCACGAGGCTCCGCAGCCAGGCGTGCTGGCGGATCCGCCGCGGACGGGTGGTGGGAAAGGCGGCGCCGGCGGGGAGGAGCGGTTCGGACATGGGGGCGAGCGGGCCTCGGGGAGGGGCTTGGAGGGGGAGTGCAGACGCGGTCAGCGGTCGTCGACGACAATCACACTGCCGAGCGGCACCGGCGGCGGCGCGGGGGGGCCGGTGAGGGACGCGATCGCACAGGCCTCGTCGGTCTCCCACACGCTCACCTGGCGGGCGACGACGCCGAGGTCGGCGAGCACGCCGGGGCAGACCACCTCGAGGAGGTAGCGGGCCATGTTCTCGGCGGTCGGATTCCAGGGGAGGAGAAAGAGCTTCGACGGGGTCGACTGCTGCACCGCGGCAATGGCGCCAGAGTCCTCGACGAAGAGGATAAAGGCGTGGTCCCAATTCGTGTCGAGCCAGCCGAGGAGCCGCTTCTTGATGAGCGAGAAATCGACGATCCGCCCTACGTCATCGACCGCCGCCGCCCCACCGGCCGCCACCACCTCGACATCGACCCGGTAATTGTGGCCGTGGAGGTAGGCACACTTGCTCTCGTGCCGGTAGAGCCGGTGGCCGGCACAGAATCGCAATTGTCGCACGAGCGCGAGGCTGGTCGTCGAGGCCTGTCGGGATGGCATGGGCGCCGGGGGCTCCGAAGCGTGGAGAGAACCGACGAATCATACCCCTGCGTTGGCACCCAGGCAGGGCCGCAGACATGACAGGTTTTGCCAGATTTGCCGGGGGACTTCTTCCCGTGGCATGATCCCCCGGGGGGATCGGATCGGATCTGCGGCCGCCACCCCCGGTTTCAAGAAGTCAGAGGTCCCTCATGCTCCGCCGCGATTCCGCCGACCGTCCCCAGGTGGCAGTCCACCTGTTCGGTCTTCTCCTCCTCGTGCCGCTGGTCGCCAGGGGGGCCGATCTCCCCGCGCCGGCCCGTCTCCCGGTTCGCGAGGTGAGTGTCTTCAAGGACGGCCATGCGTTTGTCGTCCATCGCGGCACCGTGGCGGTCGATGCGGCAGGTGACGCCGTCCTTCGCCATCTCCCCGCCCCGGTGATGGGGACATTCTGGGTGGGGGCGATCGATGGTGGTGCGGAGCAGGGGGGGATCGGCGTCGCGGCGGTGACCGCTTCCCAGAGCCGCGTCAGGGTCGAGCGGACGGCGCTGTCGCTCAAGGAGCTTGTCGATGCCAATCCCGGCGCGGAAGTCCTCGTCACCGAGATCCCACCCCCCAGCCGTGATCCTGTTCCCTACGAGGCGACGATCCTCCCGGCGCCGGTGCAGACGTCAGAGGAGCTCGAGTCGCTCGCCCCGCCGGGCGACGGCCCCAAGCTCCCGGTCGCCTCGGATCTGGTCTTCCTGCGGACCGATGCCGGGACGCGCGTGCTATCCCTCGCTCGCATCCAAGACATCACCTTCCGCGCGGCGCCTACTGCAAAGCTCGGCCGCGAGGAGTTCCGCAGCACGCTCACGCTTCGCATGATCCGCCGTGGCGCGGGGGACAGGGCGGAGCCACTGGCCGGCGGCGCGGCTGATGTCGGACTGATGTATGTCCAGCGCGGCCTCCGCTGGATCCCTTCCTATCGGGTCGAGCTCGACGGCAAGGGGCAGGCCCGCGTCTGGCTCCAAGCGACGCTCGTCAACGATCTGGTCGACCTCGACGACGTCACCTGCAACCTCGTCGTCGGCGTCCCCACGTTCGCTCTGCAAGGTTCCGCCGACCCGATCGGCCTGGAGCAGGCGGCGGCGCGTCTCGCGCAGGCGGTCAACCTCGACAACGGCAACCGTTTCGGCAACTTCTACGCCAACTCGATGATGTCGCAGGTGGCCGGCGGGGCCGGCGGGGCCGTCGCACTCGCACCGGAGGCCGAAGCGGGGGGAGCGAATGGCGAGAAGACGGAGGATCTCTATGTCTTCCGCCTCGAGCATGTGAGCCTTAAAAAAGGAGAGCGGATGGTGGTGCCGGTGAGCGTCGGCTCGCTCCCCTACCGCGATTTTTTCAAGCTCGAAGTCCCCCTCACCCCGCCCCCCGAGTTTGTCCAGCAGCTCGACCCCCGCCAGGGGGCAGAGTTCGCGCGGCTCATGGCGGCGCCGAAGGCGGTCCATACGATTCGCCTCTCGAACACCGGCAAGGCACCGCTGACGACGGCGCCGGCGCTGGTCATGCGCGACGGCCGTGTCCTCGCGCAGGGGATGCTCGCCTACACCTCGCCAGGGGCCGAGGTCGATCTCGCTGTCACCACCGCCGTCGACATCCGCGTCACGAAGGAGGAGCGGGAGTCGCGCCGCGTCCCCAATGCCCAGAACTGGAACGGCGAGCAGCTGGCCAGGCTCGAGCTCACTGGCGAATTGACGCTCAAGAACCTCCGCGGCCAGCCGGTCGACATCGAAGTCGTGCGGCACGTTTTCGGCGCTGTCGAATCGGCCGATCACGACGGCGTCATCGAGCGAGTCAACGTTCTCGAGGATCTCTCCCTCCTCGGGCAGGCCGCCGGGCCGGCGGGCCCGGGGCGGGCCGGCCTGTCAGGCTTCGGCTGGTTCAACTGGCCGCCGTGGTGGCGGCAGTTCAACGGCGCGGCGCGGATCCGCTGGCAGGTGAGGCTCGACCCCGGCGCGGAGACGTCGCTGGGCTACGCGTGGAGCTACTACGGGAGGTGAGTTCCACGTTATCGCTTTCTGTTGTTCGATGCATGTGCAAACAGGACATCGGCAAACAGCAGTGAATGTTCTCCGCTCCATGACGGGGTTTGGTAATAGAAGCCGAAGAGCGAAAAACCATGGGTTTCGAGATGTTCGCGCAGCCGCTGGAAGGCAACGTGGGCTGTTCCCTCGAAGCAGAATCCCGCCTCGACGGTGACGAACTTGATGCGACCTTCGCTGAACGAGCTCGCCGCGCCTTCAAGAACATTCAAATCGAACCTCTCAGCGTCGATCTTCAGGAGATCAACGTTTGAAAGCGATCGTTCTTCCCTGTAGGCATCGACCGTGGTCACCGGGACGGTTTCGAACGCATCGCCATCTCTGGTGTTCACGAGCGAGTTCGTCAGGGAATTGCGTCCGACGGATATGCGTGCCTCGCCCACGCCGTTGCCAACCGCCGAATGGATGCAGCGACATCGTGTGCCGCTGAGATTGCGTTGAAGCATCGCGAACGTCGGGGAGACAGGCTCAAAGCAGTGGATCTCGGCCTTCGGGAACGTTTCGAGCATAGTGAGCGCTGACTGTCCGACGTTCGCTCCTACGTCAAGGACTGTTCGGAGGTCGATTCCCCGATGAGCGAGGTCGTAACAGGCGTCGATGCATGGCCGCCGAACCGAGTCACAAGGGGGAGACGGATAAGCAGGCTGGATTGTTCACCCCAAAAAGCCCGTCGTCACAGCTGCGTCGGGTTTGGAGCGTCGCCGTAGACAGCCTTCGGATCGAAGGCCTTCTCGTGCTCCAGAAAAACAAGCGTCGCCCCCGTCGTCCGCTCCGTACCGACCGGCACCTTGCGGTAGAAGCAGGAGCGGTAGCCGACGTGGCAGCTGGCGCCACCGGGGATCGCGACGCGGAGCCAGACGCAGTCCTGATCGTCGTCGATCCGCATCTCCACAACCTTTTGCACGAGGCCGCTGGTCGCCCCCTTGTGCCACAACTGCTGCCGGCTGCGGCTCCAGTAGTGGGCCTCTCCTGATTCAATCGTGCGGGCGAGCGCCTCCCGGTTCATCATCCCCACCATCAGCACCTCGCCCGACGTGAAGTCGGTGGTCACACAGGGGATCAGCCCGTGGCCGTCGAACTTCGGGGCGAGTTCGTCCCCTTCCTCCACCTGCTCGACGGTACGGCGGGCGCCGAAGAGATCGGCGGCGGGGTCGGGGCTGTGGTCGGTCACGGCGGGGCTCGATGGTGAAAAGGATGGGAACTCGAACGCGGGGGGCGAGGATCCTTGTGAACTATCCGCCGTTCCCCGCGGATGTCAACGAGCCGCCGCGGCCGGGGAGGCAGCGGCCCTGGATGGCGGCGTGCGGCCGTGGATTTCCTCGGCGATTCTCGCCATCACCATCGGCAGGTAGATGATCCCTGAATAGTGGTTGGCCTCCATCTGCACGTGGTGATCCGGGGGGAGACTCCCGGCGTCGGCGAGGAGCTGACAGTGGGAGAGCGGGACGACGTCGTCGTACTTCCCGGAGAAGATCCACGTACGGTCGGGGCGGTAGCGGTGGGCGAGGCGCGTCGGCTCGATGGCGTGGAGCGTCTCCTTGATCTGCGCCTCGGTCATCCCCGACTCGGAAAGCTTCTCGCGGACCTTCACGGCATCCTTCTTTCCCTTCTCGAGCACGCCAACCAGGTCGCCGCCGGCGAGGAGGATGAAGACCTTGTCGTAGCCCTCGTCGAGGCCGGCGACGGTCGCCGTGACGAAGCCGCCGAGGCTCGTTCCCTGGACGGCGATCCGCGACGCATCGACCAGCGGCAGCGCCGCTGTGGCATCGCGCGCCCGCCGGACGTCGGCCACCGCCTGTCTTACCGCCGGCACGAGCATGTCCGCCCCCGCCCGCCCCTCTTTGGGGCGCCGGGCTCCGTAGTAGGGCATCTGCACCATGAGGGCATGGACACCATGCGCCGAGAGGCCGCGGGCGATGATCCGCCCCACCGTCATCCCGCTCCCCGATTCATGAACGACGACGCAGGCCGGACCACGGCAGACGTTTCCGTCGCCATCGCGGGCCTGATACCACTCCATCCAGACCTCGGAATTGCAAGCGGGACCGGCGGGGAGTGGCGAGGGGAAGCGGACGCGGAGATCGCCGTTGTTGCCATCGGCCTTCTCGATCGCGACGTCGAAAGCGCCACAGTCCCAGCAGAGGCCGTCGAGGCATTTTCTCGCGTCGTCGTTGGTCTCCTCCCCCGTCGCGAGCGTGTCGACGCCCCGAAACACGGCCCCAGGCACGGCCGCCGCCTTCGCGTCCTCAGTCGGCAACGTGGCTGCACCGCGGAGCTCAGGCACCGCCTCGAGGAGCTTGGCAAGGTCGAGACGAACGCTCGGGCATTCCGCGGCGGGCTTTTTGTGCGAGGCGTGGGCGACGTGAAGGATCAGCTTTTCCGGCACAAAGAGGACATTGTGGAGATTCGACTTCATCGCCACGGGGCGATCCATGAGATGGATGGCGGCCTCCTCGTCGATCTTTCCGAACTGCTCCTTGACCCGCTCCCGCAGGCAGAGGAGCCGGTCGCCGGCAGAGAGGACGACTGAATCGGGGATCCCGGTGCCGAGGAGCTCGTGCCCCTCGCCCGGCTTGACGAACTCGATCCGCTCCGGCGTCGCCGCCACGCCGACGCTCTGCCTGGTCTTGCCGTCGGCAAAGACGTAGTAGTACTCGCACGTCCGCGGGCTTTCCGTCCAGAGCTTCATCACCTCGTCGAGCGTCGTGCATTCCTCCATCGCGCGGCGCATGAGCGTGGCCATCGGCACGCCGTCCCACTGCCCCTCGCCGCGGCCCCCCATCTCGCCGAGCGAAATCCCCTGGGCGTTCATGCCGCTCACGCTGCCGATGAACCCGGCGTAGCCGATCGTCACAAACGGGATCTGCCCCACAGGGGCCACGACGAACGCCGCGGCGGCGTCCTGGAGGCCGATCTCGGTCATGTAGTCGAGGACGCGGCCGTGGTAGAGCGTGCCGTCGGTCGTCGCCGCCCCGGAGACCGCAAATCCGGAGCAGTGGAAGAGCTCGGGGAAGACGTTCACGACCGCGATAAGCCGCGGGTCGAGATGGAGCGAGGTGGCGAGCGCCTCGGTCTCACGGAGATGGCGCTCGGGGATGTGGGGGGCGAGCCGGGCCGCGGCATCGTCGAGCTTCTTGCGAAACCACGTCCCCCCGCGGATCGTCTCCACCGTGCCGACGACATGGAGCACCGAGTCGACGCAGCGGTTGGCCTCGACGGCAAGCAACTCGCCGTGGGCCTTGCCGATCTCCTCTGGGCTCCCATGGAGCGTCACGACGCGCAGGCCCTCGGCCCACTCGAGCTTCCCGTGCGGCACCTCGCGGGATGTTGTCGCCGGCGCCGTCAGCTCCGCCCCTGGCAGCGCGATCTCGAGGGCCCGGCGGACGCCGCGGCAGAGGGTCCGCTCGATCTCGTCGCGCGGCACCTCGCTTGTCTCATAGCCGGGGAAGTCATCGACGGAGAGGCACTCGCCCGCCTCCCCGACGGTGAGGGTGAGATCGAGCTCCACGTTCTCGGCATGAGCGCTGATCCTTCGGCCGGCGTCGTCGAAGTCGAGCCAGCCTTCGCCACGTTCCCAGCGGGCATCGTTTGAATCGTGCTTCACGCCGAGGAGCCCGACCAAGAGGGCGGTGAGCGACGCCGGAGAGGGCTGGAGGAGGAGCGGAGTGGCCATCGACACCTGCGTCGCCGACGACACGAGCCGCGCGCCGATGCCGGCGGGATCGAGATGGTCGGCCGAATCGGTTGCCCCCCGGCCGATGTGGACGATCTTGTGATTGGGGAGGGCGAGCGCCGTGGCATCGCCGCGGCGCCGCAGTACCAAGGCGTAATCGTCGTGGGTCACTTCGAGGTCGTAGGCGTGGGCATCGAAGCGCTCGAGCTTGATCGCCACCTTCATCGGCTTGCCGCTGCCGCCGATTGCCACCGTCCCTTCGACGGCGAAGGTCTCCCGCGCACCGGAGAGGCATTCCCACAGCGGCCCCAGATCGGCGGCCAGCGCTCCGGCGGGATTCCGCGCCGGATCGATCGCCGGCGGCTGATCGGCGCGGACGGCGGGGAGGAATCCGGCTCCGGCCAGACCTGCGGCCATCGAGAGGGCCAAAAGGCACGCGAAGCGGGCAGGGCGGGGGGGGATCATGGAATCTTTCCTCTGGGGCAGTTCGGGGATCGGTTCCGGGGCCGACTGGCAGACGCCCTCGCGATCTCGATTCGAGCCCCCTCAATCTCCCACCCATGGCCGCCACGAACAAGCCGGCTTTCGGGCCGCTTCGCCGCCCCGGAAGGATAGCCGTCACGCCGCTGCGTTCATTCCGCCGGGGGCACCGTATGCCGACAACGTTCCGGGCTTGGAAACTCCCACCCAGGACCAGGGCGATTGCACCATATCTCAAATGCTGACAAGGACTTGGAGCAGGTAGTCCTCGTCCCAACCCGCTGAAAGCCGCTTGTTCTTTACACCGAGCTTGGCCGTCTTCTCGTTCTTGAGCAGCATCAGCGCGATCCTACGGAGGATGC
>CALQRA010000167.1 GCA_943332855.1 Candidatus Kuenenia stuttgartensis
GTGGTCGAAGCCGAAGCGGTCGAGGAGCGTGGCGTGCCAGTCGTAATGATGGACGACATCCTTCACCGCCTTGTGGCTCCACTCGTCGGTCTCGCCGTAGGTGCAGCCCCCCTTGAAGCCCCCACCGGCCACCCACTGCGCGAAGCCATAGGTGTTGTGGTCGCGACCCCACTTCTCCGGGCCGCCGTCGTTTTGGAGGACCGGCAGTCTCCCCATCTCGCCCCCCCAGTGGACCACCGTCGAGTTGAGGAGGCCACGCTGCTTGAGGTCAGTCACGAGGGCCGCCGAGGGCTGGTCGACGGCGAGGCAGCTGGCCGGGAGGGCGCTTTTGATGCCGCCGTGATGGTCCCACGACTGCCCGGCGTTGAGCACCTGAACGTAGCGGACGCCGCGCTCGACGAGCCGGCGGGCGATGAGGCAGCGCGTGGCGTAATCGGCCGTGGCCGGGTTGTCGACGCCGTAGAGGGCGCGGATATGGGGCGGCTCGGTGGAGATGTCGAGCGCCTCCTTGGCGGCCGTCTGCATCCGGGCGGCGAGGGCGTAGCTGGCGATCCGCGCCTGGAGGTCGTGCTCGCCGGGATGCTCGCGGGCATGCTCATCGTTGAGCCTCTCGAGGAGGGCCAGCTGCCGCCGCTGCGGAGAGCCGCGGAGGAGCGGAGCAGGATCGAGGTTCAGCATCCGCGGCTCACCGGGGCGGACGAGCGTCCCTTGATACAGGCTCGGCAGCCAGCCGTTGGTGTAGTGCTCCCCCTGAAAGGTCGGCAAGCCGCCGGGATGGGCGAGCACCATGTAGGCGGGGAGATTGTCGGTCTCGCTCCCCAGGCCGTAGCAGAGCCAGGCGCCGAGGGTGGGGCGGCCGGCGGTGCTCCTCCCGGCGTTGAGGGCGTAGAGCGCCTGGCCGTGGTTGTTGACGCCCGAGTGCATCGAGCGGATGAGCGTGATGTTGTCGCACACCTCGGCCAGGTGGGGGAGGAGGTCTGAAAGCTCCATGCCGCACGTGCCACGCGGGGCGAAGCGCCATCCCGGCCCGAGGACCTTGGCCGAGGCCTGGGCGAGATTGTCGTACTTGATCTCCCCCGGAAACGTCTGGCCGTCGTACTTGGCGAGCATCGGCTTGGGGTCGAAGAGGTCCATCTGCGATGGCCCCCCCATCATGAACAGCGAGATCATCGCCGCGGCGCGCGCGGGCTTCGGCGGCGCCTTCGGGAGGAGATCGAAGTGGTCTTCCGCGGCCGTGAGCGGCTTGACCGGTGCTGCGAGGAGGCCATCGCGCTCCAGGAGCGTTGCCAGCCCGAGACCGGCCAGCGAGAAGCCACCGGCATGGAGGAGATGACGACGGGAGCAGAGTGGTTGGGTGGGGCGGTTCATGCGATGTGGGCTCCTGTCAGTCGCAGGTCAGAAAACGGTTCGATGCCAGGAGCACCTGGCAGAGGCTCGCAAGCGCCTCAAGCTGCGGATCGGGAGGAGCGAGCGCGGGCTCCCCTTCTTTGGCCGGCGGCGGGGGTCCGGCGGCCAGACGCACCCGGAACTCCTCCCCTTGCTCGGCGAGATGGGAGAGCGCTCCTTCGAACTCGCGCTCGGAAGGGACGCGGCTGAAGAGGAGTCGCCAGGCCCGCTCCACCTGGGCCCGGACGTCGCCGGGGGCCTCACGGCGGACGCGTTCGGCCAGCGCCCGGGCGCTGGCGAGGACAAACGTGTCGTTGAGCATCAGCAGCGCCTGCGGGGCGACCGTCGTCGTCCGCCGCAGCTCGCAGTTGGGCTTCATCTCCGGTTGGTCGAAGGTCTCGAGGACGGTGATCGGTTCGGTGCGCCGGGACTGGAGGTAGAGGGAGCGGCGAAAGTCGTCTGGCCCCAGGCTCACCACGCGGACGACGTCGCCGTTGGCATCCTTCTCCTCGCGGCCGACGACGATCCGGCCGACCGGATCCTTGGCGATCCCCACCGGCACGCCCCCGCCGACGCTCACGAGTTGGCCTGAAGCACCGAGGACGGCATCGCGGAAGCTCTCGGCATCGAGCCGGCGCGGGGCAAAGCGGGCGAGGAGCCGGTTGCCGGGATCGATCGCCCGCGCGGCTTCATTCGCGCTCCCTTGCCGGTAGACGGCGCTGGTCACGATCAGCCGGTGAAGGGGCTTCAGCTTCCAGCCCCCTTCCATAAAAGTGGCGGCGAGCCAGTCGAGGAGCTCCGGATGGCTGGGACGCTCGCCGAGCCGGCCGAAGTCTCCCGGCGTGGCCACGAGCCCCCGGCCGAAATGCCCCAGCCAGAAGCGATTGACGAGCACCCGGGCGACAAGCGGATGGCGGCCGCTGGTCAACCAGCGCGCGTAGGCGAGGCGTCGGCCGCTCGAGCCTGCCTGGGTCTCCGCCGGGACCAGCGGCTCGATCCCTTCGCCCGGCGGTCCCGGCAGCGCCAGAACGGAAAGCTCCCCCGGCGTCACCGCCTGCTTCGGCTGCTCGTGGTCGCCCCGGTGGAAGAGCTTCGTTTCGGGGACGCGTCCCTTCACTTCCACCGCCGCCATCAGAAAGCCTTCCGGCGGCTTCGTCCCCCGGAGCTTCGTCCCCTCCGCTCGTTTGTCGTTGACTGCTTTTTCCTTCGCCGCGTCGTAGAGATCGAGGGAGTAGGTCGCCAGCGCCGCCGGATACTTGCGGATCAGCGTTTTTTGCTCCTCGGTCCGCTCTCCCTCCGGGGTGGCCCGGGCCGTGCGGTAGGCGTCGCGCACCTCCTCGGGGAGCTTGATGATCTCCGTCTCGAAGATCTCGTCGAGGAAAGCCTTCCGCATCGCGTCGGCTGCAGCGTCGATCTTGGCGGCCTCGGCCTCGATCGCTGCCGCGGCGGCCCGTTCCTCCGGCTTATAGAGCGAATAGAGGCGTGCCCCCGGGGGACGCCATTGCTCCCAGTCGTAGACCGGGTCGAAGATCGCGCGGAGCCGGTAGTAGTCGGCCTGCGAGACCGGGTCGTAGCGGTGGTCGTGGCACTGGGCGCAGGCGACGGTGAGCCCGAGGAGGGCCGACGTCGTCACCTTAATCTGCTCCGCGATCGCCTGGTTGCGGGCGAGGTTTTGGTCGGGAACGGGATCGCCGGTGCCATCGGGGGCGAGTCGCAGAAACGCCGTGGCGACGAGCTGATCGCGGCGCAGGGGATCGTTGACGGCGTCGCTGGTCGACTCTTGGGTCGCTGCGGCGAGCTCGTCGCCGGCGAGCTGCTCCTGGATGAAGCGATCCCAGGGGAGGTCGTCCTGAAAACTCTTCACCACCCAGTCGCGGTAGCGCCAGGCATGCGGGCGGAGCGAATCGGCCTCGGAGAAGCCGTTGGAGTCGGAATAGCCGGCGACATCGAGCCAGGCCCGGGCCTGCCGCTCGCCGTAGGCGGGGCTTGCGAGCAACCGTTCCACCACCTTCTCGTAAGCGTCGCCCGAGGTGTCGGCGACGAAGGCAGCGACCTCCTCCGGGGTCGGGAGGAGCCCGGTGAGATCGAGCGTGACACGACGGAGGAGCCCGGGACGGTCAGCTTCCGGCGCGAGCGTGAGCCCCTTGACGCCGAGCGCTGCGAGGATGAAGGCATCGATTGGGGTGCGCCCGGCTGCCGCGTCGGCCATCGCCGGCACGGCTGGCTTGACGATCGGCTGGAACGACCACCACGCCCTGTCACCGGCCGCCAGATAGGGCCCCAGCGGAATCGATTCCGGTTCCGGCTCGACGGAACGCGCGCCGGCGGCGACCCAGCGCTCGATCGTGGCGAGCTCGTCTGCCGACACCTTCTTCCCAGCCTTCGGCATCTCCCCTGAACGGATGACCCGCAGAAGTTCGCCGGCGCCGGGATCCCCCGGCACGAGGAGCGCCCCATAGCCTTCGGCGTCACGGTCGAGGAACCGACGGAGCCGCAGATCGACGCCCCCCTCCACCGGATCTTCTTCGCCGTGGCACTGGGTGCAGTGGGCCTTCAGAATCGGCCGGACATCCGCTTCCCAGGTCGGCGCGGAGTCAGCGCAAGCCGATCTCTCCGCCGATGGCAACGAGGCCAAGAGCATCACGGAAATGAGAAAAGGCCGGCCGCCGTTTGGCACTATCGTGACCCCCCGAAAACAACGCTGCCCACGCGAGCACTGTCTTCCTGGAATCATACCAGGGACGATATGGACACCGTTTGTGGGCCGGTGAGCGTGCCCGGTAGAATCCAAGATTCAGGCTGATTCGTTGGTGTTTCGTGTCAGGGACGGGGCAAGGAGACCAGGGAATGCTCGACAAAATCACGCTGACCGACTTCTTGTCGTTTGGGCCGGGGGCCCACGAACTGCTTCTTCGGCCGTTGAATGTCATCATCGGCCCCAATGGCAGTGGCAAATCGAATCTCGTCGAGGCATTTGCCGTTCTCCATGCCGTCCCAGGGAATCTTCCGGTGCCGATTCGGGAGGGGGGAGGTGTGGACGAGTGGCTTTGGCAGAGTGGCACGACCCGACGGGCTGCGTCCGCATCGATCGACATCGTGTTCGGTGCGGATCAGATCACGCGATCGGCGGTCCGCTACCGGATGAGCTTCGGCAGCGAAGGGCATTCGTTCGTCGTCCTTGACGAGCGAATCGAGAGAACGGCACCCGACCCGGGGAGCCAGAAACCCTACTTCTATTTCGGCTACGAGCAGGGCCGGCCGATGCTCAATCATGTCGAGGAGTCGAGCAGGCGGTTTCTGAAAGTTGCTGACATCGATCCGACGCAGTCGATCCTGTCGCAGCGGCGGGACCCCGAGTCGTTTCCAGAGGTGGCGCGAGTCGGGGACCGGCTCAAGGAAATTGCCATCTACCGATCGTGGAGTTTCGGGCCGATGTCACCGATTCGCAGGGCGTGCGGGGCTGATGTCAGGAACGATCGTTTGCTTGAGGATTTCTCGAATCTCCCCTCGCGCCTCGCCGTCCTGAAGCGCGACGCCGTGAAGAAGCGTCACTTGATCGAGTTGCTCGGCGAGATCGCCCCGGGCTTCGATGACATCGAGATAGTGCCCGAAGGGGGCCAACTCCAGCTTTACTTGATGGAGAGGGATCGGAGTGTGCCGGCCCGACGCTTGTCTGATGGCACGCTCCGGTTCCTCTGTCTAGCGGCGATTCTCATCGATCCTGGTCCGGTCCGTCTTGTCGTCATCGAGGAGCCGGAGCTCGGGCTCCATCCGGATGTCTTACCGACACTGCGGGATCTCCTCGTCGATGCCAGTGCAAGATTCCAAGTGGTCGTCACGACCCATTCAACCCAACTCGTCGACGCGATGACCAACCATGCCGACAGTGTGGTGATCGCCGAGAAAGACGAGGCCACAACCGGGGTTCGTCGTCTCGACCAGGCGGACATCGACCGATGGCGTGAGTTTGGTTCCCTCGGGGCGCTGTGGACATCGGGGCACTTCGGGGGAAACCGGTGGTGACCAGAAAGAAACAGTAGCTGTGTGTCGAAGGGGGCGCCCATCCCGATCTGGACGCCGAATGCCGGAAGGCGTTCATGCTCCTGTTCCAGAAGGCGGGCATCGCCAACAGGCCGAAGGTCAGGGTTTGCCACGGGCGTTCGAAGGCCTTCAAGACTTTCTGCAACCTGCTCGACGAAGGCGACTGCGACGTCTGGCTCCTCGTCGACTCCGAGGAGCCGATCGCGGCTGGCCATCAAATCGCGGTTGGCCATGAAGGGGATCCCTGGGCTCACGTGGGGACACGTGAGGGGGATCGATGGCAGCGGCCCAGCGGGGCGACGAACAAGCAGCTCCAATTCATGACCGTCTCCATGGAGACGTGGCTGATCTCCGACCGTGATGCCCTCAAGAAGGTTTTCACGAAGGGCCTTCAAGAGGACAAACTTCCGTCCCCGGGGCCGAGTCTCGAGACGCGAACGAAGCAGGAGCTTCAAAAAGCCCTGGCGGCAGCCGTTCGGGACACGCCCGCGGAGCGCTACGACAAGGGGGCCCACTCGTTCAAAATACTCGCGCACGTTTCGCCGGAGAAGCTGCGGCGACTCCCCTGGGCAGCGCGGTTCCTTGCCGAGATGGGCGCGGCGCCCGACAGCGTCAGCCGGCCGGAGTGACGAGGGGAATTGGGTATCAGCTCTCCCGATCCGTCAGCCAGCCTCTGCCGCGTGGCTGGGGAAATCGGTGTAGCCGCGGGCACCAGCGGGGGTCCACCAAAGTGACACGTCGGGGAGATCGGCGAGGGGCCAGCCGTGGCGGAAGCGCTCGACGAGATCAGGATTGGCCATGTAGGGGCGGCCGAAGGCGACGAGGTCGGCCGCACCGTGCTCCACCGCCGCCTCGGCCGTGTCGAGGGTGTAGCCACAGGCGGCGACGAGTGGGCCGTGGAAGACGGCGCGAAACTCCTCCAGTGTCATCGGAGTGCCGAGCGCGTGAAAGCCGAAGGCGAGGCCGTCGACGACGTGGAGATAGGAGAGGGCGTGGCGATCGAGAAGCTCGGCCGCGCGGAGGAACTGCTCGCGGTAATCGGGCGAGCCCATGTCGTTGAATTGGCCGTTGGGGGAGAGCCTGACGCCGACACGATGGGCAGGCCACTCCGCCGCCACCGCTTCAACCACCTCGTCGAGGAATCGGCAGCGGGCATCGAGGCTGCCGCCGTAGGCGTCGGTGCGATGGTTGGTGCGTGCCTGGAGGAACTGGTCAATCAGATAGCCGTTGGCGGCATGAACCTCGACGCCGTCGAAGCCCGCCGCGCGGGCGCGCCGAGCGGCGATCCGATAGTCTTCAATCGTTGCCTTGACCTCATCGGTGGAGAGGCTCCGCGGCGTCTCGTATGGCTTCTTGCCCTGCGGCGTGGAGATCCCGTCGCCATTGATGGCGATTGCTGACGGGGCGACGGCGGGTTGGCCACCGTGGTAATCGCTGTGGGAGGCCCGCCCCATGTGCCACAGCTGGAGGAAGATCTTTCCGCCGGCGGCGTGGAGGGCGTCAGTGATCCGCCGCCAGCCGGCCTCCATGGCGTCTGTGTAGATCCCGGGGGATTCCACCCAGCCGTTGGCCTGCGGCGAGATCGTCGTCGCTTCCGACACGATCAAGCCTGCCGAGGCCCGCTGCGCGTAATACTCGCGCATCAGGTCGTTGGGGATCCGGTCCGGCCCCGAGCGGGCCCGTGTCAGGGGCGCCATGACGACGCGGTTTGCAAGCTCGAGATCGTGAAGGCGGAAGGGGTCGAGGAGGTGGGGCATCGTGAGTCGGGTGGCGCGGGGAAACGGGTGGGAATATCGGTGCAATCGCTGCCGACGGTCGGCAGCGAATCCGGTGAGCCTACGTCAGCGTGGGGCCGGATTGGCAGCGGGCTTGGCCGGCGCGTCGGCTGCCGCCGCGGCATCGAGCTCGTCGTAGCGCTTCTTGAGCTCGCTCTTGGCGGCCTCGCGTTCCCGCTCGTCGAGCGTGCCGTTGCCGTCGGCATCGAAGCGGTCGAGCATCTCCTGCTTCCGCTGCTCCTCCGCCTGCTTCTTGCGGGCAACCGGATCGATCGGCTTGGTCGGGGCATCGCCCATCGGGATCCCCTCGATGATCCGCTTCGTGAGCTCGTCGCGGGCGACCCCCAGCTCATCCTTGTCGAGGCTGCCGTCGCCGTTGGTGTCGAAGCGTTTGTGGACAAACCCGAGGACGGTGTTCTTCACCAGCGGGCCGTTCTCCTCGAGCTGCTTCATCGTCTCGTCGAAGGCGGTCTTCCGCTCGGCCGGCTCGAGTGTGCCGTTGCCATCGGCGTCGTAGCGACGGAGCATGAATTGCCGCAGCTGCCCCTGGATCTCTCCCCCCTTCTTCTTCATCTCACGAAGAGCCTCCGCGCGCTCTTCGTCGTCGAGCCGACCGTCGCCATTTTTGTCGAAGCGTTTCATCGCCTCATCCTTCAGTCGGTCGGCGGCCTTGCCAAGCAAGTTCCCGAGCCCCTTCCGCGCCGGCTCCGCGTCGGTTTGGGCGGCGGCGGGGAGGGCGAGGGCGATCGTTGTCACGATCACCGCTCCGAGTGGGGCGAGCAGGCGGGGCATGGAAAAAGTCTCCGGGGCCGACAGCAGGAAGAGCGTCTAAGCCTACCGGCCGAGCCCCGGGCCGGACACACCGGAAACAGGGCGGGGAGCCGGGTAACATCCCGTTTCCCTGGCGGTACGGGCGGACAAGGGCCGGCGAGTCGATCGGCCGGATCGTGGCGGTTTCTGCGCGTTCTGTACCATGCCAGGGGATCGATCAATCGGGAGGGCCGCCACTGCGCCGGAGGGGGGCATGTTCTTTTTCTTTCCGTACGCGACCGACGCGCCGATCTACCATCGGCCGATCGCCACGATCGGCCTGATCGTTGCGAACATTCTCGTGTTCCTCGCCATCGGTGGGGGGCCGACTGAGCAGAATGCCCATCTGTGGTTGGTGTGGGGAAACGGCCTCCACCCGTTCCAGTGGCTCTCCAGCAATTTCGTCCATGGCGATGTATTCCACCTCGCCGGCAACATGGTCTTTCTCTGGGTTTTCGGACTGGTCGTCGAGGGCAAGATCGGCTGGTGGCGCTTCCTAGCCTGTTACCTGGGGGTCGGGGTGGGGCAGTCGATGGTCGAGCAGATCCTCACGCTCCCCCTCCACGGTGTGAACCTGAGATCGGGAGGGGCCTCGTCGGCGATCTTCGGGATTATGGCGATGGCGGCGATCTGGGCCCCCGCCAACGAGATCACCTGCGGCTACTTTGCCGGGCTGGGGTGGATGATCCGAACCGGGACGTTCGACGTCACCATCGGCCTGTGGGCCGCGGGCTATGTCGGCCTCAACCTCATGCAGTTGTTGTGGGGATCGTTGACCGGCCTACTCCATCTTATGGGCGTAGCCTTCGGAGCACCGCTGGCGATCCTCCTTCTCAAGGCGGGCGCCGTCGATTGCGAGGGGTGGGATGCGTTCACTCTTCAACGCAACGGCCGCCCGAGTTATTCAGGCGAGCTCGAGAAGCGCCGCGAAATCGTCCAGGAGGTCGCCAGGCAACGCGAGCGCGACGAAAAGGTGCGTGCGGGAGAGCGGGAAGATTTTCGCCGGCTCCTCGCCGCGGGCGATGCCACCGGGGCACAGGGGGTGAGGCAATCGACGGTTGGATACGACGGCGGCTTTCCGCTGGAGCGCGACGAGCTCTTTCGGCTTGCCGAGGGGCTCGACGCCGCGAAGGCTTGGGCCGATGCCGCGGCCGTGATGGAGGAAGCGATCGGCCAATACCCCTTTGGCACCGACGCCATGCGGATCCGCCTGGCGACGATCCTGGCCGGTCGGCTCGACCGGCCGCAGGAGGCGCTTGATGTCCTCGATGGGATCGACCCAGAGATGCTTTCGGCCGAGGAGGGGGCGCTCGCCGCCCGCGTCTCCAGGAAAGCGCGGGAGATGATCGCCAAGCGTCCGCCGGCACGGTGAACGCGTGGCGGGCCGGGGGGGATGCGGAGAACGCGGCGACTGGCCAGGCGCGTCAGCCCTTTCCTGACCGGAAATCTCCAGCCGTCACAGTTTGCCAGACGATTGATTGGCTGTCGGGGCGATCCGGCTGCTCGACCGTCTCAGCTCGGGGCGGGATGGGGCAGGCCCGGGTGTCCGACGGGAAGCCCCGCCGTGCCACGCTGCACGCGGCGCCGAGCCGCGCTTCTGCTCCTGATCGGTGTCATCCTCCCCTGGTGTGGCGGCGGGCCGGTGCATGCCTGGCAAGGGGATCCCAACGATCCCTCCCGCGGCCGGATCATCGAGTTTCCCGATCTCGGGCCGATCCCGGGGGGGAATACGCCGTCTTTCGGCCCCGGCCCCGGGGCGTTCGATGCCGGGGGCTTGGAGAATGCGGAGGTCGGCATCATCGGTGGCAGACGCCGGGCGGGACGATTGCCGCGGCAGGGGAAGAGTGGCTCGCGCCCTGTCGGGCTGCAGACCGCCCGCGGCATGCAGCTCCCGGAGCCGCTCCCCGCACCGGCGACGCCGGCACGGAGCCTGGCGATCGGCACCGGCGAGCTCGACCGGCGTCTCGCCGACGACGAGGGGCCGGCGAACGGCCTCACGCTCGACGTCGCCATCGA
>CALQRA010000168.1 GCA_943332855.1 Candidatus Kuenenia stuttgartensis
CCGATCTCGCCGGCAACGTCTCGCCGAATACGCTCCTCGGGTTCACGTACGACACGGTCGCCCCAATCGTTCCCGTGCCGCGGCTCTGGACTGACACCGGTTCGAGCGCCACCGACCGTGTCACGAGCGACGCACAGCTCGTCTACAGCTCGGTGGAGCCCGGCGCCAAACTCGAATACCGGATCGGCAGCGGTGCCTGGACGACGACCTTCACGGCGGTGCAGAACGCCCGCAACGTGTTCTCGATCCGACAGACCGACAGGGCCGGCAATACCTCGCCCATGGGCACCTTCGACTTCACCTGGCTGCCAATGGCGATGACACCCAACAGCCGACTCCTCTCCGACTCGGGCACCCTCGCCACCGACAATCTCACGAATGTCGGCCTCGTCACCGTCAGCCGCAACGGCAGTGCCCTGGTGCAGTACTCGCTCGACGACGGCGTTACCTGGACAACCACCGACGGGCTCCCGGCTGCGGATGTCGGCTGGGTGACGGTCGGCGACGGCGGGAATCCCGCCGATCCGGCCGACATCTACTCCAACCGTGGCTCCGTGGCCCAGGCGTACCGAATCCAGAAGTTCGAGTTCACGAACTCCCAGTACGTCTCCTTCCTCAACGCCGTCGACCCGCAGGGCACGAATCCGACACTCCCGGCGCGGGCCGCCGACGACCCGATCTACGATCCGCTCATGGGGTCGACCGGCCAGGGAGGGATCGCCTTCACGGTCGGCGCAGCCGTAGGAAGCAAGTACGCGGTGCGGCCGAACATGGGCGACAAACCGGTGGTCTATGTGAGTTGGTTCGACGCGGCCCGGGTGGCCAACTGGCTCCAAGCGGGTGCCCGCTCCTATGCGACCTCGGCCGCCGGTCAGACGGCGATCCTCAACGGTGCCTACACGCTCACCGCGACCGAATACGCGTCGTACACCTACCCCGGTCGCAATCCCGGCGCGACGTTCTACATCCCCACCGCCAGCGAGTGGTACAAGGCGGCGCTCTACAAGGGGGGCAGCACGGCGGCCGGCTACTGGAAGTGGGCAACGCAGAGCGACGTCGATCCGGTGGCGGTGCAGGCGACGGCCAGTGGCGTCGGCCGGCTCGGGGCCTCCGGGATGTCGCCGGTGACCAGCGGCAACTCCGCAAACCTTGCCAATCAGGCGTCGTGGAATGGCGTCACCGGCAACGTGACCACCGTCGGCAGCAACGGCGGGCAGAGTGCCTACGGCACCTATGACATGCTCGGCAACGTGGCCGAATGGCAGGACCTCACCGGCGTGACGGGGAACAAGAGCTTCTACGGCTCGAGCTACGACTGGGCGCCATGGGGTTTCCTGTTCCCCCAGACGTCGTATCAGGCCCCCAGTATGACCCTGGCGGAAACGTCGGCGGCGACGCTCGGCTTCCGCCTCGCCTCCACCGTCGTCGTCACCGATCCGCTTGCCGTGGCCCCACTGACAATCCCGGTCGGGGCCGTCGACGGGCTCAATACGGTGACGATCCGCCAGATCGACCTCGCCGGCAACGTGTCGGGTACAGCGGTGATGGGTTTCAACCTCGACACCACCAAGCCCGCCACGCCGCAGGTGAAGCTCGTGAGCGACACCGGCCCCGGTGCCAACCCCGCCGGCACCTACCTCACCGACGGCATCACCTCCAACGGCACACTCACGAACGTCGTCCCGTTCGAGACCGGGGCCCGGGTCGAGTATCGGCAGGCCTATCCGAGCCTAAAGCCCTGGTCGACGTCCTTCACCGCCAGCCAGGGATACAACTCGGTCGAGATCCGGCAGATCGACCAGGCGGGCAACATCTCGGAGATCGCGTTCGTCCGGTTTACACTCGACACCACCGCCCCGACGATCACCGGGATCTCGCTCCCCACGGCCGGTGACTACCGGGTCGGACAGACGCTGAGCTTCAGCGTTACCTTCACCGAGAGCGTTCTCGTCAGCCCGTACACCGGCCCAGCGAATCTCTCGGCGAACATGACGCCGTACCTCGAACTGACAATCGGCGGCCGCAAGCGGCGGGCGAGCTATCAATCGGGGAGTGGCACGAACACCCTCGTGTT
Organism: Candidatus Kuenenia stuttgartensis; assembly: GCA_943332855.1. Taxonomy (GTDB): domain Bacteria; phylum Planctomycetota; class Planctomycetia; order Pirellulales; family UBA1268; genus QWOP01. Next base: position 2,075 of record CALQRA010000168.1, read on the forward strand.
CAGCTACACGATTGAGACCGGCTACAAGGAAACAGGGGCCAACGGTATCGGCATCGCCTCCCTGCTGTCGCTCAACGCTGGCAACTGGATCGCCGACGCGGCCGGCAACAACTCGAGCCTGAGCTTCGCCTCGAAGCTGCCGACCACGCTGCCGCGGATCCGGATCCCCTGATCGTACGCTGCCAGTAAGGTGACGATGGACTCCAAGTCGCTTCCTCTGGGCTTCTTCGAGAGTGGCTCAGGGCAGGTGCGGGGCGATCATGGCGCAGCAAGTGACGTTTTCGCCGCCTTCGAGATCGCCACGACGGCGGGGTGCTGAAGACGCTTCTGGATGCTGATCGCGTAGAACCGTTCGCGCAGCGACTCAGCGCGTCCGATGATCCCCACGCGGTAGGCCCGCTCGACGTCCTCCTCCACGACCGTCGGCGCCGCAAAGATCCCCTCTCCTTCCGAGCCGAAGACCTTGATCAGCGCGCTGTCGGCAAACTCGCCGCGGACATGCAGCCGGATGCCGTTGTCGTCGAACCATTGCTCAAGCGACCGGCCGAGCACGGTATTGCCCATCGGCATCAGGAACGGGGCGTTGTCGAGCGACTCCGGGAATCCGCGTCGGTATTGCTTCACCAGATCGGCGGTCCCGAAGAACGTGATGCTGCTCTCACCAAGGAGATGGTTGAAGACGCGGAGGCCGATCTGCGGGTTCGCCGGACTGTCACTGAGCACGATGTCGAGCTCGTGGAGGGCCAATTGGGCGAGGAGCCGGTCGGGAGGGCCATCGACGCAACTCACACGGACCTCTTCGCCGATGTGGAGCGCCGGCCGGAGGAGCCGATGGACGACGAGTTTTGGGAGCGTGTCCGCCACGCCGACGACGAGCCGCAGCGCCCCCCCGGCAGGCCGGCCACGGACGACATCCTCGAGCTCCCGCCCGAGCGCGAAAATCTCGTCTGCATAGCGATAGACCTTCGTCCCGGCATCGGTGAGGGTCAAGTTCCGTCCCCGCCGCTCGAACAGCGGCATCCTCACCGACTTCTCTAGGGCCTTGAGCTGGGCGCTGACCGTCGGCTGCGTGAGATGGAGCACGCCGCACGCCTTGGCGATGCTTCCCTCACGAGCCACGGTCCAGAAATAGAGGAGATGGTGGTAGTTCAACCAACGCATGGCGGGGCCCCTCAATCCATCGAATTTTTCGAAGTATAGACCATGATTCATCACCTTGCCCAATACAAAGAACGCCCCTATGAGTACAGATGAGGGCCTCGCGGAGGTCAGCGGCTTCCCCCTTTCCCGGCCCGTTGTCCCTGGTAGGCCCGCGTTCTTCGACACCATGCAGACTCCCCACGACCGGCACGTTCCCTCCACCTGGCCACTCCTGCTGCGGCTGCTGGGGTCGGAGCGGGCCGACATCCTCACGATCCTCGTCTTCGCCCTCGGCGTGGGGCTGCTGTCGGTCGTCACCCCGGCGGCGATCGAAGCCCTGGTGAACACCGTGGCGTTCGGCGTGCTCCTCTGGCCCGTCATCGTGCTGGCGCTGGTGATGCTCGCATTCCTTGCCTTCTCCGCGACGCTCCGGGCGATGCAGGCGGCGGTGGCGGAGTATGTCCAGCGGCGGGTGTTTGTGCGCACCGCCCGGGCCTTCGTGGACGGATTTCTCCACGCCGACGCCGAGGCCCTCGCCCGCCGCAATCCCACCGATATCGTCAACCGGTTCTTCGAGGTGGCGTCGGTCCAGAAGTGCCTCGCCACCCTTCTCGTCGACGGTGTCCAGATTGTGATGACGACAATCGTCGGCCTCGCCGTGCTCGCCTTCTACCATCCCTACCTGCTCGTGTTCGCCGTGGTGATGATCGGCCTGCTGGCGTTTCTGCTGCTCGTGCTCGGCGCCGGGGGGATCCGCACGAGCATCGCCGAGAGTGCCGCCAAGTACGACTTCGCCGCCTGGCTCGAGGACCTGGCCCGCTGCCCCCGGGCACTGCGCACCGCCAGCGGGCTCGACTACGCCGAACGCCGCGCTGAAGCGGGCATCGACGCCTATCTTGCCGCTCGCAAGCGGCACTATTCGATTGTCTGGCGGCAACTGCTGTTCGCGCTTGCGATCGAGTCGCTGGCGAGCACCACGCTCCTCGGCCTCGGCGGCTGGCTCGTGATCCAGCGCCAGCTCACCCTCGGGCAACTCGTGGCCGGAGAGTTGATCGTCACGCTCGTCCTCTCCGCGGTTTCCAAGATCGGTAAGTATGTCGAGGTGTTCTACGATCTCCATGCCGGACTCGCGAAATTGGCGATCGTCGATGAGTTAACGCTCGAATCCGATGGCGGCGAGCCTCTCTCCGCCGCCGACGGTCCGATCAGCGTCGGTGCAGAGTTCGCCGATGACCTGGGGGCCACGCATCTGATCGAGGCGGCCGCAGGGAGCAGGCTGGCGATGCCTGCCTCCGCCGTCACGTCATCATGGCTCGAATCGCTCGCGCTCCTCCAGGCCCCTTCCTCCGGAGTGATCGACCTTGCCTCGATTGATAGCCGATCCCTCGACAGGCCAGCGGCGCGCGAGCGTATCGCGCTGGTCGGCCCGCCGGAGACCTTCGCGGGGACGATCGCGGAGAATCTCCGCGTCGGCCGGGAGCATGTCACGGCCGGCGACCTGCGTCAGGCACTCGACGCGGTCGGGCTCTCGGCACGGATCAGCCGGCTCCCGCTCGGGATGGCGACGCGTCTCGATTCCGACGGTTACCCGCTCGATCCGAGCGAATCGGCGCGGCTGTCGCTAGCGCGGGCCATGGCCGGACATCCAGGGCTGCTCCTCATCGACCGGACGCTCGACGGCCTCGATCTCGAACATCCACCAGGCCTCGCGACGACGCTGTTCGACAGCCGGTCTCCCTGGACGCTCATCGTGGCCACCTCGCGAGACGACGTGCGAAGCAGGTGCCACGCTGCGCTGGAGGCTCCATGACCTGCCTCACCGGCATCCCCAGCGTGGATCACCCGTGGCATCGACGCGGCGCCCGCCGCGCGCTTCCGACCAGCGTGACGACCCCCCGGTTGATCCGCTGCTGGGCGTCGCTCTCCATCCTCCTTTTCCTCGCCACCCCATTTCTCCTCGCTTTTGTCCCTTGGCAACAGACCGTCCAAGGGCGTGGCGATGTCACAGCCTTCGCTCCAGTCGAGCGGATGCAGGCGATCGAGGCGATGGTCTCAGGGCAGATCCGCCACTGGCATGTCGTCGAGGGAACTCGCGTCAAGTTTCGCGATCCGATCGTCGATATCGAGGACAACGATTCTGGGCTTTCGGTAAGGTTGGAGGCCCAACGTGGCTTCCTCACCGAGCGGCTGGCAGCGGCGCAACGGGAACTGGACGAGCAGCGGGCCGCCGCGGAGGCTCAGGTCGCCGCCCGCGACGCGGCGATCAGAGCGGCGACTGCCAATCGCGACGCGGCCCGCAAGTCGATCGAGGTCTCTCGGCAGGTCAGGGCCAACGCCAGCTTCGCCGAGGACTACGAACGCAACCGCTCGGATATGTTTGACGACCTGTTCACGAATCCGCAGTACGGAGGACTGGAGAGCCGGATCTCGCGGGACGAAGCCCGGATGCGGGCCGATCGGGCCGCTACCGACACCGACAAGGCCGACGCCGAGATCGAGCGTGCCGAGGCGTTTCTCCTCACCCAGGAATCGCTCCTCGTCCAGGCCGATGCCGCCGGCCTCTCGAATATCGCCGTCGCCCGCGGCAATCTGCGGAAGAGCGAGCAGAACCTATTCACTGTCGAACGCGACCTCCAGGAACTCGAAACCCGCATTGAGCGGTTCAAGGATCGGATCGTGCTCGCCCCCTGTGATGGGACTGTCTATCGCGTGGCGGCGAACGTGAGTCGGGGCGGCCAATTCGTCAAGGAAGGGGATGAACTGTGCACGATCGTACCCGACACCACCGACCGGGTGGTCGAACTGCTCCTCGACGGCAACGACGCCCCGCTCGTGCTCGCCTATGCGGAGCAGACGGGAAGCCTGCCGCACGTCCGCATTCAGTTCGAGGGCTGGCCCGCCGTGCAGTTCTCCGGCTGGCCAGAATTGGCCGTGGGTACGTTCGGCGGCCGGATCCGCCAGATCGATCCGGCGAGCAACAGCACCGGCAAGTTTCGCATTCTTGTCGAACCCGACCCGCTCCTGGCGGGCGACACCTGGCCCGATCAGCGGATGCTCCGTCAGGGCAACCAGGCGATCGGATGGGTGTTCCTCAATCGTGTTCCCCTCGGCTACGAGATCTGGCGACGCCTCAACGGCTTCCCTCCGGTGCTTGCACCTCCCGGCAAGGATGGGGGCGAAAAGCAGAAGGACGGAAGCAAGCCGCCGAAGGTGAAGGTCGGATGACACGAACTGCAATCGCCCAGAGCGCCACCGCGATCGTCGGCGCGGTGGCAGCCATCCTGCTTCTTGCCCCCTTCAGCCCGGCGACGGAGCCTGGGCGGTTCGTGCCGGCTGGCCGGCCGAGCGCCGTCGATCCAGGACGTGGCGATCTGCCACCGACCGTGATCACGCAGTCCTTTCTCGACCTCGTTGACTGGGCCGGAGACCCCGCCCCCTCGATCACGGCCAGGGCCCGCGACGCGGCCGACACGCCAACACCGGAAGCGATCCGCCCCCGGCCCGAGCCGCCTGCGCTGCAGTCGCCTGCCACGGCCGATCGACGACGTGGTGAGCCACTTCCGCCACCGCCCCCCACGGGCGTCGCCCCGATCACCATCGCGCCCCCGCAACCGTCCGCGGCCCTCGAGCTTCCCGACCTCTCCTTTGACGACCGTGAAGAGCCGCTAACGCTCCCCGAGGTGCTCCAAAGCGTGCTCATCCATTATCCGCTCCTCCAGGCGGTCGAACGGGAGCGGGGGATCGCCTCGGGCAAGCTGACCACGGCGATGGGCGCCTTCGACACCAACGTCACCATGGCGGGCAACGCTCTCGCCCCCGGCACCTACGAGAACTACCGATCCGACTTCGGTCTCTCCCAGCAATTCATGACCGGCGGCATCAGTGCCTTCGGGGGATTCCGCACCGGGTACGGCGATTTTCCCACCTACAATCTTGCCCAGAAGACGGCCAACGCCGGCGAGTGGCGCGGCGGACTGACCCTCCCCTTCGCCAAGAACCGCGACATCGACCGGCCCCGGGCGGCACGGGCCCAGGCCGAGCTCGACATCGCGCTTGCCGAGCCGACGATCCAACGCGGGCGGCTCGATTGGATGCGGGCCGCCGCCCGATCCTATTGGGCATGGCAGGGGAGTGGGGAGCGCTATGGAGCCGGCGAGCAGTTGCTTGATCTCGCTGTCCGTCGCGACGGTGAACTAACGCAGAAGGTGGCCCGCGGTGCAACAGCGAACATCGAGCGGATCGACAACCAGCAGAACATCGCCCTCCGCAACGGCCTCATCGTCCAGGCAGATCGGGCGATGCAGCAGGCCGCCATCGACCTCTCACTCTTTCATCGAGACGCATCCGGGCGCCCGCTTCTCGCCCGTCGCAGCCGGATGCGGCCGGTGCCGGAGCCGGTGCAGCCGACCGTCCTCCTCTACCGAGATTCGCTTGCCAGAGCGCTGGGATCGCGGCCCGAATTTCAGAGGCTTTCCCTGCAGCGGGAAAAGTTTCTTGTCGAACGGCAACTCGCCGCCAACCAAATGCTCCCCAATCTTGATGGTCAGCTCACCGGGAACCAGGATGCCGGATTCGGTAAGAGTGCGCTTTCCGGTCTAGACGGCCTCGATCGGCAGGTGTTGCAGGCGTCGCTGATCCTTCAATTACCGGCACAGCGGCGCGAAGCCAGAGGGCGTTTGCAGACGGTCGAATCCCAGCTCATCCAGATCGCCCGGCAACTAAGCTTTGCGGAGGACCAAGTGCGGGCCGAGGTCCAGGACGCGTTTTCCCTTCTCGAACGGGCTTACGAGTTCCACAAGCAGGCACGCACCCGCCTCGATCTCGCCCGGCTCGTGGCGGGGGCGGAACGGGAACAACTGCGGCTCGGTCGCAGCGACGTTCTTCGCGTTACCCTCCGCGAACAGGCGAAGTTCGATGCCGAGATCTTCGAGATCTCGGCCCGCCAGGAGTTCTGGCGGGCCGAGACAGATCTCCGTGCCGCCGACACGTCGCTCGGACCAGAAAACCCCGGTCTTCTCCGCGACATGACCCTCCGCCAAGTTCCCGCAGGGGAATGACGGCGGCCACCGCACCCCACGACAAGACGAGAGCGGAACGATTCTTCTGGTCGCTTAAAGCTCAATGGACCAATCACATCTGCCCTCGCCACTCTCGAAGAAGCCCAGAGAAGCGACTTGACTCGGTAGAGCATCCATTGCGTCGGGAACTCGCCAACCTGGATGCGGTGGCCAAGGCAGCGGCGCTCGTCGGTCTCGAGTGCAAAGCAGTCAAGAAAACCAAAGATATCCAAAGTGGAAACAGGTCAGGGATGACTTTTTCTACCGACAACTGGCCACGATGGTTTTTCACCCGCGTAGACCAGCCCGGCGGGACGGGGCATACTCGATTGCTCCCAGGCCGTCTCATCCCGGGGTCGGTCGGCCTTTCGCGGCGGAGCCGCAGTCGTTCCCCATCCCTCGATCCCCAGGGCCGTTTGCGTGGACATCGGCTATCTGTGCGGCATCGCGGCCTTTGTCATGTGGGGTTTGCTGTCGATCTATTGGAAGCAGCTCGACGCGGTCCCGAGCCTCCAACTCGTTGCCCATCGCGTCGTCTGGTCGAGCCTGACGTTCGTGCCGCTCTTGTGGTGGTGGGGGGGATGGCGACAGATCGCCGGGGCGCTCAAGCGCCCGGGCGTGCTGACGCGGCATCTCGCGGCGGCGATTCTCGTGGGTGCCAACTGGCTCGGCTTCGTCTGGGGCGTGACCCACGGCCGGATGATCGAGTGCAGCCTGGGCTATTACCTCACCCCCCTGGCCAGTGTCCTTCTCGGGGTCACGGTGCTGCGGGAGCGACTCCGGCCCGCACAGTGGGTGGCCGTCGGCATCGCGACGGTGGGGGTCGCACGAATCGCGGCCGGATACCACGAGTTTCCCTGGATCGCCATCTTTCTCGCCGCCACGTTTAGCGCTTATGGGCTGGTGAAGAAGAAAGGGGCACTCGATCCCCTGCCGTCGCTGGCCCTCGAAACCGTGCTCCTCCTCCTGCCGGCGATCGGCTATCTCGCCGCGGAACACGCCGCACAGCGCGGCGGATTCGGCAGCCATGGTGCCGCGACAGACCTGCTCCTGGCGGCGGCTGGGCCGGTGACGGTCGCCCCGCTGTTGTGTTTCACCGTCGCCGTCCGCCGGATCCCTCTTTCGACGGTCGGCCTGCTGCAGTACATCGGTCCGACGCTCCAGTTCCTCGTCGGGGCGCTGATCTACGGCGAGCCGTTCGACCAGACGCGTCTGGTCGGGTTTGTGATCGTCTGGGCCGCTCTGTTCCTCTTCGCCATCGACCACCTGCGGCATTCGGCGGCACGACGCCAGAGCGGGGGAAATGAGAAGATCACACCCTGAACGGAAATCGGGCTGACGGCGAAGTGTCCCCTCACCGCGCTCCCCAAAACCGGACGTAGGTATCGCCAGGATCGTACATCTCCCGCTGCTTCTCGACGTTGAATCGCCGGCCGCCGCGGGGATCGGCTCCCTGCCCGGCGATAGAACGCCAGTTGCCGATGTTCGAGGCGGGATCGTGGTCGATGAGCTGGTGGGCGAAGTATGCCGCTCCGACCTCCCACGGCCATCCGAGCTCATAGCAGCAGAAGCTGGCGGCGATCTGCCGCATGCGGTTACCGAGGAAGCCGGTCGCATTGAGCTCGCGGAAGCCGGCGTCGACCAGCGGATGCCCAAGCCGGGCGCCGGCGAGCATGTGCCAGCGCGGATC
>CALQRA010000169.1 GCA_943332855.1 Candidatus Kuenenia stuttgartensis
CACGACACCGGTGTGGCCGACAAATGCAACTGGTGCTACCACCGCGTGATGCGGAACGAGCAGCCGGCCTGCGTCGAGGCCTGTCCCACCGGCGCCCGCGTCTTCGGCCGCATCGACGATCCCGACAGCGAGATCTCGAGACGGCTGGCGACCGTGCCGACCAACGTCCTCAAGCAGCACCTCGGCACGCTTCCGCTGACCCGTTATGTCGGCCTCACCGACGAGGTGACGTGATGGAGTTTCACGCCCTCCACGACGCGCCATTCATCTTCCCCAACGATGCCCATCCGGCGTGGAGCATCATGATCGTCCTCTATCCCTACATCACAGGGATGGTGGCCGGGGCGTTCGTCGTGTCGACGATGTACCACGTCTTCCACCGCGAGGCGCTGCGGCCGGTGGCCCGCCTGGCGGTGGTCACGTCGCTCTGCCTGGGGGCCTGCGCCACGCTCCCCCTCCTCCTCCATCTCCATCAGCCGCTGCGGGCGTTCAATGTCGTGGCGACGCCGAGCCCCACCTCGGCGATGGCGGGCTTCGGTTTCATCTATTCCTTCTACATGCTCGTCCTCCTCATCGATGTCTGGCTCATCTTCCGGCCGGCGATCGTCGAGCGCGCCGGGACGGCGACCGGCGCGTGGCGCGGGGTCTACCGCGCCCTCGCCCTGGGAGTGGTCGAGATCACCCCCCGGGCGGCCGAGATCGACCGCCGGCTCGTCCATGCCCTCTCGGTGATCGGGATCCCGGCGGCGTGTGTGCTCCATGGCTACGTCGGCTTCCTGTTCGGCGCGATCAAGGCCAATCCCTGGTGGTCGTCGTCGCTGATGCCGGTGATCTTCCTGACCTCCGCGATCGTGTCGGGGATCGCCGTGCTCACGCTCCTCTACCTGTTCCTCTGCCAACGAAGCGACATGGAGCCCGACGCGGAGTGCGTGCGGAGCCTGTCGCGGCTGCTGTGGATGTTTCTTCTGCTGGCGGTCGTGTTCGAGGCGATGGACATCCTCCATGTCGCCTACGAGCGCGAAGAGGAGTGGCATGTGATCCGAGCCCTCCTGTCGACGAAGCTGCGCTTCTCCTACCTCACGCTCCAGATCGTCATCGGCTCGCTTCTGCCGCTCCTTCTCCTCCCGCTGCCGGCCTTCTCGCGCCGGCTCGGCGCCGGCTTTCGCCATTCGATTGCCGGCGTCGCCGCCGTCCTCGTCCTCGTGCAGGTGGCGGCGATGCGCTGGAACGTCGTTGTCGGCGGGCAGTTGTTCTCGAAGAGCTTCCGGGGGTTCGTCGAGTATCCGGTCGACTGGTTCGGCCGCGAGGGATTGCTGGCAGCGGCCGTCGTGCTGGCGCTGCCGATGGTGCTCCTCTGGGGGGTGATGAAGCTCCTCCCCGTCTGGCCCCCGAGTCCGGAATCCGAATCAGGAGCGAAAGCATGATGCTGACGATGTCGACGGTCTTCCCTGTGGCCCTCCGAGGCGGAAGCCAGCGCGCCATCCCGCTGGTGATCCTGCTGGCGGCCTTTGCCTTCCTGGCGCGGCCTGCTCCGGCGGCGCCGACGGTGCCCGAGACGGTGACGTGGGAGGAGGGGATCGAGTATTCGACGCCTGCGGGAGAGTCCCTCAAGCTCAACATCGCCCGGCCGAAGTCGGGCGACGGGCCGTTCCCAGCCGTGATCTGCATCCACGGCGGAGGCTTCCGGGCCGGGACGCGCGATGGCTACGATCAGCTCTGTGTTCGCCTGGCCCAGCGCGGATACGTGGCGGCGACGATCTCCTACCGGCTGGCGCCGAAGCACCCCTTCCCGGCCGCTGTCCACGACACCAAGGCCGCCGTTCGTTGGCTGCGGGCCCATGCCGCCGAATACCGGATCGACCCCGATCGGATCGGCGTCACGGGGGGCTCCGCCGGCGGGCATCTCGCCCAATTCCTCGCTGTCACGCCCCACGTGCCGCGGTTCGAGGGGGAGGGGGGCAATCCGGGCCATTCCAGCGCCGTCGCTTGTGTCGTCAACGTCTATGGCCCGAGCGACTTCACGCAGTCGTATGGGAAGAGCGTCGACGCCCACGAGGTGCTGCCGCTGTGGTTCGGCGGCAACCTCGACACCCACCGCGCGCTTCACATTCAGGGGAGTCCGCTGACGTGGGTGACCCCCGACGCGGCGCCGACCCTCTGCATCCACGGGACGGAGGATGCCTACGTCGCCCACGAGCAGGCCGAGTGGCTCATCGACAAGCTCAAGGGGGCCACCGTCGAGGCCGAATTGCTTTCGCTTCCGGGGGCCGGCCACGGCTTCAAGGGGGCCGACGCCGAGAAGGCCGATGCGGCGCTGTTCGAATTTTTCGACCGACACCTCGAGCCCCGGCGCTGACTCGCTGCCACCGGCAGGGCAGGCTCATGTCCCGCTGCGGAGGTGGGTGTCGAACCAGCGGCCGAACTGGATCAGATCGAGGAGCATCGTCGGCCAACCATGGTCGCCGCCGCGGTGGACGACGACCTTCACATCGTGCCCCAGTTCGCTCGCCTTCGCCTCGAATCGCTGGGATTGATCGAGGGGGACGAGCCGGTCGGCATCGCCGTGGTAGATGAGCGTCGGCGGCAGGAGTGTGGAGAGCTGGTGGAGCGGCGAGAGCTCCCGGCCGGTTTCCGGCCATGTCGCGAGGTCAATCGGATCCTGCTCGAGGGCTGCGCGGAAGCTGATGGGGGGCCCGCCGTTGCGGGGATTCTCCGTCGAGTCGCCGAGATCGAGGAAGTCGGTGACCGGATAGAAGATCGCCACGGCCTGCACGGCACTGCTGGCCCGGTCGATCTCATCCGGGGCCGCCGGATCGCCGGGGCCGCCGCGGGTGGCGATCATCAGGGAGAGGTGGCCGCCGGCGGAGCCTCCGGTGAGCCCGAGCCGGTCGGGATCGATCCCGTAATCGGCTGCGTGGGTGCGGATGAAACGGATCGCCCGGTGGGAGTCGGCCACGATCTCCTTGATCGTCGCCTCCGGTTGCGACACGTGGTAGACGGGAAAGATCGTGTAACCGCGCCGCAGGAGGGGGGCGAGGATGAGGGGATTGAAGCTGCCGGGGCCTCCTGAACGCCAGCCGCCGCTGGTGAAGTAGACGATCCCGAGGCCGTTGGACTTGGCGGGGCGGACGACGTCGAACGTCAGGTCTTTCCCCTTCCGGGCGCCGTACACGACCCCCTTTTCAGCCTCGAACGATGGGTGGTAGTAGACCCACCCGGCGGCAATCCCGATCCCGGCGACCGCGACGAGCGCGAGGAAGCCGCCGAACAGCCAGGTGAGGAGGCGGAGGATCGGCAGGCCGCGCTTCGGGAGCGGGGCTTCGACGGCAGGGGAGTGGCCATGATCGGACGGGGCGGGGAGGGGCACGGTCTGACTCCGGGCGGACTCGGGGCGATGGCAGGAACGTACCAAGCGTGGATGCCCCGACCAAACGCGGCAACAGGGGGGCCGCCGATCCGGCCCCCCGCAACTCCCGCCGCGCTGCCGTGCCTGGGTCCGATCGGCGGCACGATCGGTCTACCCGGCACGATTTGCCTGCCCGGAAGGGGAGTGAATAATCGAGGAGTGACCCATCCGCCAACGCCCCGCCGTCAGCCCCCGCCCGTCTCATGCCCTCCATCGGTTTGGCGCTCTCCGGTGGCGGCTTCCGGGCCACGCTCTACCACCTCGGTGTGATCCGCTACCTGCGGGACAGCGGCTCGCTGCCGCTCGTCGCCGACATCGCCGCCGTCTCCGGGGGAAGCATCGTTGCCGCCCACCTCGTGCTCAATTGGAATCGCTACAACGGCAGCGATTCAGAGTTCGCCGAGGCTGCCGCCGAGGTGGTTCGCTTCGTCCAGTTCGACGTCCGCAACCACATCGTCCGTCGGCTGCCCCTCCTCTTTCCGCTCCGCTCCGCCGCCCGGCTCATCGGCTGGCCCACCGCCCGGCTCGCCCCGAACGCGATCCTCGAGCGGCACTACCGAGACTTCCTCTACGGCGACCGCCGGCTGTTCGAGCTCCCGAAGAGCCCCGGGCTCCACATCCTCGCCACGAACGTCAGCGATGGTGTCCTCTCGGTCTTCAATCGCGACGGACTCCATGTCCAGAAGCGTGACCTCGACGGTGAAGACCCATTCCATCACGTTCCCGGGTGGACCGCGCCGATCGCCAAGGTGGTCGGCGCGTCGAGTGCCTTCCCGGGCTTCTTCCCCCCCGTCGAGATCACCGCCGCCGACCTCGGCGTCCGCGAGGGGCGCTTCCCCACCGAATCGTTCACCGACGGCGGCGTCTACGACAACCTCGGGATCCGTGCCTTCCGCTGGCTCCAGCAAGTCCGGGGCAGCCCGCTGTCGCGCGTGTTCGTCAGCGATGCCGGCAAGCCGTTCCAGATCCTCGGTGACACGTCACTCGGTTTCTTCGCGCAGTCGATCCGCGCCACCGACATCCTCTGGGACCGGGTCTGGCAACTCGAGCGGGAGAATTTCGGCGATCAAAACGGTTTTCATTTCATCCCGATCACGACGGTCGTGCCGCCGGCGGAAGATCCCCATGCGCTCCATCCCGTCCTCCAGGCAGAGGTGGCGTCGATCCGCACCGACCTCGACCGCTTCTCCGATCTCGAGGTGAACACGCTCGTCGGCCACGGTTACGAGGTCGCCCGGAGCACGCACCGGCGCATGGCGGGAGCGAGCGAGGAGACCGTCCATGAAGGCCCGGTGTGGCTGCCGTTGCCCACCGCCGCCGCGCTCGTCGAAGCCCCGGGCACGGGCGCGTCGGTGCCCGCGGAGCCCCGCACCGGCACCGCACGCACCGGCGGCACCGACCCGCGGGCGCTCCTCGCGGCGAGCCTGCGGCGCTCCGGGCAGCGGAAGGTGTGGTCGACCCTGCTCGACTTCCGGGATTGGCCGAGTTGGATCTACCTGGCCCTCGCGCTGGTGCTCCTCGTCTGGTTGCCGATCCGGTTCTGGCGGATCCACCACCACGAGCAGATGCTGACGAGCGTCATCAACTCGATCGCCAAGGGGGATCCCGACATCCGCCTCGTCCTCGATCTCGTCGAGAACGACCCGCTCCGCGACTGGAAGCCGATCGCCGTCTCCGACAGCACCGATCTCGACCCCGCGCATGTCGGCGACATCGAAATCCTCTCCCGGAGCCGGATCATCGACCTGCGGAAGACGTGGGTCGGCCAGGGGGCCCGCGAAGGGCAGGGGGTCGTGCAGATGCGCGACCGGCTCACGGTCCGCGTCCTGGAGGGGGCGAAGGATCCCTCGCTCACGCTGCAGACGGCCAACGTCGTTCGGGAGCTCAAGTACCGGCAGCCACAGAACCAGCCGCCGCTCACCGTGCGCCGCGGCTTCGAGGAGGCGAATGGGGAGCGACTCGCCCGCTATTCTGTGTCGTGCGATCTCTCCTCGGTGCCACGGGGCGTGCCGGTGACGATCGAACTGGCCACGCAGGCCCGCTTTCCCAAGCTGCTCCCGGGGAGGATGCCGTTCCTCCTTGATCATCCCACCGATCTGCTCACCGTCTGGATGCTCTTCCCCGAGGACCATCCCTACAACACCTACAAACTCCTCCGGCATCCGCGCGGCGAGCCCGACGCCTCCGAGCCGCTCATGGCCCGCTACACGATCGACCATCCCTACGGCACGCTCATCGGCTGGTCGGTCATCACGCCCGATCCGGGGACCGTCTACGAATGCCGGTGGACGAACGACTGACGGCGAGGGGCGAGGAGAGCGGGGTAGGCTGCCCGGTTTCCCGGGTGGAGGGGGAGGCTATTCGCCTTGCCATGTCGCGCGGGCCCGGGTATGGACGGGACCCGAGTTCCGGCCCCCCGCCTGCGAGGTGCCCGCCATGCGTTCCCCCGACTCCCGAAGGTCTGCCCTCCTGCTTGTCGTGGGGCTGTGCCTGACGATCCCCGCCTGCCGGTGGTGCGACCGCTGCCTCGCACCGCGCGAGATCGTCGTCGATCGGCCGATCGCGGCGCCGGAGCTGGTCGAGCTGACGCAAGCAGCGCCGATCGAACGAGGGAAGCCGCGGAAGGTGCTCGATGCCGCCGGCTGGGTGTTCGGAATCCCGTCGAAGATCATCCTCTGGGATCGGCGCGTCGAGAACCACCGTGTCTCTGCCACCACCGAGGGAACGATCGCAGGGTATCTCGCCGACAACGAGCTCGACCACGTCAAGGTGCGGATCAACCAGTATGCCCCGCTCGGAGACTGGCACCGGCTGCGGAGGAACCAGACCGTCGGCTGGCCGCTCCGCTACACGATCGGCACCCTCTCGGTCGCGGCCGAGGCGGTCTTCCCCGGCAGGCTCCTCGGCGGCGATCACTACAATCCCTGGACCGCCACGATCCATCTCTACAGCGATGTCCCGGCGATCGCGCTCCACGAAGGGGGCCACGCGAAGGACTTCGCCCGCCGCGAGTGGCCTGGCGTCTACGCCGTCGCCTTCGGCTTGCCGATCAGCGAGCTCTACCCCGAGGCGATCGCCACCGGTGACGCCCTCGCCTATGCAGAACGCATGGACGACGAATCCCTCGTCGCCGAGGGGCACCGCATCCTCTATCCCGCCTACGGGACCTACGTCGGAGGCGCCGCGGGGCAAGTCGCGGGGATGACGATCGGACTGCCGCTCTACGCCGGTGCCGTCGTCGCCGGGCATGCGGCCGGAAGAATGCCGAGCGGAGAGGACGGCGAGACGCCTGAGGACCCCACCGGTGAAACGTTCCCGACGGCGGAGGACGACGACCCGGAGGGGGATTTCGCCGCAGAGGAGCCACCTGCCCCGGCCACGGACGGCGCCGCGGGGGAAACGGTGCCGGCGTCGTTCAACGCGCCCCCCGAATGACGGCCGCGACCCCGTCGAGCACCATCTGCACCGCCGAGGCGACGAGCACCATCCCCATCAGCCGCTCGATCGCCGTCAGCCCACGCGTGCCGAGGAGGATCGCGAGTCGTGATCCGGCCAGGAGGATCGCCGCCGAGGCCCCCCAGGCAACGGTGATCGCCACGAACCAGTCGGCCCGTCGTTCCGGGGCCTGACTGGCAAGGAGGAGCACGGTCGCCAGCGCCGACGGGCCCGCCACGTAGGGAATCGCCAGCGGCACGATGAGCGGTTCGCCGGCGGTCTCCTCGCCGAGCGGGCCGTGGACGCCAGGAAAGACCATCTTGAGGGCAATGAGGAAGAGGACGATCCCCCCGGCGATCGTCAGCGCCGGTTCCGAGATCCCGAGGGTGGCGAGCATCGACCGACCGGCGACAAGGAAGAGAACGAGGAGACCATACGCAACGAGGAGCTCCCGCGCCGCAACGCGAAACCGGCGGGCCGGTTCCACCGGCGTCAGCGCCGCCAGGAAAAGGGGGATGTTGCCGAGCGGGTCCATCACGAAAAAGAGGAGGACCGCCGCTGAAAACGTCGTCATGGCTCGTTCCGCTTCCTGCCCTGAATGGTCCCCATCGTAGCCGGGGCGATCGTGGGCTTTGCGGTCTCCACCCGGGAAACCTATCCTAAGAAGAACTGGCCGGGGGGGCGGACGACCGATCCCGACACGCGCCCCCACCCTGCTTTTGCACGTGGACGATGCCCAGCAACCGCCACATCCGAGAACGGGCCCGTGAGCCGGAGGCCTGCTCCCGTCGGCGCCTCCTGCGACGGTCCGGAGCCCTGCTCGGTGCCGGCCTCTCGCTCCCGGAGTTCCTCAGGCTGCGGGCCGCGGCCGCGGCGCTCCCGGCGGCGCCTGCGAAGGCGACGTCGCTGATCATTGTCTATCTGTGGGGGGGCTTGAGTCACATCGACTCGCTCGATCCCAAGCCCGACGCGCCGCCGGAGGTTCGGGGGGAGTTCCGGCCGATCTCCACGGCCACCCCCGGCATCGCCTTCAGTGAGCATCTCCCGCTCCTGGCCCGTCACACCGGGAAGCTCGCCGTCATCCGCTCGATCCACCACGACGACGCGGCCCACGGCCGGGGGATGTATTGGAATCTGACCGGCCACAAGCCGCCGCGGGTCGGCAACATTCCGCCGCTGACGGGAGACTGGCCGTCGATCGCGGCGATGGTCTCGACCTTGCGGCCTCCGCCCGAGGGGGTGCCCCCGGCCGTCCGCATCCCCTATCCGCTCGTCGACAACGGCACGCTCCAGGCGGGCGAGTATGGCGGCTGGCTGGGAGTGAAGGTCGAGCCGATCATCATGCGTCCTTCCGGTGGCGAGCCGTTTGCCGGCGTTTCCCGCTCGCTCGGCGCGGAGACGTTCGAGATCGGCAAGGTCGATACACCGCGCGTGTCACGCCGCGAGGAGCTCCGCTCGCGACTCGATCATGCGCCTGGCAGGGCGGCCGACTTCGCGTCGCACGATCACTTCCGGGACTTGGCCCGCGATATCCTCCTCGGTTCGGCGGTGCGCGAGGCCCATGACATCGACCGCGAGAGTCCGCGCGTGCTCGAGTCGTATGGCAACCACATCGGTGGTCGCAGCCTGCTCTTGGCGCGGCGGCTCACCGAGGCGGGAGTGCCGGTGGTGCAGGTGTGCTGCGCAGCGGGGGACCTCAACGGCGCCTCGGGCGACATGTGGGACACCCACGGCGACAACTTCAACCGGCTCAAGTCGCGGCTCCTCCCCGTCTTCGACCGGAGTGTGTCGGCGCTCCTGGAGGATCTCGCCGACCGTGGCACGCTCGATACCACGCTCGTCGCCGTCCTCACGGATTTCGGCCGCACGCCACGCGTCAACGGCGCGGCCGGCCGCGATCATTACCCGGGCGTCTACTCGGTGGCCCTAGCCGGTGGCGGCATTCGTGGTGGGCAGGTGTACGGATCGAGCGACGGCCTCGGGGCCTTTCCACGCGACCGCCCTTGCACCCCACCCGACATCCACGCCACGCTCTTCCACGCCCTCGGCCTCTCTCCGCGGGCGGAGCTCCGCGATCCGCTCGGTCGCGTGTTTCCCGCGACCGATGGCGAGGTGCTCGATCTCTTTTAGCAGCCCGTGGAAAAAGTCATCCATGACCTGTTTCCACTTGGAAAACCTCCGGTTTTCTCGAGTGCTACGCACTCGCGACCGCCTCCTGCGGTCGGGCCGGTACTTTATCCACAGCCTGCTGACATTCCCGCCGAGCGGGCCATCCCGGGAGCGTCTCCAGCCGGAGGGTGCCCCGGTCCACACGTGTCGATGTCCCCGGACCCCACCACCAATGCCCCTACGCCCGCACCTCGTCGTCACAATGGTTCTGCTCCTGCTGGCGTCGGTGGGGCGCACCCTGGCAGCGGAGCCGCCGCGCCATAGCGCCGAGCTCGTCTTCCCGCTCGACGCCCGCCACAACCATGCGCCGGGGATCGTTGAGCTCCCCGACGGCCAGCTCCTCGTCTCCTGGTATCGCGGCGCCGGGGAGCGGAAGGCCGACGACGTCGTCGTCCTCGGTGCCCGGCTGGCGAAGGGGGCAAAGACGTGGAGCGAGCCCTTCACGCTCGCCGACAACCCCGGCTTTCCCGACTGCAACACCTGCCTGTTCCTGGATGCCTCGAAGCAGCTTTGGCTCTTCTGGCCGATCATCCTCGACAACGAGTGGGGCTCGGCGCTGACGAATTACCGCACCTCGCGCGACTCTGCAGGCGCCGGCGCCCCGATCTGGGACTGGCAGGGGGTGATCTGGCTCAAGCCCGACGACTTCCAGCACCGGGCCAGGGAATTGGCGAAGGCCAGGCTCGAGTCGATGCCCGCCGCAGACCGGCCGCGCGCCGAGGCGTTCTTCGCAGAGGTCGAAGGGGCGCTGGGGAACAAGCTCGCCCAGCGTCTCGGGTGGCAGCCGCGCTGCAAGCCGACGCAACTGCACAGCGGGCGGATCGTGCTCCCCCTCTACAGCGACACCTACTCGTTCTCGCTGATGGCCCTCTCCGACGATGGCGGCCGCACCTGGCG
>CALQRA010000170.1 GCA_943332855.1 Candidatus Kuenenia stuttgartensis
CTGAATTGCCAGGGCTGCCCAGTCTTCCGGGGGCGTTGCCATTCCGTCGGGTTTGTTCGACGCTACGCTGTCGCTGGCCCGATTTGGCGGCGCCCGTCGCAGCGCCGGTTTGCTCCGATACGTCGGTTCCCTGGTCTCGCCGAGGCATGCACGGCTTCGGCTTACCGGAGCTCGTCGCGGGCGAGTGCGACGCCAATCCTGCCGGGACGTCAGCCGGCTTGGTCGAGCATCTGCTGGATGAGTTTGCGGGACACGGCGTCGGAGCCGTACATCCGCATCGCCGTCTCCCATTTGAGCCTTTCCGGAGAGAGGGGCCCACGGTCGGCGATGATCTCCCGTCCGATCAGGTCGCGGGCCCAGACGAACATCGCAGCGGCTCGGGCAACGCGGGCATGCGGCGGAAGGGCATCCTGCGCCGCGCGGTATCTGGCTTCGAGCTCGCTCTGCTGCATCTCCATGCCCGGCATCCTAACAGGCCGGCGCCGGAGGCCCCTCCTCCGCATCGGGAAGGAACTTTTTTCGCTGGCAGCCAATCGGCCGGGGGAGGCCCTGGCTCGCGCCCAAGCTCACGCCCCCGGGCTGGGAAACGAGAAGTGCTCGATCGCCGCGTCGGTGAACTTCACGCCGTAGCCTGGCATCTCCGGCGGCATGTACGAGCCGGCCCGCATCACGACCGGATCGTGGAGGTGCTCGTGGAGGTGGTCGGAATACTCGGCGACGCGGCCGTCGAGTGAGCCCGAGACACAGACATAGTCGATCATGCTCAGGTGCTGGACATATTCACACAGGCCGACGCCGCCGGCATGCGGGCAGACGGGGATTGAAAACCGCTCGGCGAGTAACAGCACCGCCATCACTTCGTTGACCCCGCCGAGCCGGCAGCTGTCGAGCTGGCAGACCTGCATCGCGCCCGACTGCATGAACTGCTTGAACATGATCCGGTTGTGACACATCTCTCCGGTGGCGACGCGGAGCGGATGAATCGCGCGGGCGATCGCCAGGTGCCCGAGGATGTCGTCGGGGTGGGTCGGCTCCTCGACAAACCAGGGGTCAAACTCCGCAAGCGCCCCGATCCACTCAATCGCCTCCGGCACATCCCACACCTGATTGGCGTCGATCATCATCCGGGCTTCCGGCCCCATCTCGTCGCGGAGGACGCGGCAGCGGCGCAGATCGTCCTCGAGATCGCGGCCGACCTTGATCTTGAAGTGCGACCAGCCGCGGGCCTTGAGATCGCGGCACTTCTCCCGCAGGGCCTCGTCGCTGTAGCCGAGCCAGCCGGCGGAGGTCGTGTAGCTGGGGTAGCCCGAGTCGACCAGGTGCGCGATCCGCTCCGGCTTGCCCGGCTCCCGAGCGCGGAGCAGCTCAAGGGCCGCCCCCGGAGTCAGCGCGTCGGCGAGGTAGCGGAAGTCGACCGCGGCGACGAACTCCTCCGGCGACATCTCACCCACCAGCCGCCACAGCGGCTTGCCGTGGACGCGGGCCCACAGATCCCAGACGGCGTTGATCACCGCCGCCGCTGCCAGATGGATCACCCCCTTCTCCGGGCCGACCCAGCGGAGCTGTGAATCGGCCGTCAGCCGGCGGTAGAGGTCGACCGGCCGCCGCATGAGGGCCTCGAGCGGCTGACCGACGAGGAGGCGCGCCAGCGAATGGATCGCAGCCACGCACAGCTCATTGCCCCGGCCGATCGTGAACGTCATCCCGTGGCCGCACAGTCCAGTGGCATTCGTGCGAAGGACGACGTACGCCGCCGAGTAGTCCGGATCGGGGTTCATCGCGTCTGACCCGTCGAGATGCTGCGACGTGGGGAAGCGCAGGTCGTGGGTCTCGAAGCCGGTGATCGTGATCGGGGCGGGCATGGTGGCCTCACAGGCAGGGATTGCGGACACGAAGCGTTGGGAAGCGGCCGAAGTCACGGTCGGCGAGGAGTGATCGGCGCGTCTTCCTGGACCCTGGCCTTTCCGCGATCAATCGCGCCGTTGGCGATTCGAGCAAGCCGTCGACGGCGATCACGTGCCGCGCCCTTCGTAGATCGCATCGCGGATGCGCTGCCAGTCGCCGGCGGCGAACTCGGGCTGGAAGCCGCCGCCGACCGGTGCGATCTCGCGGAGGCGAAAGGCCTTCGGCCGTGGCCGCCGTTCGTCGAGGACCCGGCGGAGCCCCTCCTGGACAAGCTCCTTGAGCGTCGTCTGATCGCGGGTCGCCACCTCTCGGGCCTCCCGGAGGAGGGCATCGGCAACATCGATGGTTGTCTTCATGGTGCCCACCGTACGAGGTTGGCCAGCACGGCTCAAGTAGCTTGGAAATCGAGGACGAATGCCTCCGCCGAGCGCTCGACGACTTCTGAGATGTTGACATCCATTTGACACGTCTTCTCGATTTCCCTACACTGCACTACCGAACTAGTTCACTAGGCAGACAGGCCACCTCGTCCGAGGATTCGTGCCGTGCAGATCGACCCCCGCCGCCACCTACCGATCTATCTCCAGATCGCCGAAGCGATCCGGGGGGGCGTGGCGGCTGGCACCTACCGGCCGGGGGAGGCGCTGCCGTCCCTCCGCGAACTGGCTGTCACCCTCCGGGTGAATCCGAATACCGTCCAGCGGGCCTACGACGAGCTCTCCCGCGAGGGGATCGTCGAAGCGCGCCGTGGCCTCGGCCTGTTCGTCGCCGAGCGGGCCCCGGGGGACGCCCGTCCCCGCGCCGTCGAGGAGGTGCGCGCTGCCCTCGAGCGGGGCATCCGCATCGGCTTGGCTGCCGGCCTTGCCCCCGAATCGATCGCGGCCGATTTCCGGCAGGCGCTCGCCACCGTCACGCGATCGATCCCGTCCCCCGTCCCCCCCGCAACGCCACCGAAACTCCGCCGCAATCCGAAGGAGGCCGACGCATGAACGCCACGTTCGCTCCACACGCCCAGGTCGGCCCGGCGGCCCCTGCCCCGCCTTCCGCCCAGGCAATCTCGATGCACGGCGTGACGAAACGCTTCGGCACGACCGTCGCCCTCGACGATGTCTCGCTTTCGATTCCCCCCGGCTCGATCTGCGGGCTCGTCGGCCCCAACGGCGCCGGCAAGACGACGCTCGTCCGCCTCCTCCTCGGCCTCGAGCGGCCGGCCGCGGGCACGATCGGCGTTCTCGGGCTTGATCCGCTCTGCGACGCCCTCGCGCTCCGCGAGCGTGTCGGCTACGTCCCCGATACGCTTCACGCCGACCGGTGGATGACCGGGGCCGAGGTGCTCCGGTTCTGCCGCGGCCTCCGCCGCCGCTGGAACGCCCCCCTCGCCGCGAGTCTCGTCGACCGGCTCGGCATCCCCCTGAAGACACGCGTCGGCAACCTGTCGCGCGGCACGCTTGTGAAGCTCGGCCTCGTGGCGGCGGTGGCCCCTGAGCCCGAGTTGCTCCTCCTCGACGAGCCGATGGCCGGTCTCGACCCGCTGGCCCGCGAGGAGGTGGTGGAGACGGTGATCGCCGCCGCCCCGGAGCGCCCCTGGACGGTCCTCTTCTCCTCCCATTCCCTCGACGATGTCCAGCGCCTCGCCGATTCCATCGCCGTCGTCGTCGCCGGCCGGCTCGTCCACCACGGCGCGACCGACGATCTCCTCGCCGCGGTGCGCCGCGTGCGGATGCGCGTCGACGATGCCCTTCCCCGTCCGCTGCCGGCAGGGATCGACGTCTATGGCGCGCAGCGCTCGGGCCGCGAGTGGACGCTCGTCATCCGTGATGGCTCAGGCGGCGCCATCGAGCGCCTCCGCGGCATTCCAGGCGTCGAGGTGCTGGGCGTTGATCCCCTCTCCCTCGAAGAGATCTTCAAGCACATGGCCCGCGCCTCGTCGGGTCCGGCTGACGAAAGGAGCCAGTCATGAACGGTTTCGATCGGCTCGTGTGGCGGGAATGGCGGCGCAGCCGCACGATCCTCTTCGTGGCGCTCGGCATCATCGTTGCACTCCTCCTCTTGGTCTTCAGCCAGCCACAGCCCCCCGAGACGGCCGGCGGAAAGATCAGCGTCGTTGATAGGATGGCGGTTGTCGGCTACTTCGCCACATGGATCGCCGTCCACGTCAGCGTCTTCCTCCTCCCGATGATCGCCGCCAACAGCCTTGCCGGGGAGCGGGCCGACCGGTCGGCAGAGTTCATCGCACCGCTCCCGGTGTCGCGCTCGGTCCGTCTGGTGGCGAAGGTCGTGCTGCTCGCGGCCGTGGCGATCGCGCTCTGGGCCCCGGTGCTCTTGGTCGCTCCGCTTCTCGGAAATTCACAACTCGTCAAAGCCGACGACTACCGATCCGGACTGGGGCTGCTCGGCATGGTCGCCACGTTCACGCTCCTGGCGACGGCGCTGGCCTGGCTGCTGGCCGCCTGGGTCGAGAGCCCCGTGATCGCGGCGCTAGGGGCGATTGCCATTCCTGTCGCCGTCCCCTGGGTCATGTTCAGTCTGCAGGTCCCCTTCCTCGCCCCGGCAAGCTTCTTCAGCTTTTGGATCGATTCCGAGGGAATCCCACAGACCCTCACGCTCCTCGTCGCTACCGCGTTCTTCGCGGCCGGAAGCGGGCTGTATGTGCGCCGGCTCGAATGAATCACGCTCAACGCCCCCGAACGAGTCAGCTCGCCGCCCACGCCGAGTCGACCGCGGCGGTGACCTTCGAGAGCGCCTCGTCGAAGGGCCCGGGGAGGATCGCACCAGCCGCTGCCTTGTGGCCCCCGCCGTTGAATGCGGCGGCGAGGAGATTGCAGTCGACCTTGCCGCGGCTGCGGAAGCTCACCTTCACGCGCGAGTCGGGCTGCTCGATGAGGATCACGGCGACCTCCGTCCCCTTGACCGCGAGGGTGAGATTGACGAGATCCTCGGTGTCGCTCGGCAGGGCGTTGACTTCTTTGATGTCGGACTGGCGAACGGTCGAGTAGATCACCTTCCCGTCGTGGGCCGGCTTCGCCCCCGCGAGTGTCCGCCCGACGAGGTGGATCCGGGCGAGCGAATCCTGCTCAAAAAGCTCCCGGTAGACCGCCGGGGGGCTGGCGCCCGCGTCGACGAGCCGGCCCGCCACGCGGAAGGTCTCGGCCGAGGTCGAGGGGAAGCGGAATCCGCCGGTGTCGGTCGAGAGGCCGGCGTAGAGCGGCGTGGCGATCCGCTCGGTGAGCGGGACTTTGAGCCGCAGTGCCACCTCGCTGATGATCCTCGCCGTGGCCTCGGCGGTGGTGTCTTTGAACCAGCGGTCGGAGAGATCGTCTTCGCTGACGTGGTGATCGATGACGAGGACCTTGGCGCGCATCTCCTTGGCGACATCGGCCATTGCCCCGAGCTGCGCCCAGGCGCTGGTGTCGACGATGAGGAAGAGATCGCGGTCGGCGAGGTCGGCCTTCTTGACGCCGGTTTGGAGCGACTCGATGCGCCGGTCGGGGTCGATCCAGGCGAGCGTCGGCGGGGTCGCCTGGGCGTTGACGATCCGGACATCCTTGCCGATCGCCTCAAGGATCCCGAGCATGCCGAGCTCGCTGCCGAGTGCGTCGCAGTCG
This sequence comes from Candidatus Kuenenia stuttgartensis, assembly GCA_943332855.1. GTDB lineage: Bacteria > Planctomycetota > Planctomycetia > Pirellulales > UBA1268 > QWOP01. The sequence goes on from CALQRA010000170.1 coordinate 5,511, forward strand.
GGGCGGACATGGCTGGTCAGCACCACCTTCTGGCAGTTCCGCAACACTTCCACGAGGGCTGCCCAGTCGAGACGCGTCGAGGCCATGGAGGCTCCGTGGAGGAGAAGGGAGGGAAAGAAAAAGTCGGCCGGTCAGCCACTCGAAGAGGATGGGAAGCCAGCGGCAACCGCGCCGGCCCGGGCGACGTCGGTCGCCAGTTGGGCCTTGAGATCGTCGAGCGATTCGAAGCGGCGAGTGTCACGGAGCCGTGCGAGGAAGTCAACGTCGAGACGCTGGCCGTAGAGGTCGCCGTCAAAGCCGATGAGATGGACCTCGACGGTCACCCCCGTGGCGCCGAACGTCACATTCGGGCCGATGTGGATTGCGGCCGAGTACGGTGATCGCGGCTCCCCCCCTGCCCCGGCTGGCGGCGCGGGGGGATGAGCGAGGCCGGCATAGACCCCGGCGGCCGGGAGGAGCGTGGCGATCCCCTCGAGATTGGCGGTGGGGAAGCCGAGGGTCCGCCCCCGGGCCTGGCCGTGAACGACGAGCCCCTCGATCCGGTATGGAGCGGTGAGCAGCCCGCGGGCGGCCTCGATCTCCCCGGCGCTGATCAGCCGGCGGATCCGCGAGCTTGACACCGCCTCCCCGCCGGCCGTGAGCGGCGCGACGGTGATCACCTCCACCGTGTCATCGGCGGCGAGCGACTCCAGCAGCGCCAGGTCGCCCTGACGATTGGCGCCGAAGCGGAAGTCGGGCCCCTCGACGATCGCCGCGGCCGCAACAGCCCCGCGGAGGACCTCCCGATAAAAGACCGCCGCCGGCTGGGCGAGGAATCCCTCGTCGACCGGCTGGACCAGCACCGCGTCGACCCCGAGAGCAAGGAGGAGCTCGGCACGCCGATCAGGGGTCGAAAGCGCCGCCGGGGCGGCGCCTGGGCGGAGGATCCGGGCGGGATGAGGATCGAACGTCAACACCGCCGTCGGCAGGCCGAGACGCCGACCGGTGTCGAGCAGACGCGCGACGATCGCGGCGTGGCCGAGATGGACACCGTCGAAGTTGCCGACCGTCACCGCGCAGGAAGCGCGGCCCGGTTGCCAGCGGGGGCCGGCGGCAAGCAGACGCGGGGCAGCAAAGTGCGGCAAGGGAGGGAGGAATATCGTGGGAACGAGGACTGACGGGACGACGGCGGCCCCGCGGAGACTGGACCCTTGCGAGTGTAGCTTACGCGTGCCTTTCCCGCGGGAAGGTCCCTCCATGGCGACGGTATCATGGTGTCGTGCCGATGAATCCCAGCCCATGAATCTCTGAATCCCTGCTTGGGATTGCGCCCCGCTGCCGCGGACACCATTGGATCCTCACCACCGATGACCGACGACAAGCAGATCTACCTCTCGCCCGATTTGGCCAGCCGCCTGGCGGCGATCGACATCGGGTCGAACAGCGTGCGGATGCTCGTCGCCGAGGCCCTCCGCGGCGGCACCTACCGGATCCTCGACGAGGAGCGGGAGCCGACGCGCCTCGGCCGCAGCGTCGCCTCGGGGGTGCTCGACGACGAGTCGATGGCCCGCACGCTCCAGGCGCTGCGGAGCTTCCGGGAGATCGCCGCCGGGTATCAGGTGACCAACCTGCGGACGATCGCCACCTGCGCCGTCCGCGAGGCCCGCAACGGGCCCGACTTCTGCCGCCGCGTTCGCGACGAGGTGGGGATCGAGATTGAGGTCATCAGCTCCGAACGGGAGGCGCGGCTGGCGTTCTCGAGCGTCCAGCACGCCATCGATCTCACCGGGAAGAACGTCGTCGTCGCCGACATCGGTGGCGGCAGCACCGAGATCGTCTTCGCCACCGGCAACCTCATCGAGGCGATCTATCCGACGACGCTCGGCGCCGTGCGCCTCACCGAGCGCTTCGGCAGCGGCGATCCCCCCGATCCCGCCAAGTTTCTTGCCCTCGAGGAGGAGGTGGCGACGACCCTCAAGAAGAAGACGTCGCGGCCGATGTTTGCCCCCCACTTCCTCGTCGGCTCCGGCGGCACGTTCACAACCGTCGCCGAAATGGTGATGGCTTCGAAAGGGGAGAGCGACCTCCCCGTCCCCGGCTACCGCGTGTCGCACGCCGAGATCCGCCATCTCCTCGACCGGCTGCGGAAGCTGCCGGTGCGGGCGCGGCGGGCCCTGCCGGGCATGACTCCGGATCGGGCCGACATCATCCTCGCCGGCCTGACGATCATCGACGGGCTTCTGAAGCGCTTCCGGGTCAACACGCTCGTCGTCCACACGCGCGGCGTCCGCGACGGGCTCGTTCGCGAGATGCTCGATGAGGTGCTCGGCGCCAACAGCGCGCCGGTCGATCACGCCTCCCTCCGCGACGCGGCGATCGAACGGCTGGCATCGGCCTGTTCGGGCGAGGTCGAGCATGGCCGGGCCGTGGCCTCGCTGGCCGGTCGGATCTGGGAGCAGCTCGCCGAGCCGCTCGGACTCGATCCGGCCGACCGGCCGCTCCTGGAGAGTGCCGCCCGACTCCAAGATGTCGGGTATGTCATCAACTACGACAAGCACCACAAGCACAGCTACCATCTCATCCGCAACAGCCGTCTCCCCGGGATCCGGGCCCACGATCTGGAGCTGATCGCCAACGTCGCCCGCTATCACCGCGGCGCGCATCCGAAGAAGAAGCACGAAAACCTCCTCCGCCTCACCCCCGCCGACCAAGCCCGTGTCCACGGCATGGCGGCCGTCCTCCGCTTGGCGGGGGGCCTCGACCGGAGCCGGTCGCAGCAGGTCCGCGATGCGATCGTGAGGGTCGAAGGCGGGAGTGTGACACTCGAAGCGGTGGCCGATCAGGATCCGCAGGTCGACCTGTGGGGGGCGGAACGGCGCACCGATCTCTTTGAGAAGGTGTTCGACATGCCGGTGAAGTTCCGCTGGGCGGGGAGCGGGCAACCGTAAGTGGCGATTTTTTTTCGCTCGGCTTCCTCGATCGGTCTCGAGCAAGTCGCGGTCGGATCGATTCTCGGGTGACGCATGCCTGCATCATGTTCTTCGAATTCGCAGGCGACCGCGGCCCCCGCGGTGTCTCCTTCGGCCGCCTCCCCGCGTCGTTCCACACCCATCCGCCGCGCGTGTTTCCAGCTGTTGCTGGCGGCCAGTGCATTTGTTTTCAACGTCACCCTTGAGCGTCGTTTCGACGGCCTCACAGCATTCGACCAACTGGACGTGATCTTCGACGCCGATCCGAACTACCGTCTTGTCGATTTCGCCTCGGGTGGATGGAGGCAGAGGTGTTTCGTTCACCCTTTGCTGCGAATGGTGAGCCTGCCGATCTGGGGTGCAACGACATTCGCTCGCTCCGCGGGCATCACCGTGGCACCTTCCAAGACCTCGCGGCGGAGTTTGGCGTTGCTCGTCGCGCCGGTGTGCTCGGCTCTGGCCGCGGTGGTGATGTTCCGGGTGTTCCTCGGCGCAGGGTTCGGCGATCCGGCCGCTGCAGCAGGTGCGATCCTCCACCAGGTGACGTTCAGCCAGATGATGTTCGGCAGCATTCCCGACCACTTCGTATTGGGCGGTCTCGGCCTGTCGCTGGTGCTTCTGTGTGGCCTCGTCCCGCCGACGAGCGATCGCGTCGGATGGCCTCGCTGGCTCGCCGTTGGAGTCTTCACCAGTGGGATTACGATCACCCAGATCATCCCCACCTGCCTGATGTTCGTCGCCTGCTGCCGGTGCGGCGGAAGAGGGGTGCGGGAGACAGCGCGGGCCACGGCACTCCTGGGAGGATTGAGTGTCGCTCTATCGCTGTCGATAAGCAGTCTGTTGACTTTTCCCATCGCAGGCTCATCCCTGCTGACCCCCGCCGCCCAGGCCGCGGGATACGCGAAGTTTTTTCCATCGCGTCCCTTGGGCCACGCCTTCGACGCCATCGCGGCACTCCCCAACTCGATCGCCCCTCCCCCGGCGCGCGTTGTGCCCGATCGGCGGGCCAATTCCGACCGCTACAAGATCAGGTTCACGCTCGAGTCTGTCCGCCATCCAGGAAGGATATTCGCGGTCTGGATGCTGTTGCTGGTCGGCGCGTGGCTCGGGCTCCGGTCGGACGCCCCGGTTCAACGAGCGCTGACGCTCGGGTCGGTCGCCATCGTCCTTTACAATCTCATTCTCCATGCCCTGTGGGGCAAGGAGTGGTTCCTCTATTCGCAACACTGGCTGGCGCCGATGGTGTTCCTGATGGCCGCTCCCCTTCGTCATGCAGGGAAGTACCGGTGGCCGGTGTGGGGCGCAGCCGCGATCGCCCTCACGCTGATCGCTTCCAGCAACTGGTATCGGATTGGCGAGATCGTCGCTCGCCTCGAAGCCGAGCCCGAGCCCGCCGTCACGACGCGTCAGACTTCCGAATGA
>CALQRA010000171.1 GCA_943332855.1 Candidatus Kuenenia stuttgartensis
GGATGGCCGACCCTGAACATCCACTGGTTGCCGCGGATCGAACGCACCGACTGCCGCACCTGATTGGCCAACGTCTGCAGCCCCAGTTCGCGGTAGGCGCTCGCCAAGGCGCTCGACAGGGCGGCGGACGGCCCGTCGGCCTGCTGGCGCGCGAGAAGGACGTCGATCGCCTCCTCGAAACGCCGACCGAGGAGATGGTGGACGGCTGCGGCGGGGATCAGCCCCGCCGTCGCGGCCGATTCGCCGAGGGCCGCGGGGAGTTGGTAGCGGTGGATGGCGGCGAGAAAGAACAGCGCCCGGACGCGGCGGTAGAGATTGGGACACTCGCGCCGGAAGGCATCGAGGGCCGCCGCCTCGGCAAGCAGGCCCGCCGGGCCCGCGCCCCGGCAGACCTCGTCGATCGAGCGATCACGCGTGCCCGCGTCGGCCGCGGTGATGATTTCGACGAGCCTGCTCATGGCACCTGCGGTTGCCGGGCGAGGAGTTCGACGATCTGTGCCAGCACATGGGAACGGTCGCGCCCGGAGAGGGCCAGGGCCATCTGGGCGGTGAGCAGGCCATAGGGGAGACCGAGGTCGTAACGGGCGCCCTGCACCTGATGGGCCAGATAGCGCTCCTGGCGAGCCAGTCGCGAAAGCGCCCCGGAGAGGTTGCGTCGCCCCGACTCGTCAGCCGACGCGAGCAGGTCGAAGATCGCCGGCGTGAGCACGTGCATCCCGAAGAAGCAGAGATAATGGCCGGCCCTCAGCCCCGGCACGACCAACTCCTGTTCGGCCTGCGTCGGTGTCGGCTTCTCAAGCACCGTATCGATCTCGTAGAGACGGTTGGCATGGGCCACACGGCGCCCACCGACGGCGCCGAACCAGGGGAGCATGCTCTCCCGCGTCGGCTGCACCGCCGACACGGCACAATTTTCGCGCCGTGCCGTCTCGACCAGCTGCTCGGCACAGCGTGCCGGGATATCGCTGACATAGAGATGATCGCCGACGAAGTGGAGGAACGGCTCGTCGCCGACGAAGCCCCGGGCACAGAGCACCGCGGCTCCGTAGCCATTCGGCTCCAGCTGGGGGATCATCTCGAGGCGACCGGGGCGGCGGTCGATGGCGGCCAGAAACGCCGACTCGTCCCCCGGCCTGACGACGACAGCGATCTCGTCGGCCCCCGCCGCCAAGGCCTCGTCGACGATGATGCCGAGTGCCGAACGGACCACGCCATCCCGGTCAACAAGCCGCTGGAGCGGATGCTCCTGGGGGGTTTTCCCGGCGGCGGTGATCACGGCGCGGCGGAGATTCATGGCGGCTCCGTGGGAATAGCGGGAAGACCTGGGAAGGATCGCTCCCGAGGGACGAAAATGCAACCCGCTACCACCGGGCCAAGGGCAGGATCTTCTCACGCCTGAAGCGACGGGCCGCCGGCGGCGTCGCCCACACCGTAGAGCCGCGTCAGGTGTCGACGGGCGATCGCCTCCCAGGCGTAGTCGGCCCGGACCCACGCCCGACCACGGCGCCCCATCGCCTCGAGGTCTGCTTCCGGCAGCGCCGTGGCGCGAGCCAGCGCTGCCGCGATCCCGGCAACGGTCGGCGCCACACTCCATCCGCAGCCCCGCTCCTCCACTTCCCCCCAGGGGGCCGCGGTCGTGACGACCGTCGGGACACCGCAGGCCAGCGCCTCCCCGACGGTGAGCGCGAAGGCCTCGGAGCGGGAGGGAAGGAGGAACAAATCGAGCCCGGCATAGTGCTCCCCGAGGCGGTTCATCGGCACCGCGCCACCGATCTCGACCTCGGCGCCGAGGCCGAGGCGATCGGCGAGTTGGCGGAGCGCCGCGGTCATCTCCGCCGATCCAGGACCATCGATCGCCAGCCGCCAGCCCGCGGGCCGGGCCAGCTTCCAGGCGTGGAGCAGGACATCGAGATTCTTGATCGGGAGGATCCGGCCGAGGTAACCGGCCCGCCGCGGCTCTCCGGGAGCACGCCGGCGCGGCGCGTCGGCGGGCGGAACGATCCCCAACGGCACGAGCACCGGCCGGCATCCGGGAAGGAGCGCGGCGAGCTCCTCTCCCTCCAGCGGCGAGGTCACATGGAGGGTGTCGGCGGTCACGAGCATTCGCCTTAGGCAGCCCTCCCAGACGACACGCTTCCGCCACCGGCTCTTCCGCAGCGCCTCGTGGCGCAGCATTCCGTGGGGGGAGACGACGAGCCTCGCACCGACCTCCATCGCCGCCAAGCCCGCGGCGAGGACCGGTGCCACCCACACGCCATGGAGATGGACCACGAGCGGACGCCCCTCCGCCCGGGCCAGGGCGGCGGTCTCGCGGACGACGGCCCCGATCCTCCGGGCGGCCCGCCACTGGCCGCGGGGATGCCACGGCGCCGAGACCGCATTGACCGCCACGCCGCTGCGTTGCTCGGCGCCCCGGACCACCGCTGCGATCGGACCGGCGTGCTGGCCAGTGATTCCGACCGGCACATCGATCGCCACCAGCGCCTCGGCCAACTGGCCGACACAGACAGGGACACCTCCGTCATCGTCGAGCGTGCTCGACACGAGGAGCACCCGCGGGCGGTCATCGGCCGATCGACATTGCGGCGGAATCATGCTTCGGTGCTCCTGACGATGGTCGCTGCACGGACGGGATCGCCCCGACGCCGAGGAGGGCTGAACGCCAGCGCCGTTTTCCATGCCGCAGGTCGGCGTGCCGCCCGGTCGTCGATCCGCTGGCCGGTGGGGTGGGGATGACATAAACTCCGGCGATGAACATCACGTATTGCTGGACCGAACCGTCAGGATACCTCGCCGCCTGCCTCAATGAGCTTGCCCGTCGACCAGGGGTGAATGTCTCCCTCATCCATTGGGCCCCGTCGCCGATCGCCCCGTTCGATCTTTCGCTCTTTCGCGAGGTCACACCACGGGTCCTCTCCGAGGCGCAACGGCACGACACCGCCGTCGTCAGGGATGTCGTCGCCGCCTCGAAGCCCGACGTCGTCGTGTTCGCGGGATGGGCCCACCGCCCCTACGTGAGCCTGCTCGACGAACCGCGGCTCCGCGGCGCCAGGTTTGTCATGACCGCCGACACGGCGCTGCGGTTCACCTGGCGGCAGCGACTGGCGCCGCTGCGGATCGGGGGGCTTTTGAAGCGGGTCGATGCCCTCAATGTGCCGGGGGAACGGGGCTACCAGGTGATGCGCTCCTGGGGGGTGCCCGGCCGCAAGATCACCCGGCTCCTCTACGCGATCGACTACAACGGCTTCCGGGGGGCGGGAGAGCCGCGATTCGCCGACGCCACCTGGCCGAAGCGTTTTCTTTTTGTCGGGCGCTACGTGCCCGCCAAGGCGATCGACACGCTCGTTGAGGCGTACCGCGCCTACCGCCAGAGCGTCGCTGACCCATGGCCGCTGACGACCTGCGGCTCCGGGCCGCTCGAATCGCTCCTCGGAGGGGTCGAAGGGATCGAAAACCGTGGCTTCCTCCAGCCGGCGGACCTCGGCCAGGAGTTCCGCAGGGCGGGGGTGTTCATCCTCCCCAGCCGGGTCGAGCCGTGGGGGCAGGTGATCGTCGAGGCCGCCGCGTCCGGGCTCCCTGTGATCTGCAGCCAGGATTGCGGAGCGGGTGTCGAGCTAGTCCGCGATTACCACACCGGGTTCATCATCCCCACCGATGACGTCGAGGCGGGCCGGCGGGCCTTGGTGAAGATGCACCACGCCCACCCCGACCTGGCAACGATGGGGAGGGAGATCCGTCACGCCGCCGCGGCCTACTCGGCCGAGCGCTGGGCCGACAACCAGCTCGGGCTGTTCGCGCGGCTCCTCAACCGGCCCGACTGATCACGGCGCTGCTCGATCCCAGCCAATCCGGGAGGCGTTCACCGCGTTCCGTCGACGGAACCGATCGGCAGGGGGCTTCCCGCCTGGACCGGACCAGCGAGACGCAGGCGCCCAGGCGGGGGCGGCAGCGCCGGCGCCAGGGGAGGGTCAAAGACCGGCGACAAAGGGGCGCCGAACGGACTCCGCCTCGCCAAGCCCACCTGCCGAGCGCGGAGGTGTTTCTTCCAGGCCCCGCCGGCCGGTTCGGTGGCGGCCCAGGCCACCAGGACGATGCTCAACAGACCGACTCCTCCGGGCGAGAGGAATGCCGCCTCGGCGACGTTGGTCAGCATCACCGCCGCGAACACGGAGATTGGGAGGATGCCACCGCGCGTGGCACAGAGGGCGAGCGTGCCAATCCACAGATAGACGAGGAACCCGAGCGGAATCCCCAATTCCTCGAGGATCATGATCGGGAGAACGCCCTTCTCGACCGTGGCCATGAGTGGGAGGCCGAGGATCGGGTCGCGCTGGACGTTCGATCGGAGCTGCGGTGTCGAGCCGATACCGAATCCAATCCCGGTGAGCGGGTGACGGTCGATGTTCGATTTCATCACGTCGATCAGCCCCTGCCGCGACGACAGCCCCTGCTCGAGAAGCGAGACGTCCTCCTGCTCGCCGTACTTGAGGAGAAACTGCTTGGCACCGCTGCCCAACTGTTGTCCGGCGACGACGCAGAGCACGAGGAACAGCAAGGCAGCGGCCCCCAGGCGTGCCACCACGATCCGCGGATTCCCGCCGCGCAGGTAGAGCACACTGCTAACCATCTGCACGATGAATGCGACGGCCACGGCGCCGACATACGACAGCAGGGCGATGCGGGCCCCCGACCAATAGAGCTCCAGAAGGCTCACCCCGAGGAGGCCGATCCTCCACCACCGCAGCGGGCGGATCGTGAGACACTGGACGGTAAGGATCGCCGCCACGAGGGCGGCGGTGCCCCCCATGACCTGGGAATGGTAGTAGACGCCGGCAAAAAAGGAGGTTCCCCACATCATGCCGCGCCCCGTGAGCTTCATCATGAGGCTGAAGAGGATTCCGAGCATGAGACCGCCGAAGATCGTCTGGATCGCGATGTGGCGGTCGGCCGGCGACATCCAGGACCATCCGCACAACGCCGTCACGAAGACGATGGTGAAGGTCAGCGATTTCAGCAGCGAGACGTCAGCGATCAAGCTGAAGATGGTCGAGTGAAGGATGACCAACAGGAGCACCGGAAGCGTCACCTTCAGAAGGCTCGTCGCCTTGGTCGTCGACGATCGGCTCGGTCCATAGAGAAACACCGAAAACGCACACACGAAGAACACGAGGAACCGGAACTGCGCACCGAAGAGAGGTGGTCCGCAGAGGTCATGGCTGCTGATGTTGATCTGCCAGCAGAGGAACAGGCTGACGATCGCCTGACGGCGGCCCGTCAGGGCCCACGCGCAGATCAACAGATAGGCCAGAGCCGACGTCGGGGACGACGCCACGCGGAGCACCATGGCCAACAACGGCACGAGCACCAGCCCGATCTGCCGGAAGCGAAAGGCGCCCCCGTCGGCCTGCACGGGGATCCTGGGGAGGAAATCCCCCCAGCCAGCATCGAGGGCTGGCGCGGACGCTGCATGGACCTGGGGAGACATGGCGGGGGGGAATCACCTTTCAGCGATCGAATGGCCCACGAACCGCGAGCCTGTCGAGGAACTCGCGGACGCCGGCCGCGGGATCGTGCCTTTTGGCCACCGCATGGACACGGTACCGGAGCTCCCGGTCAATCTTACCGGCCGAGAGGCACCGTTGCAGCGCCTCGGCGAGCGGTCGAACGCGACCGGCCGGCACGACCATGCCGGCCACGGGATCATCGATCATATCGGCCGCCCCGCAGCCGTCGCTGCACACGACCGGCGTTCCGGCGATCAGGGCCTCGTTGACCACCATACCCCAGCCGTCGTGTCGGCTCGCCACGACGCAGCAGTCGCTGGCCGCGATGGCACGACGGACCTCCCCGTTGGCCATGGGGGGGTGGAATCCGACGCGAGCCCGCGGCAACCTCCCTGCCGCCCGCCGCAGTTCGTGCTCGAGCGGCCCGCTCCCGTAAAAATCGCACCGCCATGGCAACCCGTCGAGGTCGGCCAGGGCGGCCATGAGCAGGTCGAGCCCCTTGCGCCGGATCATCTGTCCGACGGCAATGAACCGGAAGTCCCCGCCGGCGGTCTCCTCCGCAGGCGGCCACGGGGAATCGGGGACGTCGAGATAATAGCCGAAGCGCCCGATCTTCCGCCGCGGGATGCCGATCGATTCGAAGAATTGCCGGCCGACCCCCCCCATCGCCAGCACGAAGTCGATTCGTTGCCCCCAACGACCGGCGAGCCAGCGGCCGCGGGCCCGTTTCAGCCCCCCGGTCCACGGCCCCTGCTCCGGGGCCTCGGAGAGGATCGCCAGGCGGGCCACCGACGGCGTCAGTTGGCGGAAGGCCCGCCAGACGATGGGGTGCGAGAAGAAGCCGGAGAAGACGTGGAGCGAATCGGTCCCGCGATGTGCGACGAGCGAGCCGAAGCCCTCCGCCGACGACACGTCGACCACCCGCACGCGCTCGTGGGGGGCGTGGCGCCACCCCTGATCGACACGGCAGGCCGGAAGCGCAGATTCGACAGCGAGGATCACCTCGCTCGGCACGGCCGCAGCGAGCGCCTCGAGAAAGTCATGCTGGTGCGGACTCTCGATCGGCTGCCAGAAGACGATTCGCTGGAGTCCCACGAGGCCTCCGCGGCTCACCTCTGCACGACCTCCGCGAGTGTCCCCGAACCGACGACCCGCCCCCTGTCGAGGCGGTAAACGACGTCGCAATGCTCCACCGTCGACAACCGATGGGCAATGATCACCAAGGTCTTGGTACCTTGGAGAGCATTGACCGCAGCCATGACTTCGCTCTCGGTGACGGTGTCGAGGGCGCTGGTCGCCTCGTCAAGGACGAGCACCGCCGGATCGTGATAAAGAGCGCGGGCGATCCCGATCCGTTGCCGCTGCCCACCCGAGAGTCGCACCCCCCGCTCCCCCACGACGGTCGACAGTCCGTCAGAGAGCGAAGCGACGAAATCATCCAGACGCGCGGCCCGGATGGCCCGTTCAAGCGCCTGCTCGTCGATCTCTTCCGGAGGCACGCCGAAGGCGACATTTTCACGCAACGACTCGTCACCGAGGTAGATGCTCTGCGGGACGTACCCGACCATGTCCTGCCAACCGCGGAGGTTGTCGCGGATGTTGACACCGTCGACCGTTATCCTCCCCCCATTGGGCTCGAGGAGACCAAGAAGCAGGTCGACGGCGGTACTCTTGCCGGCACCACTGCCGCCGATGATTCCGACCGCCGCGCCGTAGGGGATGGACATCGACACCGCGTCGAGAGCCGGGGCAGACGTGTTTGCAAATCGGAACGTAACCCCTTCGATGGCGATCGATCGTCGAAACTCCATCTTCCGTGAGGCTTCCGGAGGAGAAGTGAACAGCTTCAGATCATCCTGAATGGCTTTCAGCCCAGACGCACCAAAGCGGAAGTTCTGGGCTGCCAGGGCGAGCCGGTTGACCGACGGGAGGAGCCGGAAGGCGGCCGTCGCGAACAGCCCGAGGCTGCCAACCATGTCGCGGCTGTCCCGCCCTTGCCAGAGCATCGTCCCGGCCAGCGCGCAGAGTGTTGATACGGCGACGAGTTCGAGCCACATCCGCGGAATCTGCGCCATCACGATCTGGCGGACCGAGAGGGAGGCCGAAACACGGGCGTGCCGGTCGTATTGGTTGACGAAGTAATCCTCGCATCCCCGGATCTTCACATCCTTTGCTCCCCCCAGCCCCTGGTGCACATGCCGGACGATGACTGCCGCCAATTTGAACCGCATCTCACCCCAACGCTGCATCCGCTTGCCCGTGATCAAGGCGAGCAACTGCATCGCCACCAGCAGGGATCCGCCAGCAACAAGGGTGCTCAGCGGCTCAATGTACGCAAGCATTCCCACCACCCCCACGAGCACGAGGCAGTCGCTCACCGAGGCAAGCATGGTCGAGCAAAGCTGGGAGAAGTTGGCTACCTCGGTCATCATCCGCATCAAATCAGCCGAGTTGCGTCCGAGGTGGAACGACCACGGCTGGTGAAGGTAGATCGAGAACAGCTTCCTCGAGAGGCTTGTCTGGAGGTTGGTGATGAACCTCGACTGCCAATAGACCGAGAAGGCAAGAAAACACGTTTTGACCAGATAGATGACAAACAGCGCGAAAAATGCACCGACGATCAATTGCTGTTTCGTCGGGTTGCCCAGTCGGGCAATGATCGCGGCGGCCACGGGGGAGGGGGTCGAATCATCGAGCGTCATCGCCGCCAAGGCCGGAATCATCAGACTGACACCGAGCATCTCGAGGACCATGCTCACGAACATCAACCCCAGCAGGCCGATCGAGGCGACCTTTTGCCTGGCGTTCAAGATCGACCAAACAGCGGTCACCAACTTGAGGACGTTCATGGCGACAAGCTCTCCACGGACATCTCAGCGGCGGCATCGGCACCGAAGGCCCGAGCCAATCTCTCCAGGCAAGCTTCCCAGGTGAACCCGGCAGCCCGACGACGGCCCCGTTCCACCCAGGAGCTCCGGAGGGGGGCATCAGCGCGAAGCGCCAGGATCGCCTCCACGACCTCCTCCGGCCGGTTCTCATCGACATACCACGCCCCGTCGCCGGCCGTCTCCGGCACCGCCGTCAGCCGGCAGGCTAGCACCGGCAAGGCCGCGGCCATCGCCTCGAGGGCAACGATCCCGAAGGATTCGACGTTGGGGAGATAAAGGAGCGCCAGATACTGGGGCATCATCGCGGCGAGTTCCGCGGGGGGACGAAAACCGAGACGTCGGATGGTGGGACGGCGCTGACACGCCGCGAGGCTGCGGGGGTCGTCCATGGTACCGACAACGTCGATCGCCAGCCCAGGAATCCGTTCCGCGAGGGCATCGGCACTGGCAAGAACGTGATCGGCACCGTCCCAGCCGTTGAGCCCACCGACAACGAGAACACGATCCGCATCATAACGGACACCGGGCCCCGCTGCGATCGCCGCGTCTCCGGCGCTGAAAAACGCCTCGTCGACGCCATTCCCCACGACGATCGACCGCTCTGGGCGAAGGCCGAAGGAGTCGATGAGGAAGCGCTCGAGATAGTGCGACACGGGGAGCACGAGGTCTGCACAACCGCAGATCCGCCGAAAAAACCAGGCCATCCTCGCCCGCTCGAAGCGGGACGTGGCGGAGTGATAGCCGGGGAAGCTCGGCTCGAAGTACGTGCTGCCGTGGACCGTGACGGCGGTCCGCGCATGCCGAGCGGGCGCCCACAACTCCTGCGGCGACCAGACCCAGTCGACGCCCGGGCAGAAGCGGTCGATCGGCGGCCGATCACTCACCCCCCAGAGCAGCCTGCCGGCGCGGTTGGAAAAGGGGATCGGATCGACCGGAAGCCCATGGAGGCTGCTCGCCTGCGGAAGATCCCCACCGACGAGTTGGTTCCGTGGTGCGACGACGGAAACATCGAATCCGGGGCGCGTTGCCAGGCCGCGCACCATCCGCGCGATGTGCTTGTCGACCCCGGTGGGCAGCCGGGTCGTGTAGCGGACATCGACATGGGACGCGACGCGGAGTGTCACCAGGCGGGTCCTAACCTGTTAGGAAAAGAGCGGCCCGTGCCGCCCCGGGACACCGTAGACGAGCGTGTCGGCGGGAACGTCGGCCAGCGCGCATGAGTTGGCGCTGACCTTGCTCCGATCGCCGACCTGCCGCCCAGGACCGACCGAGGCGTGAAGACCGAGAAACACGTCCGCACCGACCCGGGCGAACCCACCGAGCGTGGCATACGGGGCGAGCACGCCGTAATCGCCGACCGCCGCATCATGCGCCACCGACGCGTGGTAATTGACGAGCACACACCGACCGAGCACGGCATCGGCGCTGACGATGCCATGCGGGCAGACGATCGCCCCCTCCCCGATGAC
>CALQRA010000172.1 GCA_943332855.1 Candidatus Kuenenia stuttgartensis
ACCGCCTTCGTGCCGGCGTCGAACGGGGGCATCTCAAAAACCCCCATCGGGCCGTTCCAGACCACCGTGCCGGCGGTGCGGATGATGCGTGCGTAGGCGGCCGCCGTCGCCGGACCGATATCGAGCCCTTCGAAGCCGTCGGGGATCTCCCCCGCCTTCACCACCTTCTTGTTGGCGGAAGCGGAGAAGTCGTCGGCACAGTGCGTGTCGAGCGGCAGCACGAGCTTCGCGCCGCCGCTGGCGAGGAGCTGCTTGGCAAGCTCGACCTTGTCGGGCTCGACGAGCGACTTCCCCGTCTTCCCCCCCTGGGCGAGCGAGAAGGTGTAGGCCATGGCGCCGCCGATGAGGACATGATCACAGATGGCCAGGAGGTTCTTGATGACCTCGATCTTGTCCGACACCTTCTTGCCGCCGATGATCGCCACAAACGGACGCTTCGGGCTGCCGATGGCTTCGGAGAGATACTGGATCTCCTTCTCGACGAGGAACCCGACAACCGCCGGCTTGCCCTCCTTCTTCATGGCCACCGGCACCGCGTGCATGCTCGCCTCGGTGCGGTGGCAGGTGCCGAAGGCATCGTTGACATAGCCGTCGGCCAGCGCCGCGAGCCCGTCGACGTAGGCGGCGTCGTCCCCCTTCTTCTCTCCCTTGTTGAAGCGGACGTTCTCGAGCACGAGGACGCCGCCGGCGGGGAGGGCGGCAAGCTTGGCGTGGCTGTCCGGCCCGCCGGTATCGGCCGCCAGAGCGACCGGGTGTCTGAGGAGCTCGCCGAGTCGCTTGGCCACCGGGGCCAGCGAGAAGGCCGGCTCCGTCCCCTTCCCGGCGGGGCGGCCCAGATGCGACATGAGCACCGCCCGGCCGCCCCGATCGAGGATCGAGCGAATCGTTGGCAGGGCCATCCGGATTCGGCGGTCATCGGTGATCGCGCCGGCATCGTCCTGCGGGACGTTGAAATCGACGCGCACCAGGAGCGTCTTGCCCCGGGGGTCGATGTCGGCGACGGTCTTCTTCGGCATGGGGGCGGTCCTCGTGGTGAAGGGGGTGTTCGGCCCGGGGGCGGACAGCGCCCGCCGGTCCCGCGAATCTACGCCCCCGCCGCCCGACGGCAAGGCCGGGGGCATCCTGGCAGCGTGGCTCCCCGGCTGAACACGGGCTGTCGGGAGGCTATATTCAGGGCTGTCCCCCACTGCTTCGTCGCTTTCCCCCCTCCGCCAAGGCCATGACCGACCGGGCCCCGCCGCCGTCACTCCGCCGGTGGACCGGACAGCTCTTCCCGGTGAGCGTGGCGACGATCCTCTGCCTCCTCGCCGTTGCTCCGTGGATGGTGCCGGCGGCGCTCGGCGTGATCCAGGTCGACGCCACGACCCCGATCGAGTGGGTGCCGGTGTCGTTCGCTCCGCGGGCGGCCTACGAGAAGTTCACCGGCGAGTTCCAAAGCGGCGATGTCGTGATCGCGTCGTGGGACGGCTGCACGCTCGACGCCCCGGCGATCGACGCCTTCCTCGCCGCGGCCGCCGGCCCCGACACGCACGACCGGGAGGGAGAACCCTGGTTCGAGACCATTGCCACTGGCGGCATGGCCCTGGCGCGCCTCGTCGAACCACCCCTCTCGCTCGATCGCGAGGAGGGGATGAAACGGCTCCGCGGAGTCCTCATCGGCCCGGACGGCCGGTCGACCTGCCTGGTGATCCCCTTTACGCGTGCCGGCCTCACCGACAGGCGGGCCGCCGTGGCTTGGATCCACGACACGCTCGGACGGATCACGGGCCTATCCAAACAGGCCCTCCACCTCGCTGGCCCGGTCGTCGACAACATCTCGGTCGACGAGGCGAGCATGGAGAGCTTCTTCTGGTTCGGCGGCCCTGGGGCGATCGTGATCCTGCTCCTCACCTGGTGGTCGCTCGGCAGCCTCCCCTACGCGCTGCTGGTGTTTCTCGTGTCGCTGGCCTGTGTCGGGCTCAACTTCTGGGGTTTGGCGGCCTGCGGCGACCGCATGAACCCGATCCTCATCGTCATGCCGGTGCTCGTCCTCACGCTCGGCGTCTCGGGGGGCATCCACCTCACCAACTATCTCATCGATTCACTCGCCACCGGGGGGCGTGCGGGGGTTGCCTGGCGCGCGATCCGCTTGGGCTGGCTTCCCTGCAGCCTGTCGGCCGGCACGACCGCCGTCGGCCTGGCGTCACTGGTGGTGAGCGAGCTCGAGCCGATCCGCGTGTTCGGGTTCCATGCGGCCATTGGCGTCATGCTCACCCTCGCGATGCTGTTCCTCGTTGTGCCGGGCATCTTCGAGCGCTGGCCGATCGTCCCGTCGAGTGGCGCTGCCCAACGGACGATGGCGACCGAGGATGCCTGCGCCCGCCTTGTGGTCCGCCACGCCGGCAGCATCGCCTGGATCGGCATGACCGCGATGGCCGTGGCGGCGGTGGGGATCCCGCGGATTCGCGCCTCGGTGAGCATCGACACGCTGTTCACCCCCGCCAGTCGGGTGATCCGCGACTACGCTTGGCTCGAGGAGGCGATCGGGCCGCTGGTGCCGGTCGAGGTCGTGCTCCGGTTCCCCGACGATTCACCCATCCGGCCGGCGGAGAGGCTCGATATCGTTCGCAACGTGGGGGAGGCACTCTCGGGCATCCCGGGCGTGAGCGGCGTCCTCTCGGCGGCCACGTTCCTCCCCGATCTCGACGTCGGCTCCGGGCTCCGCGGCCAGGCAACCCGATCGATCGCCGCCCGGAAGCTTCAGCAGAGTCTCTCCGGCCTCGACGACATGCGGATCGTGCGGAACGTCGATGGTGAGCAGCTGTGGCGGGTGACGGCCCGGACCTCGGCGCTCGCCGGCATCGACTACGGCGACTTCCTCAGCGTTGTCCGCGAGCGAATCGAGCCGGTGGTGACAGCCCATGGCGGCGAGACGCGCGGCGTCACCGCCGACTACACCGGCGCCATGCCGCTGATCAACGCCATCCAGAAGACGCTCCTCTCCGACCTGTTCTCGAGCTTCATCTCCGCCTTCGTCGTCATCACCCTGATGATGATGGCCGTCGAACGCGGCGTCGTGGCGGGGCTCGTCTCGATGATCCCCAACGTCTTTCCGACGATCCTCATGTTCGGGTTTCTCGGCTGGGCGGGGACGGCCCTCGACATCGGCAGCGTGATGACCGCGTCGATCGCGCTCGGGATGGCGATCGACGGCACCCTCCACTTCCTCACCTTCTTCCGCCGCGGGCTGCGTGCCGCACCGGCCGGCGCCGATGCCGCCGAGCGGCGCCACCTGCGCGTGGCTGCCGTCCACGGGGCGTTCCGGCATTCGGGAGCCGCGCTCACCGAAAGCTCGGTGGTGTGCGCGTTCGGCATCCTCATGTTCGCCTGGAGCTCGTTTGCCCCGACGAGCCGCTTCGCCTGGCTGCTGGCGCTGCTCATCGCCGCGGCCCTCGCCGGCGACCTCGTCCTCCTCCCGGCGCTCCTCGTCGGCCGGTCGGGACGATTCTTCCGGGCGCTGGCGCCGATCGATGGCGCACCGCCGTCAGACGACTGAAGCCTTGTCGTCAGCCCCGCTCCCACCCCGCGGCCGTAGGCGATGCGCTCGACGGCCACGCCGAGCCGATCGATCTCCTCGATCGTGTTGTAGAAGGCCAGCGACGGACGCACGGTCGCTTCGAGACCGAAATGCCGCAGCGACGGCTGGGCGCAGTGGTGACCGGCCCGGACGGCCATCCCCTCGCGATCGAGGGCCCGACCGATCTCGATCACGTCGCGACCGGGGATCACAAACGACAGCACCCCGACCTTCGCCCGGGCCGTCCCCACGAGGCGCACGCCAGGGATCGCCCCGAGGCGGGCTGTGGCGTGCTCGAGGAGGAGATGCTCTTGGGCGGCGATCCGCTCCCTTCCCACCGCCGTCACATAGTCGAGGGCCGCGGCGAGGCCGATCGCGTCGGCGATGTTCGGCGTGCCCGCCTCGAACTTCGCCGGGGGATCGGCATAGACGGTCTTCGCGAACGTCACGTCGCGGATCATGTTGCCTCCCCCCTGCCAGGGCTGCATCGACCCTTGCGCTTCGGCCGAGGCCCACACCGCCCCAATTCCGGTGGGGCCGAAGATCTTGTGCCCAGAGAAGACGAAGAAATCGCAGCCGATGCGGCGGACATCGACGGGGAAGTGCGACACGGATTGCGCCCCGTCGACAAGGACGCGCGCGCCGTGGGCCTTCGCCATGCCGGTCATCGCCTCGACCGGAAGGATCGTCCCCAGGCTGTTGGAGGCATGGGTGAGGGCGACGAACTTCGTCCGCGGCCCGAGCAGCGCCGCGTAGGCTTCGAGGATCACGTCCCCCCGGTCGTCGATCGGGGCCACGCGGATCACCCCCCCGGTCCGCTCCGCGAGCATCTGCCAGGGAACGATGTTGGCGTGGTGCTCGACTTCGCTGAGGACGATCTCATCGCCGGCCGAGAAGCGCGCGCCGCAGGCGTTGGCGACGAGATTGATCCCCTCGGTCGTGCCGCGGACGAAAATGATCTCCTCCGGGCTCGCCCCCCCGAGGAACCGCTGCACCGTGGCCCGGGCCCCTTCGTAGGCGTCGGTCGAGCGGGCGGCGAGGGTGTGAGCCCCGCGATGGATGTTCGAATTGTCGGTGGCGTAGTAGTGGGAGATCGCCTCGATCACCTGCCGCGGCTTCTGGGTCGTGGCCGCATTGTCGAACCAGGCCAGCGGCTTGCCGTTGATCTTCTGGTGGAGGATGGGGAAATCGCGCCGCACCCCCTCGACATCGAAGGCCCCATACCGAGCGGGGCTGCCGTCGAGCCCCCGCGCCGCCGAGCGGATCGCCGCGGCAGCAGCCTCGAGGGAAGGATCGTGCCCCTGGAAGCCCGCACTCCGATCGCCGGGGGAGGCGTCGAGGCCCCGGATCCGCGACACGAACGACTTGAGCCCCGCGTAGGGATCGGCCGCCGGCCCGGCGGTCGTGCCCGCCGGCAGCCTCGACGCGACGGGAAACGCGCCTGCGCGGGCTTCCGGCAGCGCCGGCGGGAGGGTCGGCAGGGCCGCGGCGGGGGGAAGGCCGCCGTCGAACGCCCGCGCTGAGGTCACGGGCGACGTCGCCGCCACTGCCTGCGGCGATGCTCCCCCCGTCGCCTCGGCGACGAGGCGCGAGGCGATCCGGGAGATCATCTCGGAGGAAGGCTCGTGGGCTTCGATTCCAGGGAACTCGTTCATGATTGAATTGTCCCTGCAGGCTTATTTGGGGGTCGACTTGCGGTGTTCGTAGTCGTGGTAATAGCCGACCTCGACATTCTCGAGGACACCGAGGGCATCGTCGGTGAGGACGGCCATCGAGAAGTAGTTCGTGAGCAGGTAGGAGGCGACGCCGAGGCTGTCGAGGCCCATGAGGCGCGCCGACAGGCTCGGCATGATCTCGCCGGGGATCCCCGTCTGGTGCAGCCCCACCACCCCCTGATCGGCCTCGCCGGTTCGCACGAGCAAGATGCTCGTTGTCCCCAGCCACTGGTTCGAGTGGTAGCGCCCCTTGATATCCAGCTTGTCGCACGGGATCAGCGGCACACCGCGCCACGCGATCACAGGCGTCCCGTAAAGATCGACCGTCACTGGCGGCACGCCGCGCCAGGTGCATTCCCGCTCGAACGCCGCGATCGCCTTCGGGTGTGCCAGGAAGAAGCTCGGCTTCTTCCACACCAGCGCCAAAAGCTCGTCGAGATCGTCCGGCGTCGGCGCCCCATACCGCGGGCTGATCCGCATCGCGGGATCGACCGAATGAAGCAGACCGAACTTCGGGTTGTTGACCAGCTCCCACTCCTGACGCTCCTTGATCCCCTCGATCGTCAGTCGCATCTGCTCTTCGAGCTGATCGTACGGGCCGTTGTAGAGATCCGACACCCGCGTGTGGACGCGCACCACCGTCTGCACCGCCAAGAGCGAATATTCCCGCGGCGTCGCCGAATAATCGACAAACGTCTCCGGGATCTCCACGTTCTCCGCGAATCCGCTCACGAGGTCGATATTCCGCTCGCCGTAGCGGTTGACCGTCGACTGCAGCTCGCGGTGCTCATCGATCGCCCGGCGGAAGTCATCAGCCAGTCGCGGCTCCTCGGAGAGCACGCCGTCGAGATCCTTCCGCGAGAGCGTCAGCAGCACGCAAGGCGTGAGGGTCCGGATCGTCACGTCGGAAGGCTTGTCGGAGACGATGTCGGTCTCGCCGAAATACTCCCCTTCGGAGAGCAGCGCGATTCGCAGGTTCGTGCCGTGTGCCCCCTTCGAGAGCACCTCCACCTGTCCATGCGCGAGGATGAAGAACGTGTTGCCATCCTCCCCCTCGCCGATCAGCGTGTTCCCCAGCGACACCTGCTCAGGCTTGAAGCGGCCTGCCATCCGGCTCACGATCCCATCCGGAAGACGAGAAAACAGCGGCACGCTCCGCAGCGATTCCGGCGCCAGAACTGGCGTTCCGCCGCTAGCCACCGCCGAAAGATCGACTCCAATCCGCTGGGCCCGCGGAAGCTCGACCTTCGTCCGGTTGACTCGGTATGTCCCCCCCTCTACCTGCGTGAAGGGAAGCAGCCGCAACAGCCAACGCGGCGTGATCGACATCATCTTCGGCGACGTCTTTGTCGTCGTCGCCAGATTCCGCGCCACCGCCGTCGTCACGCTCCGCTGAAGGACGCTCTCCCCCAGAGGGCCGAGGGAGGAGGCGGCAGAGGAGCCGCTGGAGGTTGGACCTGTCGAATGGCCGGGCGCGTGCATGCCAACTCTTGGGTGAGAGAGAGCTGCCGATGCCTCCGGTGGTCCAGTCAGCACCGCACAGAGGTGCGGGTACACAGGTATCTTTCCCTCGCCCCTGACAGCCTGTCAAGCGGCGGCGACTGCGCAAACCCTGCGGATCGCGGCTGAAGATCCCGCAGAAGTCTTCGCCAGCCCCTTTCCTCTCGGCTCAAAGGATCGGCAGGACGCGGCCGTCGTCGAGGAGGTTGTAGGGGCGGCCGAGGTTGTCGGTGGCCTCGAGGTCGTCGATCCCCATCGCGGCGTAGACCGTCTTCACGACATCGCCCGGGGTTACCTTCTCCTCCGGATATTCGCCGCGCGGATCGGAGCGACCGTGAACCACCCCCCCGCGGATGCCGCCGCCGGCCATGACGACGCTCATGCAGGCCGTCCAGTGGTCGCGTCCGGCGCCCCCCGGGCCCCCCGACCGGGGATCGCCGATCTTCGGCTTCCGCCCCATCTCGCTCGACACCAGCAGGAGTGTTGAGTCGAGGAGACCACGGTCGTCGAGGTCGCCGACGAGACCGGCGAACGCCCGGTCGAACTCCGGGAGGAGATTCTCCCGCAGACAGCTGAAGTTGTTGGCATGGGTGTCCCAGCCGCCGCCGCTGGCGCACTTCTTCGACACCACCGCATCCTCCTCCGACCAGAAAACGGTGATGTACGGCACTCCCGCCTCGACGAGCCGCCTGGCCATGAGCAGGCTCGTGCCGTTGATCGTCGGGCCGTAGAGCGCCCGGACATGCTCCGGCTCGCGGTGGATGTCGAAGGCGCCGGCGGTCGACGAGGCGGCGAGGAGGTCGAACGTCCGCTCCTGCTGGCGCGTGTAGTTGCCTATTGATGCCTCGAGATCGAGGTCGTGGCGGAGCCGGTTGAGGCTGTCGAGGAGACCGCGGCGGTCGGTGAGACGGCCGGCACCGGCGGCGTCGACAGCGAGATCGGGGACGATGAACCGCATCGGGTCGTTGAAGGTCCCCTCGAGGAAGAACGGGTCGTGCTCGAGGCCGAGCCGACCGGCGAATTGCCCCGGGCGCGTGTAGGGGGCCTGGCTCGGACGATAGGGGAGCGTGATCGTCTGCGGGAGCGACGGATGGAGCGGCCGGCGCGAGCCGACGACCGCCGCCATGTGGGGCCAGTCGGTGGGAAACGGACGCCGGTCGTTGCCCATCGTCCGGAAGGTGATATCGGGGGCGTGGCCAGTGAGGTTGAAGTAATACCCGGCGTGGTGGTCGCCGGTGGCGAGACCCGAATCGGTGACCCCATGGACGAGCGCGATGTTGTGCCCCTGCTTCGCCGTGAGGGGGAGGTGCTCGCAGATCGACAGCCCCGGGGCTGTCGTGGCGATGGGGCGGAACTCGCCGCGGTATTCGGCCGGTGCGGCGGGCTTCAGATCCCACAGGTCGACATGGGACGAGCCGCCGCAGAGGAAGAAGAGGATCGTCGACTTCGCCTTGGCGGCTCCCCCGGGAAGCGCCGCGGCCCCGGGCCGTGCGGCCAAGCCCGTCAGCCCGGCCAAGCCCGTCACGCTCGCGCGGAGCATCGCACGGCGGCCCGGCCGACGACCGGCCGACGACCGACCGGGAAAGAGTTCCCGGGGTGGATTCAGATCGCCAAGCATGGCTCCCCCTTCCTGTCGTCCCGGCCGCGGGCCCCCACCCTTCCACGATACACCCCGGGAGGAGAGGAATGCGAGGCCAGCGCGGAGCCTGCCGACTACTCCCCCGCCTCGGCCTCCCCCCCGTCCCGCGACACGAGGGCCACGTAGACGCAGTTGTCGGTGGTGTCGGCGAGGAGCGCCACCGCGCCGTCGGCCCGGACGGTCATCACCCCGCCGGCGTGGAAGGCGTAGGGGTTGTCGTCGTTGGAGACGTTGATAACCGTACAGCCCGCTTGCTTGGGGTCGAGGTCGGTAGCGCCGCTCAAGCCGCGGGTGAGTCGGGCCGTGTTGAAATCTCCGTAGAAGCAGGCCACGAGGAGACTGCCGCCGGCGGCATTCGCGGGCACCCGGCGCCCCTTGAACCAGCGCTGTTGCCTGCCGGCTTCCTCGATGAAGCAGAGCGTTTTGGAGAGCCCGTCGGTGACTTCCCGAAACCGCACGCGCCGCGCCGTGGCGACGTCCTCGGCACCGAACAACGAGTTGGAAGTGGGCACGGGAGGGAGACCGACGCAGACGGAAAGGCTCGCATCGATCCCCCGCAGGGGCGCGTAGTCGGTCCGCGGCATCGGGTAGGGAACGCCGGCCGGCATCCCGAAGTTCTGTAGGAACGCGTTGTAATCGGCGGGCATGCCCGACGGGGTGGAGGGACAGACAAACAGCGGCACCGGCGTCCGTACCTCCACGCTGCCCTGGCCCCTCGGAAACGGCGGCGGGAGATTCAGCGGATCGATCAGGGCGCGCCGAGAGTCGAAGCGCGTTGCCAGCGAGGCTTCCTCCAGATACGGCAGGAGCCTCCCCATCGGCCCCATCGGTGAGCGGGCGAAGGTATGGAGCGGGAAAAACGGATTCGGTGGGGATGGATACTCCGCCAGCGTCAGCTCCTGCCGCCAGGTCGGGATCGATCCCTGGGCCGCCTCCTGGTTCGACACCGCCAGCCCGAGCTGGCGGAGATTGTTGCCACAGGCAGCCCGCCTGCCAGCCTCGCGGGCAGCCTGGACGGCCGGGAGGAGAAGCCCGACGAGCGTGCCGATGATCGCAATCACGACGAGCAGTTCGACGAGCGTGAAGCCCGGGGCCGCTGTGCCGTGAGGACGACGCCCCACCCGCGCGGGGAACGATTCGGATCGGTGGAGGCCTCGCGATCGGATCGGCATGACGGCTCTGGAGCCCTTTCGGGCGGTGGGGTGACACCGTCTCTGGTCCCACCCTACCAGTCCATCGAGCCTGGCTCCAGTGTGTGGTGACAAGGTCGGAAACCCAGACAAGCTGTGAACTCCGTAAGGATCGACCGCTTATACCGGCATCTCCACAACCGCCTTGATGACGCCGCTGGCCGGCTCGAGGAGCGTGGGGAACGTGGCAATGGTGTCGGCAAACGGGATCCGGTGGGTGATCCAGGGGGCGGTGTCGATCTGCCCCGCCT
>CALQRA010000173.1 GCA_943332855.1 Candidatus Kuenenia stuttgartensis
GAGTTGAAGGCCCGCCGCCGGAAGACCAGCGTGAAGTCCAGCCCCAAGAAGCAGCTGGCTCGAGCGGCGTGACCTGCTGCTGAGATCCCGGCTAGTTTCCCGCAACCCCATGAAGCGACGGGCGTGCGGTGTGGTGGAGGTGCTCAAGCCTCCCTGCACCCACGCCCGTCGCTTTTCTATTTCCACCATCCCTACAGCCACGAAGGACCACCACCCCATGCTCAAGCTCCATGCGGGCGTCTCAAAGAAGGTCGGCTTACCCGGCTTCTCGAGTGCGTCGGCCAGTTGCACCATCGAAGCGGAACTCGACAGTACGCTCCTCAACGACACCCAGGGGTTCCAGATGGTCGTCAGGCGCGCATACCAGTCGTGCGAGCAGGCCGTGCAAGACGAGATCACCAGACTCACGCATGACAGCCCAACCGACACCAGCCTGCTCCTGCCCCAGAGCCAGACCCAATCCCAGATACAGGCCCAGCCCAGACAGCAAGAGGCCGTCATTGAGGTCCGCACGTCTCCGGCCATCCAAGGCCCCATGGTGACGGCCACTCAGCGCGTCCCCGTCCAGCTCATCCGGAGTCAGCCCAGCCCTCGTCCCGCCACGGCTTCCCAAGTGAAGGCCATCCGGGCGATTGCTTCCCGGCGGCGGATTGACCTCGTGGCGCTGCTCAGGGAACGCTTCGGGCTCCAGACGGCCGACTCGCTGGGCATCCGACAGGCGAGCGACCTCATCGACGAACTGAAGTCAGACGACCAAGACGGCGCCAGCGCGAGCGGCCACACAAACGGCACCTACGCAACGAACGGGGGTGCTCGATGATCGCCGGTGTGGAAGAGGGGCTGCTGCCGGTGCTCACGCGATTGGAGCCGCAAGATCCCGCCAGCACGAACCCCGCCAACGAGGTCGCCCGAGTCCTCACCGGCCGCGACTATCTCTCGTGGTCGGCCATCAGCACGTTCCGGACCTGCCCGCTGAAATACTGGTTCCGCTACGTCGCCGGTCTACCCGAAGAGTCTGTCTCAAGCGCACTCGTCTTCGGCACCGGCATCCACGCGGCGATCGAGGACTTCTACCGGGCGGAGCTGGCTGGCGAGGCGAAGCCCGATGTCGAGCAGCTCCTGTTCGCCTACCGGAGTGCCTGGCTGCCGCATGATCCCGATGCGATCCAGTTCGGGAGTTCAGAGACCCGGGCTTCGCTGGATGCCCTGGCTGCCAAGATGCTCACGGCATTCTTGAGTAGCCCAGCGGCGAGCGTTCAGGGGAGAGTTCTGGGGGTCGAGGAGGAGATCCGGGGGACGCTGGTCGAGGGCGTGCCTGATCTCTATGGCCGGATCGATCTGGTCACGGAGGATGAGGACCGGCTCATGCTCACCGACTTCAAGACTTCACGGGCAAAGTGGAGCCCCGAGCAAGCCGAGGACGCAAGCGAGCAACTGCTCCTCTATTCGAAGCTCGCCGGTGAGTTGGCCCCGGGGAAGAAACTCGTGACGCGGTTCCTGGTGCTGACCAAGACCAAGGAGCCGGTCATTGAGGAGCACCTGGGTGAAGTCCGGCCCGATCGACTGGCCCGTACCGTGACCAGCGTCGAGCGGGTCTGGAAGGCGATCGCGAGCGAGAACTTCTACCCGGCACCGTCTGTGGTCGGCTGTGCTTCGTGCGGCTATCGGCAGGCGTGCTCCGAATGGCGAGGGTAGACCGAATCCCGGCGGTTCAGCTGGGAGGAAAAGCGGTCCGGGGCAACCCACCGCTTTTCTTTAGCTATCAGCCGTGGTGTTCCCATCCCGCGCTCCCCAGACTCACTCTTGATACGTGCCGTCGTCCACCAGCACGCCGTCTTACGGGTAAAGGTCTCCCACGGCATCCGGAAGGTAGGGGTAGTTGGCCACGCTGGCGTGGCGGCGGCTCGCGAACCGCTCCTCTTGATTCCTTCAGCGCACACCACGCAACACATCAGATTGCTGCCTTCGACACCTCGATAGACCCCCCCGTCCCCACGGCGTTCAGGGCGGCTACGCGGTAGCGGTACGATGCTGCAGACACGAGCCCTGCGATGGTGGCTGAAGTGGCGGTCGACACCTTGTGGGCGAAGGTCTTCCAGTTGCGGCCGTCGTCGTCGCTCCACTGGATCGAGTAATCGAGGATTGCTGTCCCCCCGTTCGAGGCCGGCGCCTTCCAGGCGAGCTTCGCCCTGCCGCTGTCGGTGGTGACCGCAAGATCGGCCACGATGCCTGGTAGGGTCGCCGGCACGACCGCTACCGTGGGCTTCGTGAATGCTCCAGTGCCGACGTCATTGACCGCCGCGATGCGGAACAGGTAGCCCGTGCCGTTGACGAGGCCGGTCACGGGAATCGTGGTCGCGGCGGAAGCCTTGTGGGCAAAAGCCTTCCACGTCCTGCCGCCGTCGGTGCTCGACTGGACGAGGTAGTCGGTGATCGCCGAACCGCCGCTCGAAGCCGGCGCCTTCCATGTGAGCCCCACGTGGCCGTTGCCACGCGTGGCGGTGAGGGCGGTCAAAGTGCCGGGAAAGGTCGCGGGCACGACGGCAGGTGTCAGTTCGGTGAAGGGACCGGTCCCGATGCGATTGACCGCCGCGATGCGGAATAGGTAGCCCGTGCCGTTGGCGAGCCCGGTCACCGTCATCGTGGTCGCGGCGGAAGCCTTGTGGGCAAAAGCCTTCCAAGTCTTGCCGCCGTCGGCACTCGACTGAACCACATAGTCGGTGATCGCCGAGCCGCCGTTCGAAGCCGGCGCCTTCCATGTGAGCCCCACCTGACCATTGCCACGCTTGGCCGCAACCGCGGTGGCGGCATCGGCGAATGTCGCCGGCACGACCGCTACCGTGGGCGTTGTGAAGGCTCCAGTGCCGACGCCATTGACCGCCGCGATGCGGAACAGGTAGCCCGTGCCGTTGGCGAGCCCGGTCACCGTCATAGTCGTCATGGTGGAAGCCTTGTGCGCGACGGCCTTCCACGTCCTGCCGCCGTCGGCACTCGACTGAACCACATAGTCGATGATCGCCGAGCCGCCGTTGGAAGCCGGCGCCTTCCATGTGAGCCCCGCCTGGCCATTGGCACGCGTGGCGGTGAGCGACGCCGGAGCATCCGCAAATGTCACGGCAACTTCCGGGGCCGGAGATGTGGGGATCGGGGCCACCACTGGCGTCCCGAGCCAATTCGCCGGCCTCGGCGACCCGTCCGTAAGACGGTAATCGCCGTGGGGGGGATCGACCAGCACCGGGCGAAGGGTATTGATTGAGTTGGTGGCTACGACCCGCGCTGCGAGCTCCGGCGAGCCGATCCCGAGATCGAGCGACGGGCTGCCGTTCCAGATGATATTGTCGGCGATCGTGAGATCGGTGTCGGCCCGGACGGGAGAGGGAACGATTGAACCGTCTGGTGCGAGTCGGGGATCGGCGACGAAGAACTGCTGCCATTGGCTCGCGAACCCGTCCGGATTGAAGACCACGTTGCCGATGATCGACACTCCGTCGTTCGGGATCGGCACCTCGACGCCGACCACGTTCGTTCCCCATGCGCCCTGAGCGAGCAGCGCGGTGCAGCGGGCGGTGTCGCCGTCGCAGGAGCGGGATCCGAATCCGACCTCGATGACGTGGCTGCGGGCACCGACCCTCACCATCACGTTGGAGGTGATCGCGACATTCCTCCCGCCGTTCACGCCGACGCCGGCGCCGTCGGTGTCGTGGATGATGTTCCGAGTGAAGAGAATGTCGGTGGCCTCGTACGTCAGCGAGGGGGCCACCATCCACTCCAGGCCCGTTCCCTGGCCGGCTGTGAAGCCGCCCGTGCCGGCGTCGTACAGTTCGTTGCCGGCGACGAGGATCCCTGCCGACCCCCCCTTCACGTACATCGCCCAGTCGCCGGAGCGATGAATCCGGCTGCCGACGACGTGCCCCCCCTGGACGGCGACGAAATCGATTGCGTTGTCCCAGGCGCCGGAGATGTCGCAACCCTCGACGAAGACGTCGCGGCACTGGTTCACCTTGAGCGCCTCCTGCGGACAAGCGTAGTCGACGATCGAACCGGTGCCGACGATCGCCGTGTCGCGGACGAGCACTGCGGTGCAGGAATCGAAGTGGAGGACATCGCCCCCGCCTGACGAGATCACCAGACCGTCGAGGTAGAGATTCGAGCAGTCGGCGACGTTCATCGCCGGAAGACGGGCGCTGCCCGCACCGTCGGCAGCCAGAAGGATGATCGGGGCCGCGCTCGTCCCGTGGCGCCGCTCCCAGTAGACCGGAACCATGTTCTCGTCGTACGTGCCGGCGACAAGATCGATGCGGACGCCGACTGACAGTGGCGTACCGGAGGGAATCCGCCGCCAAGCTTCCGTGACTGTCCGAAGGGCCGCCGTCCGTGAGGCGCCAGTGGCGGCGTCATCGCCCGCGACCGGATCGACCCACAGATCGGTGACGATCGCCGCGGCAAAGTCGAAGGTGGGAAGGCTGCCGTCGGCCGCCAGCGCCCTCCGGTTCTCGAGCCGCTCGAATGAACAGCGTACCCCGGCCCCGCGACGGCAGGACCTTCCAGCAACCTCGGCAGCCATGCGCAAACTCCCGATTGCCCCTCGCCATCGTAGGCCGTCGACCCCGCCGCCGTCGAGCAAGCGGGCGGCAGGCAGCGAAGATGGTGAGGAAGGAGAAGAAATGGAAACGCCTCGTCGCCGGACACTCTGGTTATTCGCTCTCCCGCCCCATCGCCCCATTCCGCTCCTTCTCGCCCTTTCGCCATTCCCAGGGCGGCACCGGGTTCGCGTCGGCCCAGAGCCCCTTGCGGGCGGTCTTGGCGGCTTGCTCGACCTGCGTGAACTCGCCCTCTTGTCGTATTGGACGTACCGCCAGGCGAGCCCCTTGGCGGCCTGCTCCCGGTTCACATAGACGCCGCCGACACGGACGTTCGCGACGACCCGGCCGTAGCGGTCCTCGTCGACCTGCTGGATCTCGACCGTCTTGCCCTAGCCGCTGACGGTCCGCTCTCGCTGCTCGCCATCGTGACGACTTCGACAAGGCCGGTGGTCGTTTCGCGCGAGCCATTGCTGCAGCGCGATCGCGGCCAACGGACTGCTACGTCCAAGCGATGCGTGCCACCCAATACGCGTCGCCCATGCAAGAGCCACGCTCCTCTCGCCCCGCCTCGCACGCGTACGCGTACACGTGTGCGCTCGCGTACGCGTGCCTACACACACACGCGTACGCGCATGCGCATGGGCGCACGCGCACATTCATCGCGTGCGCGAGGAGCGATGAAACCGTCGTGATCGCTGAAAAAAGTTTTCACGAATTGCTTGACGAGGCCGATGCAACGTACTAGTTGTGAAAAGAGAGCGACACCGAAAGCAATCGAAAGCGATCACGTCTCGATCACCATTTCAACACCGTCGTCTCGCCAAGGAGCTCCCCATGATTCGCCTCGCCACCACCGACACCTCGTCGCAGAAGCTGCTCGTGATTGCTGAGAAGCCTTCCGTGATGAACGACATCGCCAAGGCCCTCGGTGGTTTCACGAAGCACGACGACCACTACGAATCCGAGACACTCGTCCTGGCAGCCGCCAGTGGCCATCTCCTCGAGCAGCAGATGCCGGACGAGCCCTGGGGGTTTGCGGCACTGCCGATCATTCCCGCTCTGATCGCTCTCACACCCAAGGCATCACAACAGAAACGGCTGGCACACCTGGTCGCCCTTCTGTCTCGGCCCGACATCGTGGGAGTGATCAATGCCTGCGACGCCGGCCGTGAAGGGGAGCTGATCTTCCGCGAGATCATCGAGCACGCCGAATGCAGCAAGCCCCTCAGCCGACTCTGGCTGCAGTCGATGACCGGGGACGGCATCCGGCGGGCCTTCCAGAACATTCGCACCAACGCGTCGGTGGAGGGATTGGCTGCCGCGGGGAAGTGCCGCACGATCGCCGACTGGCTGATCGGCATCAACATTACCCGTGCCCTCACCGCCCTGATCAGTGCCGGTGGCGGGTTTCACAAGACACCCGCCGGCAGGGTGCAGACGCCGACGCTGGCCATGATCGTGGAGCGTGAACGATCGGTACTCGCCTTCATCCCGCAGCCCTACTGGGAGGCGGTTGCGACGATTGACCTCGGCCAAGGCACGGCCGTGGAGGCGAAGTGGCGGGCAGACGGCACTGCCGCAGCGGGCGACGAAGGAACAAGGATCGGCAGCGCCGCTCGGGCTACCGAGATCTCCGCCAAGACCATGGGCCGGCCGGCTGCCGTCGCGATGAAGCACAGAGTCGAGACGGAGGCCCCTCCGATGCTCTTCAAGCTCAACGACCTACTCGCCGATGCCAGCAACCGGTATGGCTTCCCGGGCGACATGACGCTGAAGATCGCCCAGAGCCTCTACGCCGAGAAGAAGGTGATTTCTTACCCACGGACCGAGTACCAGCACCTTCGGCCCGAGGACGACATCGAGAACGTGCGGGATCAGCTCACCCACATCGCCGCCACGATGCCTGACGCGGCAGAAGCGGCCCGGCAGGCGCTCGACCTCGGCATCGATCCTGCGAATAAGCGGGTGTTCGACAGCTCGAAGGTGGGCGACCACACTGCCATCATCCCGATTCGGCCCGATGGCCCGATGCCGACGCTCTCCGACACCGAACAAAAGATCTTTGATCTGATCGTCCGACGGTTTGTGGCGGCTTTCCTGCCGCGATCCGAGACCGAAGTGGTCACGCTCACGTTCACCGTCGAGCGGGAAACATTCCAGGCCGTCAGGAAGTCGCTCCTCGTGCCGGGGTGGCAGGTCGTTGATGGTAAGACGGCCGAGCCTGCGACGGCCACGGGACACGGACTTTCGAATCCCGTGGCCCAGGTGGTGTCGGTCGAAGTCGAGGCAAAGCAGACGACGCCGCCGGGCCGCTACACCGACGGGACGCTCCTCAAGGCGATGGAGAAGGCGGGGAAGCTCGTTGAGAATGAACAAGCTCGGAAATTGATGAGTGGCCGCGGCCTTGGCACCGCCGCCACCCGAACGGAGATCCTCAAGAAACTGATCTCGGATGGCTACGTGACCAGGCAGGGCCGGCAGCTTTCGGCCACACCGAAGGCGATGGGGCTTGTGCAGCTGATCGAACGGCTGCGGCTCGACGTTCTTGCCAGCCCGGAGATGACCGGCGAGTGGGAGGCGAAGCTTCAGGCCATCGAGGAAGACGCCGTTGCCGCCGACGCGTTTTTGGCAGAGGTGCGACGACTGGCCGTGGACCTCGTGGAGACCGTGAAGGCTTCGCCGACAGACCTTGTCCTTCAGGAGCTGCCCCAGATCACGCTCCCCGGCACCGGCGAGCCGCTCGTCGAGAGGCTGCTCGACTACAGCACGGCGGATGGTCGCCTGCGGATTTCGAAGGTGCAGTACGGCCGTCATCTCGCGATCCACGAGCTCGAGCAACTGCTCCAGAACGGCGTGATCGGCGAGCTCGACGGCTTCTACAGCGCGAAGAAGCGGAAGCACTACTCGGGCTGCCTGCGTTGGCTCCCGGCGGAAGAGCGCTGCGAGATGTTCTTTGACTCGCTCAAGAGCGACCTCTCCGCCGATCACCCCACGATCGGCACCTGCCCCTGTTGTGGCGGGGCCGTCCGTGAGCGACCGGCGGGCTACGTCTGCGACGGCGCCGTCGGTGAGGAGGCACCCTGCCAGCTCACGCTCAAGCGGCTCTGGTGCGGTCGAACGATCACGCCCGACGAGGCCGGGCAACTGCTCCGCGACAAGCGGACCGATCTCCTCGCCGGCTTTCACGGCAAGTCAGGCAGGCCGTTCAAGGCGAACATCGTGGTCAGTGACGAAGGACGGGTTGGTTTTGAGTTTCCAGCGAAGAAGGGCCGGCAAGCCCGGACGAACACTCGTAGTAAGAATGGAGGGAATTGATGAGCGAGCCCGATACCTGGCCGCCCGTTGAGTGGCTCGTGGAGCCAGCGGAAGACATCACCGCCGAGGAGTATTCCGCATGGTACGCCATGACTGTGGTGATCCAAGAAGGGGATGTGGTGTGGCGTTTCAGCAGTCCGCCGGACTCGTGGAAGTACTTAGCCGGAAGGGCAGGGTTCGCCTTGGTTCGGGATGAAAAGATCGTGCATTCCGTCACGCGGATTTTGAGTTGAGAGAGCCTGACAGGATCAACACTCGGCGACGAGGGGCGGGTCGCCATGGCCAAATGGCCCGCCCCCTCGATCTGCCGGCCAGGTGGCGTCTTTTTCCGCGAGCGTGCCGTGCCAGCCGAACCATGTGAGGCGACATGCGTAAGGGGGGCGGCCACGCACCCCGGCAACTGGAGGAAGTGATGAAGGACCTCGTGTCACACGCCCGAGACTGGGCGATCGAGAAGCACGGTAACCAGAGGTACGGGAACAGCGATGATTCGCCCCCCTACGCCTATCACCTCGGGGCCGTGGCGGCGATCGCCGCTCCGTATGGCGAACTGGCGGAAACCGTGGCGTGGCTGCACGATGTCATCGAGGACACTCCAACCACCGAGGAGGAGGTGGCGGCCGAGTTCGGCGACCAGGTGGCGAGGCTCGTGAGGTTTCTGACCGACGAGAAAGTGAAAGACAAGGCAGAGAAGGTGAGGCGACGCAACGGAAAATTGGCGGCATTGAGCGGCGACGACACCGTTGCGCTTGTCGTGAAGGCTGCCGATCGGCTCGCCAACCTCCGCGAATCGATGAAGCCGGGGGAGAAAAACGAGAAGATGATCCTCAAGTACGGAGGAGAGCATCTCGGCCTCAGGGCGGCTGCTTATCGCCCAGGGCTCTGTGATCCGATCTGGAGAGAGCTTGACGCGTTCGTTGAGCGGCTGGGGAGCGGGTGACGCTTGGTTAGGGCTCTGATCGGGGATACACGAAACGTTGACTTCCTGGAGAACGCTCCCAGTGCCGCTCTATCGGCTCATGCTCGAAGGACACAAGGACGTCTTCCCCGTCTCGCTCGAGGCGGTGCAGAAAGCAGTCTCGAAGCTAGCGACCGCCGAAGGCCCAACGTTTCTCAACCTCAAGGACGGGAACGGCAACTGGGCCCAGGCGGGTGGCACCAACGGCCGCTATCGTATCGAGGCGCGGCACGTCTACGGCGAGGGCTTCACGCACCTCATGGCGGCACGGCCCAATTGCGATGATCGCGCCAAGACGGTCGTCTTCTACCGCAACGTCTGTACCGAGAACGAGCATCCCCACCGGCAGTGCCCGCTTCCGGCCACCGTTGCCAACGTCCTCTCCCTCGACGACGTGCTCGTCGTGATGACCGAGTATTGGTCGACGGGAGAGCTGTCGACGAAGTTTGATTGGGACGATCACACCGGTGAATGGATGGCTGACGCCCTCGGACAAGACGATCGCGGCATAAAAGAAATCAAACCAAAGAATGGCAGGGGATCGGGAGCCTGAGGCGCTGCCACGGCGTTTAGAAGGTTCGCGTTGGCGTCAGCCCAAAAAAAGAACCTGCCACCTGACGTATGATTCGGCCCCGCTGCTTTTTCAAGTGTCGTTACCCTCGACGGTGACCACCTGAAGCCCGCCACTTCTCGAGCAGCCATTGCCCCCCTCTTCGCGGATTGATCGCAACACAGGAGTCCTCATGACGGCGACTATGACTGGCTCGCGCAACCGGGCCCGCGGAGCACTCCTCGGCCTTGCCGCAGGGGATGCGGTCGGGACGACGGTGGAGTTTCACTCGCCCGGATCTTTCGAGCCGCTCACCGACATGGTCGGAGGCGGCCCGTTTGGACTCGAGCCGGGCCAATGGACGGACGACACCTCGATGGCCCTTTGTCTCGCCGAGTCGCTCGTCGACCGAGGTGACAACGACCCCGTCGATCAGATGCGCCGC
>CALQRA010000174.1 GCA_943332855.1 Candidatus Kuenenia stuttgartensis
ATCCAGCCCGTGATCGAATACTCGACAAACTCCGCTTCCACACGCCTCCCAACCCACTCAATCTCGACCTTGTCGCCCGGCGTGAGCCTCGCATCCCCCGGATCGGCGCCGCACACTCCCACAAGCAGCGCCCACGCCGCGACAATCCCAGCCACGGTTCCCGTCAAGACTCTCGCCATCTTTTTCCCCCTGCTGCGAGCCCCCAGTGCGCACCCAGTGCTCACCCAGAGGGCCGCCCCTGCTCTGGCTCCAACGGAGCTTCAGAGTCGCTCGGTAATCTCGGTACTTCGCGGCCCGCGTTTACGCCAGCAGCGACTTGAGGACGTGCTGCTCTTCGACGCCCGTGAGCCGCTGGTCGAGCCCCTGGAACTTGAACGTGAACCGCTCGTGGTCGATCCCCATCAGATGGAGGAGCGTGGCGTTGAACGAGTTCACATCGACAGGGTTTTCGACGATGTTGTAGCTGAAGTCGTCGGTCTCCCCGAGGACCGTTCCCCCCTTGGTGCCGCCGCCGGCCATCCACATGCAGAAGTTGCGCGGATGGTGGTCGCGGCCGTAGGTGTCGGCGTTGAGCGTCCCCTGCGAGTAGACGGTGCGGCCGAACTCCCCTCCCCAAACGACGAGGGTGTCGTCGAGCATCCCCCGGGCCTTGAGGTCCTTGACGAGCGCCGCCGTCGCCTGATCGGTGTCGAGGCACTGGGCCTTGAGATCGTTGGGGAGATTGCCGTGATGATCCCAGCCGCGGTGGAGGATCTGCACGACGCGAACGCCGCGCTCGACGAGCCGCCGGGCGAGGATCAAGCTGTGGGTGAAGGAGCCGGGCTTGGTGACGTCGTCGCCGTACATGGCGAGCGTCTGGGCCGTTTCACCGCTGAGGTCGACCAGATCGGGCACGCTCGCCTGCATCCGGAAGGCCATCTCATATTGCGCGATGCGGGTTTGCGTCTCGGGATCGTGGAAGCGGTCGTGGCCGCGGGCGTTGAGCGTGCTGAGGGCATCGAGCATCACGCGCCGGTCGGCCCGCGTGACGCCGTCGGGGTTGGGGAGATAGAGGACCGGATCCCCCGAGCCACGCATCGCGACACCAGTGAAGCGCGTGGGAAGGAAGCCGCTCGACCACATCCGCGTAAACAGCGCCTGCGAGGGATTGATGTCGGGCTGCGGCGTAAACACGACGAAAGCCGGGAGATCGTCGTTCTCACTCCCCAAGCCGTAGGCGAGCCAGCTCCCCAGGCTCCCCTTCCCCGGCACTTCGCTGCCGGTCATCACGTAGGTGCAAGCCGGGTCGTGGTTGATGGCGTTGGTGAACACGCTCTTGACGAGCGCCAGGTCGTCGACGATCCCCGCCGTGTGCGGGAGCAGTTCGGCGTTGATCCAGCGGCCGCAGGCACCGCGCTGCTCGAACTTGAACTTCGACGGCGCCACCGGAAAGCGCTGCTGGCCGCTGGTCATGGTCGAGAGCCGCTGGTCGCCGCGGACGCTCGGGGGGAGATCCTTGTCGAAGTATTCCTTGAGCTTCGGCTTGTGGTCCCAGAGGTCGATCTGCGACGGTCCGCCATTGGGATGGATGTAGATCACGCTCCGCGCCCGCGGCGCGTGGTGGGGCAATCCCGGGAGGGGCGGGTGGACTCGGGCCGCGGCGGAGCGGACTGCCGCCGGATCGATGGCCGCGGCGCCGGCCTGGGCAAACAGCCCGCCGCCACGGCGGCTCTCGAGGAGCGCCAGCGCCGCAGCACCAGCGCCGACGCCAGAGCGGCGGAGAAACGCGCGGCGGCAGGCCTGGAGCTGCAGGTCTTGGCCGGAGGGGAGAGGATGGTCCATGGCTTCAGTTCCTCGAGAGGGTCTCGTCCAGATTGAGAAGCATGTTCGAAAGGAGCGTCCAGGCGGCCAGTTCCTCAGCCGGGAGGTTTTCCGGGGCCTTCGATTCCCCCACCGCCACGAGTCGCTTGGCGGCGTCGGGATCGGCGGCGTAGCGGCCGCGGTGGGTGGCAAGCTCTTCGGCCACCACCGCCATCTCTGCCGAGTCGGCAGCCCGCGCGATCACCGTGCGGAACAGCCAGTCGATCCGGGCCGCGTCATCGGCGGGGCCGGAGGCGAGGGCCCGCGTGGCGAGGGCCCGGGCTGCCTCGACATGCTGAACGTCGTTCATGAGCTGGAGCGCCTGGAGCGGGGTGTTGCTCCGCTCGCGGCGGCCACAGAACTGCTCCCGATTGGGGGCATCGAAGTTGACCATGAACGGCGGCGGTGCCGTCCGCTTCACGAACGTATAGAGGCTCCGCCGCCAGAGGGCGGGGCCGGTGTCGCGGGCGTAACGCTGGGTGTTCGAGCCGGCAAAGCCGACCGGCTCCCAAATGTTGTCCGGCTGGTAGGGGCGAACGCCCCGGCCACCGAGCGTGGGGACGAGGAGCCCCGAGACGGCCAGGGCGTTGTCCCGGATCTGTTCGGCGTCGAGGCGGATCCGCGGGCCGCGGGCGAGGAGCCTGTTTTCCGGATCGGCCGCGAGGTGCTCCGGCGCCATCGAGGCCTGACGGCCAAACGCCCGGCTCGTGACAAGGAGCTTGACGAGGTGGCGCGTGTTCCAGCCGCACTCGCGGTATTCGACGGCGAGCCAATCGAGGAGCTCCGGATGGCTCGGCGACTCCCCCTGCTGACCGAAGTCTTCGCTCGTCTTCACCAGCCCCGTCCCGAAGAACTGCTGCCAGAGCCGGTTGGCGGCGACGCGCGCCACGAGTGGCTGCTCCGGAAGGAGAATCCACTTGGCCAGATCGAGCCGATTGGGGGTCGCCCCCTCAGGGCTCGCCAGCGGTGGCAGGAAAGCGGGCGTCGCCCTCGTCACCTTCTCCCCCGGCTTGTTGTAGGCCCCGCGCAGCATGATGAAGCTGTCACGCATCTGCGGGAGGTCGTTGAACACGAACGTCCGCACCAGCGCCTTCTCGAGGTCGTCGCGCTTGCGCCGCGTCTCGACGAGCTCGCGGTCGGGCACCGCGATCTCTTCCGGCTTCTCGCGCCACACGTTCCGCACCCAGTGGCGGCGGATCCGCGTGACGTCGTCGGCATTGGTCGTTTTCTCGGGGCCTTCCCGAACCGGGCCACGGAGCGGCTCCGGGAGCTCGTCGAGCTTTTCGACTCCCACGCGTGCCTTCCACCAGGCGGCGAATGAGCGGGCCGGATCGGCCGTGGGGTCGTCGGTGCTCGACAGGCCGACCTTGTCCCAACGGACATGGCCGTCGAATTGCGTCAGCGCAAAGCCGCCGATCTTCGTGCCGGGGGGCACGCCAATGCTTTCCGGCTTGAAGGCGACACGGACCCACTTCCCCGCTTCGGGGAGGGGCCCGAGCACCAGCTGCGAAGCCTGGCCGACCGCCCCCCACGGAATCACGCCCCCTTCGCCCCAGACGGCCCGGTGTTCCCAGCCGTCGGTGTGGAGCTGGATCATCACCGCCTTCGGCGGCGCCGCCGGGTCGATCCAGACATGGGCAAACAGCTCGCCGCCGGCGGGGCCGGCCTGGATCTCACCGCCGGGCATGAAGACATCCTGGCCGATGCCGGTGGCGGTGCGGTCGAGGCACCGCGCCCCGGAAACCACCGCGCCAGGCTCGCTTCCCGTGAACCAGGTCGGTCCACCGGGGCTGCTCTGGGGGGAGGCGCCGGCGGGGAGATCGTCGTCGAGCCAGACCGTCTCGCTCGTCACCGGCGCCGGCTTCGGATCGGCCGTGGCCGGATCGACATAGACGACCTGCGCGACCGCCTCTTCGATCCGCTTTTCGAGCTCCGGCAGCTTGGCGTCGAGGGCCGCCAGCTCCGTCTCCTGCTCGGGGGTGGGGAGCTTGATGACCGGTGCCGTCTGCTCGATGTTGCCATCGAAGCCGGGGTCGGCCGCCGAGTTGAAGAAAGCGTAAAGCGAATAGAAATCCTTGGCCGAGATCGGGTCGAACTTGTGATCGTGGCAGACGGCGCACTGCCCGGTGAGCCCCATCCAGGCGTTGAGCGTCGTCGCCGTGCGGTCGACGGCGTAGCGGAAGAGGAGCTCTTCGTTGATCGAGCCCCCCTCGCTGGTTGTCACGTTGCAGCGAGAGAAGCCGGTGGCTGTTTGCTGCTCGCGAGTGGCGCCGGGGAGGAGATCGCCGGCGAGTTGAAGAATCGTGAATTGGTCGAAGGGAAGGTTATCGTTGAAGGCCTTCACGACCCAGTCGCGGTAGGCCCACATGTGGCGCTCGTTGTCGAGGTGGAGGCCGTGGGTGTCGGCATAGCGCGCGACGTCGAGCCAATGGCGGGCCATCTCCTCGCCGTGGTGCGGGCTCGCCAGCAGCCGATCGACGACCTTCTCATAGGCATCTGGAGCGGGATCGGCGACGAACGCCGCTACCTCTTCCGGGGTCGGCGGCAGGCCCGTCAGGGCGAAGGTGACGCGGCGGATGAGCGTCGGCCGGTCGGCCTCGGCGTTGAGCGGCAGCCTCTCGGCCGCCACGCGCGCCTCGAGGAAACGATCGATCGGGTTGCCCGGGTCGCCCGGTGCGGCCGGCACCTCGGGGCGGACGATCTTCCGGAACGACCAGTGCTGTTCGTACGGGGCCCCGGCCGCGATCCAGCGCGTGAGGAGATCCTTCTGGGCAGCCGAAAGCTCCTTGTGGAAGTGGGGCGGGGGCATGACGGTGTCGGGATCGGTGGCAGCGATCCGGGCGATCAGGGCGCTGGCGGCGGTGTCGCCCGGGACGATCGCCCAATCACCGCTCTCCAAAGGGGCGAGCGCCGCGGGGCCGTCGTCGAGCCTCAAGCCCGCTTCTTGCTTGCCGGGACCATGGCAGGCGAAGCAATGCTCGGAGAGGAGCGGCCGGATGTCGCGGTCGAAACGGATCGGCTTCTCGGCCCCCTTCGTCACGGTTGCAGGGAGGATCCCCACGGCCAGAATCATGCCGAGGCCGGGCCACGACTTCGACATCCCACGGCGACCGACCGAGAAACCACGCATGAAACAGCTCTCCTGCGGATTGATCCGCGTCGCCGATCCCGCCGGAAGGCCCAGGATCGCGGACCCTCGTCGTTGACGAGGGTCGATCAGCGGAGCCGCGCAGGCAGGGGCGGGCAGATCGTGCATCTTCCCCCGGGCCACCTGTGCAGCCGGTAAACTCCCCCAATTCTGCCACACCCCGCAGCGCCGGGCAAACCTCATTGGCGGCCCGACAGGCGCCCGGGCGTGTGGAACACTTGTTTGGCTCCCCTCCGGTGATGCGGCCCGGTGGGGAGTCGACGCTGAACGCCTCGCCGGTGGTCAGCCGGCCCGCCCCCGAAGGGTTCCTTGGTCGCCGCGTCCCGAGAGATTCCCGCGATGCCCACGGCCCTCCTCGTCGACGACGAGCAATCTTCGAGCCTTCGCCTCACCAACCTCCTCGCAGCCCACAGGGAGATCGAGGTGCTCGGCGCCGCGCGGAGCGTCGCGCAGGCACGCAAAATCCTCCAGGACCATACCCCCGACATCCTCTTCCTCGATGTCGAGTTGCCCGGAGGCTCGGGGCTCAAGCTCCTCGCCGAACTCACCGAACGGACGCACGTCTGCTTCATCACGGCCCATCCGCAATACGCCGTCACCGCATTCGAAGTCGGTGCCGTCGATTACCTTCTGAAGCCGATTGATCGGATGCGCTTGAGTTTGGCCGTGGGGCGTCTGCTGCGGGCGATCCGGGTGGCCCAACTGCTACCCGCGACGGACCCGGCTGCCGATTCGACGTCGCCTCTGGAGTGGAGCGCGGAGGGGGAGTCGACCGTCGCGGTCACGCTCCGGGGGGGAAAGAAGGCGATCCTCCGCCGGGACGACATCCTCTGGATCGAGGGGCTCGGCAAATACTCGCGCCTCTGTCTCGCGGGGGAACGGAAGCCCGCGACCGTCCGGCGCAGTCTGGCGGAATGGGCCGAGATCCTCCCGGCGGATCTGTTCCCCCGGCTCGGCCGCTCGCAGATCGTCCGCCTCGCCAGGCTCTCGCTCGTGACCTGGAAGTCGCGAGAGGAGACGGTCCTGTCGTTCAGCGGCAGCGACGAGATCCTCCCGGTCGGGCGCGCCGCGGCCACCAAGCTCCGGGAGTTGCGCGGGGGCGAGTGAGGGATGCTGTGTCAGTCACGGCCGTGGCCGTCAGCTCCGCGCGCTCACGCTGCGGCCGACGAGTTGCTCCACGTCGTCGGCCCGGATCGGCACGTGAGCCGAGAGATCGACCGGGCCGGCGGTGGTGACGACGACGTCATTTTCCAAGCGCACCCCGATCCCCTCCTCCGGAATGTAGATCCCCGGCTCGACGGTGATCACCCAGCCGGGCTGGAAGGGGCCATTGAGCGGCGCGAGGTCGTGGACACCCAAGCCGAGCGAATGCCCTAGGCCGTGCATGAAATACTTCCGGCAGGCCGGCTCCTCGGGAGTGTCCTTGGCGACCTGCTCTGGCGTGATCAGGCCGAGCCCGAGGAGCTCGTCGTTCATCTGGAGCTGGGCCGCACGGCGCCAGTCGCGCGGGGTCGTGCCGACGGTCGCCCGACTGATCGAGGCCTCGAGGACACGGTGGACCGCGTCGTACACGGCCCGCTGCCGGGGGGTGAAGCGGCCATTGACCGGATAGGTGCGGGTCAGATCGGCGTTGTAGTTGGCGTAGCAGGCGCCGACGTCGACGAGGAGCAGGTCGCCATCATGGCAGACCCGGTCGTTGGTGTTGTAGTGGAGGACGCAGGCACTTTTTCCCGAGGCGATGATCGGCTCGTAGGCCATCTTCGCCCGGTGCTTCGTGAACTCATAGATCAGCTCCGCCTCGAGCTCGTATTCCATCACCCCCGGCTTGAGGCAGGAGAGCATCCGCCGCAGGCCGACGTCGGTGATGTCGATCGCCCGGCGGAGGAGCTCGATCTCGGTGGCGTCCTTCACCGCCCGCAAGCTCCGCATGATCGGCGCCAGCCGCTCGTAGCGGTGGAGCGGATAGCGGGCCATGAGTTGGCGGGCGTGGCGCACGTCGCGGGGATCGGTCTCGGTGGCATTGCGCTCATGTTCGTTTGAGTTGAGAAAGACCCGCTCGCTCTCGCACATCAGGATATGGAGCACGCCGGGCAGCTCCGAGAGCCAGCGAACGCGCGGGATCCCGGAGATCTGCTCGGCCCGCTCCTTCGTGAGCTTCTCCCCTTCCCAGGTGGCGAGATGTTCGTTCGGCTGACGCAGAAAGAGGATCTCCCGCTGCGCCGGATCGGTGGCCTGCGGCGCGAGGACGAGCACGCTCTCCTCCTGCTCGATCCCGGCCAGATGGAAGAGATCGGCAGCCGGATAGATCGGGAAGGTGCCGTCGCCGGTCTGCGGAAGGATGTCGGCAGCGTGAACGATGGCGATCGAGCGCGGCGGGAGTTGGGCCACGAGCTGACGGCGGTGGGAGACGAACAGCGCGTTGTCGATCGGTGCGTGCCGCATGGCTTTTCCTCGGGCGTGTCGCGCCCGCGCCGGACTCGGCGCGGGGGGAAGAAAATCGTACCCGCCGGAGCGGGCGTCTGTCGCCGGTCCGAGGGCGGGCCACTGGACCGATGTCGGTCGGGATGAGTCCAGCGTGCGCTTCGGGGTCGCCGGTGCCCCGTCGCCGGACGCTCACTTCGGCCTTCGTGGCCTCCGTTCGCTCGGAGCCTGCTTCGCTCCGCCATCCATGGCTGCGCTCGCATCCTACGCCGGCTCTCGGAGCACCGGCGACCCCTCGCTTGTCAGCGCTTGGGCGTTGGGCGGGATGGGGAGATCAAGAGCTTCGCTGCCAGTCCAGGCCTAGCGATAGGCCCGCGGGCCGTAGGGCTGGGCGGCCTGCTGCGGAGGGGCCGGCTGTTGATAGCCCTGGGCCTGGGGCTGGTACTGCGGCTGGGGCTGGTACTGCGGCTGCGGTTGGTATTGCGGCTGGTACTGTTGCTGCGGCGCCTGCTGCCACGACTGCGGCGGCTGCTCGTAGGCCGGCTGCTGGGAGGTTCCGTCTTGCTGCCGGTTTTTGAACTCCTGCGCCGCGCGGAGCGCTTGGTCCTCGACCTGCTGGCCCACCTGCTGGCCGACGACCATCGCCCGGGCGCGGTCGAAGTTCACCGACGGGATGCCGTTGTTCCAGCTGATCGTGAGGACGCCCGTCGCCAGGAGGAACGGCACGAGGAGGATGAACAGCCGCGAGCCCCAGCGCGTGCCGATGACCTTGGCGACCGGGGCGGGAAGCACCGGCGAGGCGAGCCCCACGGCCCGCTGGGCCATTGTCTGCTTCTTGCTCATGACACCCTCCTGGAAAAAGTCACTTAGCCCCCTGGCAGCGGATCGTCTTTCCTGGATCGGCAGAGGCGGGGTGGTCAATGGAGGCGCACGGGAGAGCGCAGCCATCGCTCGTGTATCCGCCCCAGCTTCCGCAGCTTGCCGGGATGAATGGCTCGCCGCGCTCCGCTCCCCGCGGCGCTCGGCCGCCGCGGGGAGCGAGTCTTCAGAGGGCGGGCCGCCGCCTACGCGACGAGCAGGCCGTTGACCTTCTTGTTCGACGGCAATTCGCCGGCGATGCCGTCGGCCTGGAAGCCGAACGAGATCTCGGCGCCGGCGGCGATCGTCCCGTTCCAGGCAGCATTGCGGATCACGTAGTGCGTGCCAACGTGGCTGACGATCACCGCGTTCCAGATATTGACGATGTTCGCCTTCATGTCGAACTCCATCGTCCAGCCGTTGATCGCCGCGGTGCCGCTGTTCTTGATCTTCAGGTCACCATTGAAGCCGGTTCCCCAGGCACTGGTCTGCGTGTAGGTCACGGCGATGCCGCTGGTCGGCGTGGGCGTGACAGGCGTGACAGGCGTGACAGGCGTGACAGGCGTGACGGGCGTGACAGGCGTGACGGGCGTGACGGGCGTGACAGGCGTCAACGAGCCGGTCGGAATCTGGCCGAAGACCAGTTTGCCGACCTCGTAGACCGGCATGAAGGCCGTCTTCGCTGGGGCATTCCGATCGGTGCCGATCCCCTGGTACGACCAATCATTCAAAGCGCTCCAGGCGGAGGCCGGCAGGCCGGGCCGCAGGCCGACGCGGAACTGCGCCTCCCGCCAGAAGGAGCTTCCCGTCCCTGGGCCGATCGCCGTGCCGGTGAAGTCGACCGTGACGACATAGATCCCCTTGGCGGCATCCCACGCCTGGAGGCCGCTGACCGTGGCACCCTGCGCGTAGTTACTCGCCACGAGCACATCGGCGGCCGTGAAGCCCGCGGCCTTCACCTCGGAGATGTCGACAAAGTATCGGAACGAGAGATTCGACGACATCCGCGCCGGCCAAGCCGACTGGTTGTTGAGGATCGCCCGGATCTCGGTGAAGCCGCTCCCGGCCGTGTTGACAGCTGCCTGGACGAAAAACTCGTCGGTCGGCGTCTCTGCCGGCGGCATTGTGGCCACCATCTTCCCGCCGAACTCCGTGTAGAGCCGGGCCACGGCCCCCTGGAAGGCGGCGTTGTAGTCGAGGGCGACCTCGTTGCAGACGTAGTTGCCCCGCGAATCGACGTAGTCGCTGTCGCTGGCGCTCTGCGGGCCGCCGACGAGCGCGCCGTAGAGGATGTGGCGATTGTTGGCCGGGGCGTTGACGTTGCCGTCGAACACGCCGCTGGCCCCGCGATGATGCGGGTTCAGCGGCGGATTGGTGCCGAAGCCGACGACGTAGCTCCGCCCCTGCGGATTGTCGCCGAGCATGTAGTTGATCTGCCGGACCGCGAAGTCGTGATAGCGGCCCCCCTTGTCGCCGACGGTGTCGCTGTAGACGAGCGCCAGGA
>CALQRA010000175.1 GCA_943332855.1 Candidatus Kuenenia stuttgartensis
CGCCCCGAGGCAGCGGCGGTGATCGCTGGTCTGCGGCGGGAAGGGATCGCCGTCGAGATGCTCTCCGGCGACACCCCGCAGGCGGCCCGCCACGTCGCCAAACTTGTCGGCATCGACCGGGCCGAGGGGGGGCTTTCGCCCGAGGCCAAGGCGGAGCGAGTGATGCGGCTCCGCGACGATCTGCGGGGCGCGGGGAGCGTGGCCTTCATCGGCGACGGCGTGAATGACGCCCCGGCCCTCGCTTCAGCCGACGTCGGGGTAGCGATGGGGTCAGGGGCCGATGTCGCGATGGAGACAGCCGACCTCACGCTCCTCTCCGGCGGGCTCGCCGCGGTGCCGCGCGCGATCACCCTGGCGCGGGGAACGATGCGGAATGTCCGCCAGAATCTCCTCCTCGCCTTCATCTACAACATCCTCGCGATCCCGGTGGCGGCCGGCGTCCTCTATCCGCTCCTCGGGCATGTGACCAGCCCGATGCTCGCGGCAGCAGCGATGAGCCTCTCTTCGCTCTCCGTGATCGCCAACGCCCTGCGGCTGCGCTCGCTCGATCTCTCCGGCAGCGTGCCGGCCGACGGAGCGGCCGCGTAACTGCGTCACGTCAGCACCTTCCTCACCGTCTCGATCGGGAGGAAGAGATGCCGCGGTGAGTCGAGCAGCGGCCTGAACCCGTACTTCCGGTAGAAGGCCACCGCGGCGTCGTCGATCGCCACGACTTCGACCGCCCACACACCGAGCTTGTCAGAAAGCCCGACGGCTCGCTCCAGCGATTCGAGCAGGAGCCCTTCGCCGATCCCTCTGCCTTGGAAAGCGATGTCGACCGCCAGGCGCGCCAGGAGCACGACCGGCACTGG
The DNA here is from genome assembly GCA_943332855.1 of Candidatus Kuenenia stuttgartensis. GTDB lineage: Bacteria > Planctomycetota > Planctomycetia > Pirellulales > UBA1268 > QWOP01. The sequence goes on from CALQRA010000175.1 coordinate 852, forward strand.
ATGGGCAGGGAGCTTTCGCGCCGCATCGCCAGGAAGGTTTTCGAAGGCCACGGCGCCGGCGGCGAGCGTCACATAGCCGATGACCCGCGTTCCACCGATCGGAGTGGCGACGAACGTCTTCCCCAACCGCCGCTTCTCATACTGCATCACCCGAGCACGGAGGAAGTCGTCGAGCGCCTCTCGGCCGGAAGTAAACCCGGTCCGATCGTGGCGACGGTCGAGCGGCTGAATCGTCCAGTCAGCCACGGCGGGCCCGGTGCCGTGCGGCGGCGGCCTCGAGGGCGGGGGGAGGAGCCTGTGGATTGGCGAGCAACTCGAGGAACCGGTCGCGGTCGCGGTCGGAGAGCGGCACAGCCGTCTCCTCGGCGAAGGGGAGATCGTCCTCCGCTACGACCTTCGCCCGGCGGACGCGGATCTCGCAGTCGCTCACCTGCTCCACGATCACGGTGACATTGGCAAACCCCTTGGGAAGGACAAGCCTCCCCTTGGCATCGGTGGTACGTGTCTCGCTCGTCACGGCTGGTCTCCTCGGGCCCGACCGGCGCTCGCCGCACGGGCCGCACCCTGGAACGGACTTGAGATCGTAGTGGGATTATCCCACCTCTGGCAATCGCGCGTCCGGCCAAAAGCAAGCCAAACCCCTTCAGTGACTTCCCGAATGCGGAATAATCGATGGCGTGAGATGCCAAGCGAAGGAATGTTCGCTCCGCGTGGAGGCCCTCGAACGGATTGTCCGGCGGGAACCTCTCCGACGGGTTCACGAGTGTGTCTTCGCGGTGCTCGCCATGGAGAGCGAACCTGTCGATCCGCGGCTGTGAGAACCCTACCGTCGTCGGCGGTGCTCATCCACCCGACCTCTGCCCCGCCCTTGCGGGGACAGGTCAGGCCCTCCCTACTCAAGGGCCCGTGCCGAATGTTGGCGCGGCCAATTGCCACAGTGCTTGCGAGAGCATAAAAAAAGAGCGGCTTTCGTCTTCCCACCGGGATAGCACGAACGAGTTGCTTTCGTCCGATCGTCGGATCGATCGCCGGCCGGGGGAGTCCACCAGGGGATGCGCCATGTCCGGTCTGGACCTCGATCTACCCAATCAAATCCCCCACGACTTCCTGACGCTCGTCGGGGCCCGCTCCTGTCCCGGTGTGCCGCTGTGCGGCATCGCGGAACTGCTCGACAGCCTCGTGCGGCTCGCGGGTCGGGAAATCGAGGTTGAGCAGGCCAACAAGGGGCTGACGAACACCTACTCCATCGGCGGTACCACGGCCCGGGCGATCCAATTCCTCTTCGGAACGGGCCTCAAGAGCGGGTCTTTCGCCAACTTGAAGCTCCTCATCGAAGCCGACCCGAGGAGCGTGCTGAAACTGATCACCTTACACGAGCACGGTGCCCTCGGCGCTCCCGCCGCTCCGCCGCCGAACTCCCTCACCAACCTGCCGCTGGAGTCCGCCCCCCAGTGGGCGATCTCGTGGACGAACTACGCGGGGGTGCACGAGCGGGCCACCCCACCCACGGGAGCCGACCCGCTGGACACGTTCAGTGCCGCGCTCAACCCCACCGACCCCGCAACCGCCAGCCGGCAGTTCTGGCCGACCATCGCCGAGTACGGGCTGGGGTACAACCTGCTCGTTCTCGAGAAGGTTCGGGGCGGGCAGTTCGCGCTCCTGAAGGCTCTCTTTGGCCCGGCTTGGGCTCCCGCCTGGGACGCCGCCGCGGCTGCCGGTCTGCTGTACGTGATCGACCTGCGGATCTTCGAGTCGCTGCCCCCGGACACGGCGAACCAGCGGTTCACCCCCGCCACGGTGACGCTGCTCGTGCAGGACCCCGTGACGAAGGAACTGCGCGCCGTGGCCGTGCGGGTCACGGCTCAGGGCGGCACGCAGTTGCAGGTGTACGTGGAGTCGAGCCCGGCCTGGCTGTACGGGCTCCAGGCCGCCCGGACGTCGGTCACGGTGTACGGCATCTGGCTCGGCCACGTCTACCACTGGCACATCGTCACCGCGGCCATGTTCCTGGCCGCGGGCGAGACGCTCCCGGACGGCAGTGGGGGCACGCCGGTTCACCCCATCCGGCAACTGCTCGACCCCCAGTCGCAATATCTAGCTGCGTTCGACGAGGTGCTGCTGCTGCTGTGGTCCGGCGTCGCCCCGCCAACCTCCGTGGCCACCTCCTGGGACTTCCTGCGGCTGATGAGCCACTTCGCCACCGGCCGCGGTTACTTCATGGACGACCCGAAGGCGACCCTCGACCGCCACGGCATCACCGAGGCCGACTTCTCGGCGCAGGCGCCGTGGGACCGTTACCCGATCGTGCGGACGTTCCTCGCCGTCTGGGACGCGACGGCGGCATACGTGACGGCGTTCGTCGATCACACCTACACGCCCGCACACCCTCCCGCCGCGGACGCCGCTCTCCAGGCGTGGGTGAACGCCGCCGCCGATCCGAACGTCGGGAACGTCTCAGGGCTGCCGGCTGGGGTCGGCACCAACGACGAGTTGAAGCACCTGCTGACGAGCCTGATCTACCGTGTGACCATGCACGGCTCGGCGCGCCTCCTCTCGACCGCGAGCCCCGGGCTGACGTTCGTGGCGAACTACCCGCCGTGCCTGCAAAACCTGACGGTTCCGGACCCGGGCACGCCGCTCACTCAGGCAACGCTGTTTGAGTACCTGCCGCGGACGGGCACGATCGGTGGAATGGTCAAATTCTATTACACCTTCTCGTTCTCGCGGCCGTACGTGCCGTTTGTCCCGGAGTATGGGCTCGACGCAAACCTGTTCTTCCCGGGCGGGGCGGACGAGCCCCGCAACGCGGCGCTGATCGCGTACCGCGGGGTCGTCCAGAACCTGATCGACCAGTTGTCGCCGGTGTCGCCCCCGAACCAGTCGCAGCGGTATCAGTGGCCGCGATCGATCGAAACCTGATCGGGGCCCTCCCCGTGATCGCGGCCGACCATCGCGGTGCCGCCGAGTTGAAGCGAGCCGCTTGAGCCTCCGCCGGTGTCTCCCGCTCGCCGCCCGCCGACCGACTGGGCCGAGCTTGTCGAAGTCGAGGTCGAGGCCCCTGCCCCAGGCGCTCGCGTTTGCCTCCCTCACGAACGAATGGCGACGGCCCACGGAAAGGTCCGCGCCCGTCTCACAGTCCCGTGAGCGGCACCGCGAGCCCGTCGTAGGCCAGCTCCATGCCGGGAGGGAGCTGCGCTGAGACCGCACGGTGGGAGATGTCGTGCGAAAAATGGATGAGGAGCGTCCGCTTCGCCCCCACGCGCCGCGCCACCTCGAGCGCCTCTTCGAGCGAAAAATGCGTTGAATGACGGGTCTGCCGGAGGCAGTCGAGGACGAGGATGTCGAGCCCCGCCAGACGCTCGAACGTCTCTTCCGGTATGAAGTTTGTGTCGGTGCAGTAGGCGACGTTGCCGAAGCGGAAGCCGAGGACGTCGAAGACGCCGTGCCGCAGCCGCAGCGGCACGATGCGGGCCCCGAGGAGATCGAACGGCCCGGTGCCGATCCGCTCGAAGACGAGCTTCGGCACGCCCCCGCCGGGGAGCGGCATCGGTAGAAAAGCGTAGTCGAAGGCCCGGCGGATCCGATCCTCGACGAGCGCCTCGCAGTAGACCGGGATCGGCCCGCCACGCGCGAAACAGAGCGGCCGGACGTCGTCGAGGCCATAGAGATGGTCGACATGCTCGTGCGTGTAGAGCACCGCGTCGACCCGGCCGATCCGCTCCCGGAGGAGTTGCGAGCGGAGATCGGGGGTCGTGTCGACCAGGAGCGTGCCGCCGGGAAGCCCCAGTAGGACGCTCGTCCGCGTTCGCCGGTCACGCGGGTCGTCGCTCGTGCAGACCGGACAGGCACACCCCACCATCGGCACGCCGACGCTCGTGCCGGTGCCGAGGAAGATCATCTCGCCGGCGGGATCGCGAAACGGCAGGGAAACGGCCATGACTGAAAAAACCCTGAGGTGACCGGTGGCATCGTAGCAGCCCGGTCAGGGCGCGGTGAGCCGGGCCTCGAGCCAGGGGGCGATCGAAGCGAACCAGGCTTCGGCATGGCGGCGCTGACCGGCACCACTGAAGTGCACTCCACGGCCGCCGGAATCCCGGAGCGGGCCGGTGAGCCGATCGGTGTCGGGGCCGGGGAGGGCAAGACCGTCGCGGCAGACGGCAGCCTGCGCCGCCCGGATGTCGGTCGAGGATTCATCGCCGGGGACATGGTAGGTGGCCCGAGCAACAAACCAGGGGTGTTGATGGCCGACTTCGGCGCGCGTGGCGCGGATGACGCGCTCGAGCATCGCTTCGTAGAGCGGCCCCGGCAGCGTGCGCGACAGATCTTGCTGGTTGGCGTCGCTCTCCCCCTGATGCCAAAGCACCGCCCGGAACCCGGTCGGCTCCAGCTGCTTCATCCGGCCAACAAGCATGGCGAACGCCGCGCCGTCACTCTCAAAACCGCCCCCCGCCACGGGGCGGACCCGCGCGGTAAGCGTCGGCGGGGCCGGGAACCGACTCCCCTCTGGAAGCCATTCGCGGACACTCGTCGCGCCGATGCCACAGGCCACCAGGCCGATCGGGACGTTGAGCTCGGCCTCGAGCCTGTCACCAAGCGCCGGCAGGAAGCTCCCGCCGTCGCCGCTGGCCCCCGGCTGCGGATCGGCCGCCACGCGCCACACCCCCTCGGGATCGAGGGCCACCACCCGATCAGTCGCCGGCGCGAGCCGCTCCTCGCCATGGTTGGCGGAGTTTGATTGACCGGCGACGACAAACACCTCGCCGATCCCGACCCGCTCCACCGTCGCTCTCCCCGTGACGGCCCCCTCGACCACCGACCTGACCTCGACCCGATGCCAGCCCCCCGCCGGCGCGGCGAGGAGGCCGGTGAACGTCTCCCCTTTCCGCGTGAGCGTATGCCACGGGGCATCGATCGCCAGGGCGACGCGGGCCTCGATCGCGCCCGCCTCGGGGACGTCGGCCCGCACCTCGACGGGAATGGCCCCGCTGGCGCGGTCGTGCCGCTGCACCACTGCCCGCTCGACCGGAGCGACGATCCGCAGGGCCGCGCCCCCGGGCTCCGGCGCGGCGCCATGGGCCAGCAGAGGCGCGACGACGAGTGCCAAAAGCGGGACGACCCACGGCCGCAGCCGGAATCCGGGCCAACACCCATCCGCCCCTGAAGCCCACGGGAAGCAACGGCCGATTCCGTTCCATTGTCGTGCCATAAAAGACTCCTCGACCACGTTTCACCTTGACCGATCCAGCGGGATACCGCGACAATCCACCTGTGGCGGCAACGGAAACCGCCCAGCTTACCCGGTCCACCCGCTGCTCCCGGCCCGCCATGGGCCCGGCGGGATGCCGTCGTTCTCGTTCGGGCCGGTCACCGGCCGGAGGACGTGGACGGCGTCCGATCCTCCCTTCACCGGCTCCGGCCGACCCTCTTTTCCGCCCCGCCGAACGAAACGACGCACGATGGAACACCTCGAACAGATCTGGGACGCGGTCACGAACACCGCTGCCGCCGCCGGACACCGCGTGGAGCGGCTCCTCACCGGCATGTTCGGATCGTCCAACGCGCGCTATCTGCGACGGCTCGAGCCAAAGATCGAGGCGATCAACTCGCTCGAGCCCCGATACCAGGGGATGACCGATGCCGAGCTCCGCGGTCAGACGGCCGAGTTCCGCCGCCGTTTGGCCGCCGGCGAAACGCTCGACGACATCCTCCCCGAGGCCTTCGGCGTCTGCCGCGAGGCGGGGAGCCGCTGGCTCGGCATGCGTCACTACGATGTCCAGCTCGTCGGCGGCATGGTGCTCCACTCCGGCGCCATCGCCGAGATGATGACCGGCGAGGGAAAGACGCTCGTCGCCACGCTCCCGGCCTATCTCAATGCCATCGAGGGGAAGGGGGTCCATGTCGTCACCGTCAACGACTACCTCGCCCGCCGCGACATGGAGTGGATGGGGCCTCTCTACATGGGACTCGGGCTGACCGTTGGCGCGATCCAGTCGGGGATGGATTCCGCCGAGCGGCAGAAGTCGTATGCGGCCGACATCACCTACGGCACGAACAACGAATTCGGCTTCGACTACCTCCGCGATAACATGCGGATGGCCTCGCGCGGCGATGACCGCTTCCCGGCCCACCAGCAGCAGAGCCAGGGAACGCTCAATTATGCGATCGTCGACGAGGTCGACAACATCCTCATCGACGAGGCCCGCACGCCGCTGATCATCTCCGGCCCGGCCCATGACGACGTCGCCAAGTACACCCGGGCCGACCAAATCTCCCGCCAGCTGCGCCCCGAGGAGCACTTTGAGGTCAAGGAGAAGGAGCACACCGTCAGCTTGACCGAGGCGGGCGTGCGCTGCGCCGAGCAGCTCGCCGGCGTGGAGAGCTTCTACACCGCGGGCAACATGGAGTGGCCCCACCTCATCGACAATTCCCTCAAGGCCCACCACCTCTACAGGCGCGACGTCAACTACGTTGTTCAGCAGGGGGAAGTGGTGATCGTCGACGAGTTCACCGGGCGGTTGATGCCGGGCCGACAGTGGTCCGACGGGCTCCACCAAGCGGTCGAGGCGAAGGAGGGGGTGCGGGTCAAGGAGGAGTCGCAAACCCTTGCCACAGTCACCCTCCAGAACTTCTTCAAGCTCTACAAGAAGCTCGGCGGCATGACCGGCACGGCGATGACCGAGGCGAGCGAGTTCTGGAAGATCTACAAGCTCGACGTCATCGCCATCCCGCCGAACCGAGGCATGAAGCGGATCAACCACTCCGACGTCATCTACCGCACCGAGAAGGAGAAGTGGACGGCCGTCGCCGATGAGGTCGAGCGCGTCCACCGCTGGGATTCGCTCGCGCTCTCCGACGGCAGCTGGCGGATCGGGCGGATCCTCGGCGAGAACGACACGACGATCGAGTTCGAGGACAAGGACAAGGATACGCGGACGAAGGAATCGATCCCGCGAAAATCTGTCCGCGACCTCCAGCACCGCGGCTGCCCCGTCCTCGTCGGCACCGTCTCCATCGAGAAGAGCGAGCTCCTCTCCACCCTCCTCGAGGCCCGCGGCATCGATCATCAGGTGCTCAACGCCAAGCACCACAAGCGTGAGGCCGAGATCATCGCCCAGGCCGGGCGGCGCGATGCCGTGACGATCGCCACGAATATGGCCGGCCGCGGCACCGACATCATCCTCGGCGGCAACCCAGATACCCTCGCCTGGGCCAGGCTCCAGGAGAAATACCCGACCCGTCTCGACGTCCCCAAAGAGGAATGGGACACCCTCGTGCGCGAGATCTCCAGCCGGGAGAACATGAAGGCCGAGGGAGACGAGGTCCGCGGGATGGGGGGGCTGCACATCATCGGCACCGAGCGCCACGAGGCTCGGCGGATCGACCTCCAGCTCCGTGGTCGCTGCGGGCGGCAGGGGGATCCCGGCTCGAGCCGGTTTTTCCTCTCCCTCGAGGATGACTTGATGAGGATCTTCGCCGGCGAGTGGGTGAAGAACGTGCTGACGCGGCTGGGGATGCAGGATGGCGAAGCGATCGAGAGCCGGATGGTGACGCGGAGGGTCGAGGCGGCGCAGAAGAAGGTTGAGGAACGCAACTTCGACGTCCGCAAGAACCTCCTCGAGTACGACGAGGTGATGGACGAGCAGCGGAAGAGGGTCTACGGATTCCGCCAGAAGATCCTCGACGGCTCCGACTGCCGCGAGTTGATCCTCGACATGATCGACCGGCAGATCGACCAGAACGTCGGCACGTTCCTCGACAAGGACTACGGCCCGCAGACCTACGCTACGTGGGCCGCCGGCCAGGTGTCGTGCGAGCTCGATGCCACCGATTTCCGCGGCCTGAACCCCGAGGAGGCCGAGCGGCTCGCGACCGATCAGGCGATTCGTCAATCGGAGACACAGATCTTCGAGGCGGTCGAGGAAAACATCCCGGAGGGGGAAGACGAGAGCGAGTGGAACTGGGGGGCGCTGGCGACGTTCGCCAATGCCCGCTGGAAGACCCACCTCACCGATCGTGATCTGAAGCGGATCGGCCGGCAGGATGTTGTCGAATACCTCCAGGGAGTGGTCCGCGAGGCGATCACGAAGATCGATCTCGCCGAGGGGGGAAAGTTCCTCTCGCATGATTTCGGGCTGCGGAGCGCCTGCGGCTGGACGGAGTGGCGGTTCGGCGAGTCGCTCAGCCCGGCCGACATCGAGCGCGCCGTGCAGTCGGGGCTCGACCCGAAACAGTTCCGCGAATTGGTCAAGCTGAAGGCCCACGATGTCTACGCCCGCCGGGAGATCGACTATCCGGTCCTCGCCGGGCTGTCGCATTTCATCCGCCCGCAAGCGGACGGATCACAGGCCCTCGATCGCGATGGCCTGCTCGCCTGGGCACGCGAGCGCTTCGATCCCGAACTGCAGTCCTCCGATCTCGAGACGAACGATCTCGACCAACTCCGGCGTGTCCTCTCGGAGGCGAGTCGCCGACGCCACGCCCGCGGCGACGATCCCCGCGACGAGATGAAGCGGATGGAGCGGGCCGTGCTCCTCCAGTTCCTCGACAACGCCTGGAAGGACCACCTCCTTGCCATGGATCACCTCCGGTCGAGCGTCGGCCTCCGTGGCTACGCCCAGGTCGACCCGAAGGTGGAGTACAAGCGGGAGGGGATGCGCACGTTCGACCTGATGTGGAAGGGAATCGACGAACGAGTCACCGATATCGTCTACCGGATCGAACAGGTCGAGGACGATGCCCTGCGGAGCACCTGGAAGGAGACCGCGGCGATCCATGCCGCTGCCCCGTCGGCCACGCTTCCCGAGCCCCGCTCGGCGGAAGCCTCTGCCGCCGAGCCGTCGAATCCGGATGACCATGTCGAGCCGATCCGCAATCTCACCCAGAAGGTGGGGCGGAACGATCCCTGCCC
>CALQRA010000176.1 GCA_943332855.1 Candidatus Kuenenia stuttgartensis
ACCGGCGGAGGCGGGGCGTCGCTCTTGATCGGCCGGCCGTCGGGGCCCATCACATCGACGAGATAGCCCTCCGGCGGATTGAACTCGAACTCGGCCGCGGGGATGTCGATGTTCACCTTCGCGTTCAGGATGGCGTAGGAGGTGGTTTCTTGCTGGCCGTCGGGGCGCCGTCGGACCCACGTCTTTTCTTTTGGGATCCCTTGGTCGTCAAAGCCATCGGCGGTGACGACGACCGTCTCGGCCCCCTTGGTGTCGAACAAGCGTTGTTCGTAGACGGCGCGGAAATCGTCAGCTTTGACGACGATCTCGGCAAAGGGGGTGAGCTCTTTCGTGGCCGGGATCCCCCAGCCCTTCGGTGAAAGCAAGCGGATGCGAAGGCGCTTCTCGCCCTCGACATCAAGCTCGCTCACGCGGAGGCGGATGCTTCCCTTGTCGGCGAGGAGGGCCTCGATCTTCTTTGGATCGAGGGGGAGCTCGCGGGCCTCCGGCACCTTGGTAAGGGGCGGCTTCGGAAGCTCGCAAAGTTCCACCGCGAGAATCTCGAGGAGCATTCGATCAACCCCGACGAGCTCCTCCCAAATATCGCGGACGTCGTCGGTGTTGTGGTACTCCGTGGTATACGCAGAGCCGGGGCCATATTTCTGGTAATACTCTCGAGTGATCTCGTTGGCATGCCAGTGCTCGTATAAGTAATAACGCCTGTCACCATCGAACCGACTGCCAGGTTGAATGGAAGTTGTTTCAAAAGCCGACTGCGGTGTGATCGGCGGTCCGTCCATGTTGGAAGCGTAGTCGCAGCGGCGGGCCGTTCCTTTCGTACGAAACCGCTCCCGTTTCAAAACGGGTTTCGAATACGAATCAACCTGACTTTCGACGTTGATTTGAAAGTAACGCTCCCAGTCGGCATCGGTCCTCACCTCGCCTCGTATGCGTTCTTCCTCGATGAAGGCACGGAAATCTCTCTCGATCTCAGCACGCGGCTTCCTCGGACGATCTAAAGAGGAGAAGATTTCGACGTCGCCTGATGCCGGCAGAGGTGCGAACCATGCCATGAGGAGCGAATCGACTTCTTCAGGCGTGCAGGTTCGACCTGAATCGGGTAATGCATCTGCTGCCAGGGCATCCCTGGGAGCGAGTGCAAGGACAGAAGCCGCGAGCACAAAAACCAGCGAATAGAGGATCTGTATAGGTAATGTATAGTTCATCTCGAAGTCGATCTTAGCCTCCGCCTGATTGAGCTGGGCATCCGGGGAGTCTCAGATCCACGCGAGGCTCACGTAACTTAGTTGCGACACCCTTATAACAACGCGTTACACAGAAGCAGGACTGAGAGCAGCAAGCCAACGCCGCTCCGCCCCCCGACCCCGTCAAGCATAAGGCGACACAGGCTGGATATCCTGGCCCGGTCGGAGCGAACGAAGCGCAACCGACAAGGCACGGATAGATGCCAGCCGCTACCCCGCTCCCAGCGCAAATGGTGATAGCTATAAGGCTGTATTGCTCGACGCAGTCGCCGTATTCGCCAACAGCCGGTCGGAAAACGCCAGGGCCGTCTAGCGGTTCGCAAAGCCAATGTCCCTTGGCGGCGAGCTCGCAAATCTCATAACGAGAGGCTTCTCGCCATCCGCCGGAGCAGGCAGCGTCTGAACATCCAGTGCACTCCAACGACACTCGCGGGGTAAGAACGGTTGTGTTGCACTCAAATTGCCCAGCCTGAGCTGCCTTCCACTGCCATCCGCCGATGAGCTGCAGCACGCTCATCGACACCACGAGCGTCCATGCGACATTTTCGATCCACGCGCTTTTTGATCGCTGATTCATCGGCGGAGCCTCTCTCCGAGTGGTTCGATCCCCTCAAGTCTTTCCCGCTGGCCCTAGCGTATTCTATGGGGGGGGGGGGGGGCGGCAAGGTTTCGGCGTGGGGGCTATCCTCGGTTTTTTCGATAAATTGCCGATCGCGACCTCGGTGACCCATGGCTCCTCCGCGGGACGGCCTGCACCGAGCGGGAGCCGGGGAAATGCCGGTGAAAGGCAGCGCGTTGGCCGAGCGATTGCGTTGCCTGGGGGCGGCTGGTGAGAATGGATCATCTTGAGGGCAAAGACGGGGAATGGCGATGCACGACTGGCCGCCTGACCACAAACCGGGTAGACGATGAAGACGATGCTCGCGAAGGTGCCGTGGCTCGAGATCGCCCTCGTGGCGACGTCGATTTCGCTCACGCTCCAACTCTTTCCCGCGGTCGGCACGGCGCTCCTCGACCTGGTTGATATTCGGAACTGGTCGCGGACGACCTGGTTTGTCGTCAATGTGGGATTCGTCGCGGTGCTCCTCGCCGTCCGCTTCACGCCGACGGTCCGGGTGATTGGATGGTATGAGCGAGTGGCCGACGCCTTCCGCTGGCGGAATCGGCTGTCGTGGCAGGAGCGAGCGGCGTTCAAGGCCAAGCTCGAAGAACGGCAGCTCGCCCGCGAGCTCGCCGCCGCCCGGAAGCATCAATAACAGGGGAGTGAGGGCCGAGCCATGACGCCACTATTGCCACGACTCTGCCGCCGCCCCCGCCAGACCGGCGGATTCACCCTCATCGAATTGCTGATCGTTGTCGGTATTATTGGGCTCCTTCTGCAGATGGCTCTCCCCGCCGTGCAGAGCGCTCGCGAGGCAGCTCGGAAAACCGCCTGCCGCTCGAATCTCAAGCAGCTTGGCCTCGCCGTCCAGCTTCATGAAAATGCCAAGCGGACACTCCCGAGCGGCGGCTGGCACTTCACCTGGATCGGTGAGCCGGAACGGGGCAGCGGCGAACGCCAGCCCGGCGGCTGGGCCTTCAATCTCCTCGATTATGTCGAGGAATCGAATCTCCGCCTCACCGGCTCGGGGCACAAGGGGGCGGAGCGGACCGCGGATCTGGCGAAGCGGAACGAAACCCCGGTGTCGCTCTTTCTCTGCCCGTCGCGGCGGACGTTCGGCGTCGGCCCCTACACGATGAATCGCCAGCCGTTCACCCTCGGCGGACCGCTTGAATCCCCTCTCACGCGCGGCGCCAAGAGCGACTATGCCGCCTGCGTCGGCGACAGCTTCGAGGTGGAGTTTCCCTGGCAGTGGCCGGGGCCACAGTCGCTCGAGGAGGGAGACGATCCGGCCTTCGAATGGCCCGCCATCGAGACGGAGTTTACCGGCGTGATCTACGGCCGCAGCGCGATCAAGATCGCCCAGATCGAGGATGGCCTCTCGCGGACCTACCTCATCGCCGAGAAGTATGTCGATGGAAAGCATTACGGCGACGGCAGCGATCCGGGCGACAACGAGAGCCTCTACACCGGCTTCAACAACGATACCTGCCGGAGCACGTTTGTCGCCCCGGAGAACGACCGCAACTTCGTCGACATCCGCAACATCTTCGGCAGCGCCCACGCTACCGTCTGGCAGGCGGTGATGTGCGACGGATCGGTTCACGCAATTGGCTACGACATCGACTTCGAGACCCACCGCCGCCTCGGCAGCCGCGCCGACGGCAAGCGCGCCGACATCCCCCAGTGACTCCTTCCTTGCCAGGTCACACCCGCTGCTTCCAACCGTCGATCGACCGGCAGCGCGTTGCTGCGATCGTCTGGCTTGTCGTCTGCGCTGCCGGGCTGCTGCTGGCGACGGCCCAAGGCCAGGATACGAGCGACCCGACGAAGATCGCGCCGTTGGAGCATCAATTCCGCGAGGAGTGGGTGGGGCAGATCGTGCCGTCGCACCTGGTTGATCTCTTCGAGGAGGGGGTGTTTCCATTTTCGCGCGGCCGGCTTCAGGATCGGCAGTTTCGCTATCGGCTCTTCCGGCCGCAGCGCGATCCCGGCCAGCCCGACGTCCGGTATCCGCTCCTTGTCTGGACCTCCGGCTATGGTGAGATGGGGGATGACAATTTCGCCCAGCTCCGCCATTTGCAGTTTGTGTTCACCGATCCGGAGAATGGAAAGAAGAATCCTTTTTACTGCCTCGTGCTCCAATCGCCTGCCGACCTGAAGCAGTGGTTCGACGGGGAGGGGAAGGAGGCCGAAGACGACGTCGCCAGCGTGCTCCTGGCGCTCGTCGAGCGGATCATGAAAGTCGAGCCGATCGATCCCGAGCGGGTCTATCTTGCCGGGATCTCGGCCGGCGGCGGCGTCTGCTGGGAATTGCTCGAGCGTAGGCCCGACCTGTTTGCCGCGGTGGCCCCGCTGGCCGGGCCGGGCTGCGGCAGCGATCCGGCTGTGATGGCCACGATTCGAGACGTGCCGGTGTGGGCCTTCCACGCCGCGCGCGATCCGCTCCTCCCGGCGACGAGCGCTCAAGAGACGATCACGGCTCTCCGCGCGGCGGGGGGAAGCGCGGCGCTCACGGAGGTCGATTCCGATTACCACGACTGCTGGACGGCGGCCTTCCGCGACTGGAGGCTCATGGATTGGCTCCTCCTTCAAAAGCGCGGCCGAAGGTCGTGGCTCACCCCTCCGGGAAGGCGGCCGATCGATTGGCCGGTCGTCGGGGGAGTGGCGGCGCTGGTTGGGATCACCGCCGTGGCGATCCGCCAGGAGCTCCAGCGGCAACGGAGAAGCCGATGACGCGGATGAAGCCAGGGACGACGACGACGCGGCGGGGGCTCCTCATCGGCCTCGCCTTGACGCTCCTTGCCGGCTGCGACCCGCCGCCGCCGGGGAGGGTGCGCCCCTACGGCTGTGAGATCTACCTCCGCGGCACGTTTCTCGATGAGGATCCCGACGCGGGCTTCGGTGTCTGCGACGGCCGCAACCGGCTCGAGTATGCCGGTGGCACGAAGTATGCCTGCACGCTCCTCGTTCCTGCCGGGAGCCATCGCATAAAGGTGGCCGACGCGAGTTGGAAAGCCGTCAACCTCGGCGCTTGTGACTTCGGCGTCGCGCTGGCGCCAGGAACGGCCTACGGCGCGTGCTCCGGCGACGGATCGCGGGATTTCCTCCTCGAGGTGGCAGAGGCGGGGCGCTATACGTTTGAGGTTCACGCCTCGAACCGGGCCAGGCCCCTCATTCGCTATGCGAAGGCCCGGTAGGCGCAGAGCCCGTGGCCTCCTCTGACACGGCCGACTTCGCCACCCGAAACACCATCATCGCGTCGCCGATCCGCGCGAAGGGCTCAGTCGCGGCAAGGCGGGCCACGAGTGCCGGTGGAACGATCGCCGGGTTGTACCCCGCTGCGGGGGTCGCCCCGAAGGCGAAGTAGGTCCAGCCGTTTCCCGGCGCGTCCCAATCGGCCTGGGCCAGGAGCCGGTCGGCATCGTCGGGGCGCATCGAAACGCAGTCGATGCCCACCTTCGAAGGCTCGAGGCCGCCGTAGTAGGCGAGCGTGAGTCCCTTGGCATCTGGATGGGTGGCGATGAAGTGGTCGAGGGCGAGCAGGTCTTGCCCCCAGTCGACATTGCTGCTGACGAGATGGCGCCAGCCGTTCCACCGCCCTCCCACCGTCTCATTGAAGTAGGCGAGGCTGTGGGGCACGCAGAACAGGCTGCTGGCGATCCCCCAGGCGAGGCCTGTGCCCGCGAGGAGCGATGCAGCTCGAATTGGGAGCGGGGCCGCCGTGCTTCGCCGGGCGGCGTCGATCGTGGCCCCGAGCCTACCGATCCACACCTGGAAGAAGGGGAGGATCGGGAGCACATACCGCCCATGCTCGTTCATGCCCGTCTGGGCACTGACAAACGCGAGGATCGCCAGCGGGGGGACGAGGAGCACCATCTCGTCGCGGAGCCGGGCGGTGGGGCGCTGCCAGCCCCGCGCCGTCGCCGCCAAGACCAGGAGGAGCCAGGTGCCCAGCGGCACCTTCATCGCCAGGAAGGCGAGGTAGTAGGTCCACCAGCCGGTCTTGCTCCAGCGGCCAGAGAGGAAAAACTCGTGGTGGTAGGTCTCGAAGTCGCGGCGCTGGAGATCGATGCCGACGACGTAGTTCCGCGGCAGCGGGAGGGGGAGATCGGCGAGGAGGGTGTCGGCAAAACGGTTGCCCCCCCGCTGTGCAGCGTCCCCCTCGAGGCCGGAGAGCGACCGGCTCACGAACGTGAAGCTGCCGAGCCTGGGGAGGGGATCCTCGAAGGCATAGCCGAAGTTGATCACATAAAACGCGATGGCAATGCGGAGGACGAGCATCCCCGCCTCGCGCCCCCACTGCCGGGCCGTCATCAAGCGCCACTCGGGGAGGCGGAAGGCGATCCAGAGGAGGGGCCAGAGTGGGAGGAAAACCAGGAGCGTCGTCTTGGCAAGCTCGGCGAGGCCGAGGAGTGCGCCGCTGACGGCTGCCCCCTGCCAGGTCGGGATTTTAAGCCAACGCCAGAAGCCATGGCAGGCCGCCAGCCCGAGGGCGGTGGCCGCGGCATCGGACGTGATCAGCTGGCCATGGGCGAGCATGAGCGGGGAGAAGCACCACACGGCAAGGGAGAGCAGCGCCCCGGTGTCGCCGTAGAGCTCGCGGCTCCAGCGGTAGACATACCATCCGCCGAGAAGCGCGAAGGGGATGCAGGCGAGCCGCGCGAGCGTGACGAGGAAAAACGTCCTCCGGCCATTGGCATGGCAGAAGTCCTGCCCCATCGCCATCTCGGGGCGGGCACCCGGGCCGCTCGTAAAGCTCTTCCAGTTGGTTTCGCAGCCGGCAGCCATGACGGGGAGCGCCGCGACGAGGCGCACCAGTGGCGGATTGACGGAGTAGACGTCGAAGCGGTTGAACGTCCAGTAGCTGATCCCGGCGACGAGGTGGCCCGGCTCATTGAGCGTGGGGCTCTTCGTTGCGGCTCCCCAGGCGAGGAGCAGCCCATGGATCGCCAGGAGCACCACGACGGCCACGCGCCGCAAGCGCGGTGCGTCGGCAGCGGGTGGGGAGGGGGGCGAAGGCTCTGCCGACACACTCACAGGAGGATTCCGGGCCGCAGGGGGCGGGGGCATCGGGCACCGGCCGGGGAATCCGAGGCCCCCGTAGCCACCGAAGAGTGTCGGCAGCGACCGACGGCGCTGTCAAACGGCAGCAGGCAGGGGCCCCCGATCGCCGGCGGACCGCGTGCCGTAATCGTAGCGGCAAAGGGGGTACGGCCTGATGCATCAGCCAAGGCGATCAATCAGCGGGGAGGACATCGACGCGGAATTGAATCGGGAGATCCCGATACGCGCCTTTGTCGTCAACGACGGCGACAACGATTTCGAAACGCCCGGGGCGCTTGCCCACGCTGTCAAACGTCACACTGACCTCGGCTCGGTCGCCAGGAGATATCGTCATCGGAGTGACGGAGGCTTGCGAGCAGGAGCATCCGGCGGTGACATGCTTGACGATCACCTGCTCCGTCCACGGGGAGCGAAAGGATCTGCGAAAAGACACCTTCTCGCCTGCCTTCACGGCCTTGACTGGCGTCTCCAGAAAGTGCGACACAAGATCACCCGCCGCGGCCGCGACCAGTGTCGCAGAGCCGAGGCAGAGGAGGCTGAAAAGCAGCCCCTCCGGCCAATGGGCGAGCCGACGGAAAAGCAGGGATGAAAGCGGCTGCGGGGTGCCGTCGATACCCGTTCCGGCAAGGGATTTTCGAGGCGACATCATGTCGCCTTCCGTCTTCGTATCGCCATCGCGGCCACGAGCGCACCGAGGAGCCCGAGATTTGCCATGAGGAGCCAACTGCGCCACGACCAGGCGCCCCGCTTTAATTCCGCGTCGCTTCTGGCCTTGATGGCATCGAGCTGCCATTGGTTGAGCACGTTGCCCTTGGAATCGACCCAGCGGGCCGGCCCCGGCTCGCGGAAGTCGGTCCGTTCGTAGTCGTCGGGTGGATTGAACTCGAAGAGTGATTTGTCCATCTCTTCGAAGGGAACGGCTCGGGCGGAGATCACCTCCATCGTTTCACTTTTTTCGACGCCGTTGCCGGGATACTCGGTTTTGACGTAGCGGCGTGGCAGCCCATCCCCATCGAAATCGGCTTTCTCGGTCACCGTGGCCAGCTCGCCCGTGTAGGGATTACGGAGTTCCACCCTCAAGTCGCGGCGGTAATCGGCCGGATCGAACCAGACTACCGCGACTGGCTTCGGCTGCTTGATGTTGAACGTGGAGCTGAGCTTGGCAAAGACGGAGCACTTATCGGCCGCGACCTCGGTGCCCGGAACAACTGATGCCTCCCATTGAAGCGAGATGTTCTTGTTCTTCCCCTCCAAAAGCGCCTTGGTCTTCTCTGCGGAAGGCACCAGGCCCTTTGTCTTGTCGCCGTCGCTCGTTGCCGACTCGATGATGAACGAAACTGCGTCATGCAGCCCGAGCAGATTCCAGACGGGTGCCATCGTGTACTGGCCCCCTCTTTCATCTTGAATACTCGCCGACTTCGTCCGGTAAGCTCCGATGCCGTTCGTGTAGGTGAAGCTGGTGAAGTCTCCCTGAGCGGGATTACCAACGTTGACCACGGTCTCCTCGTAGAGCGTTTCCGGGAGGGGCGCTATTCCGTTGGTGGTGGCTGATCGGTCCTCGCGATACAAGATGCCCCGGTAGCGAACCCGCTTATGGGTGATGATGTCCGTGTCGGCCGTGGCTTCCCAGTAACCCACGGCCATTTTGATGTATTCCTCACGTTCCCTCTCCTTGGGATCGCGGACCTCCATTTTCATCATGAACTCGAAGGCGCTTTCGGCATCCCTCACCATCTCCTCGCGGGACTGCTTCGCCTTTGGATAGCGAACGACCAATTCGGCATCCATCGCCGTCGGCGCCGGTCGCTGAGCCACCTCGATGAGCCGCTCGGTACGCGGGTCTCCCGCTAAAGCGGGCAGGGCGACGGTGATCAGCGTGAAGGTCAGCAAGAGGGTCACGCCGGACGAGCGATTCATGGCGTTCAACCGTGGCTCCCGTGATGAAAAGGGCAGACGAGCGTCATTGCAGCGAAGCAGGGTCATAGGTTGTTATATAGCGGGCGCGGCTTGTCCGCCGATGCATGGTTTTCCTGAGATTCCTGTTGCAATATTTCCAGGGATGTCTTTTCCCTTGCCGCCGCTGGTGCAGTAGACAAAGTTGCATGGTACGACAGCTGGTGCACCGCTGAATGAAGCGATACACGCTAGGCACCTCACGATCGCGAACGGAACGGCCGGCCCGGAAGCGGGAATGGAACCGCAGACGATCATGCATCCAACGAACGAACCAGCCCATATCATCATGGCCATATAGTTCGCATTTGATTCGCAGTTCACATAATGTGCGATTGTTCCTGCTTCGGACACGCAGCCACCATCCTGTCCCTGCTGGCCGGTGGCGGCGTCAGCACATTTGAGGTAATCATGACCTACCATCATCGGCGGGCACTTGCCATCCGAGCATTGACATGACTGGTTATTGTTTGTTTTTACTTCGCGGATCACTTCGCAGTTACCGGCTGCTTGGAGATACGTCGTGCCCGGCTGATAGGCGATCAGCGCAGCCACGAGCGCGATACGCAAGATTCGATGACTTCCGGATCTCGCGAGGAGGTCTGATCCGACTCGGCCAAATCGGGCCACATACGATTCCAACGACGGCATGATGACGCTCCTCTCGTGATCCTCGGATTTCGGACGCCTGGGTACCAGTTTGCATGGGCGGCACCGGTATCCAT
>CALQRA010000177.1 GCA_943332855.1 Candidatus Kuenenia stuttgartensis
CCGGCACCGCCGGGAGGACCGCTCACTCGGCCGGTCGACGGCGGAGCGACTTCGTCGCGCCGCGGTGACGTTTACCCTCCAGTCTCCGGGCCACGGCCGACTTCGGCACCTTCGTGCGCCGCCGGACGACGGGAGGTCGCAGCGCCCGCTCGACGAGGGCGGACAGTTTCGCGAGGCAGTCGGCGATGTTCTGCGGCTGGTCGCGGAAGCGCTGGCCGGTGATCACGAGATGCCCCTCGTGGGTCAGTCGCGAGGCGACCAGCACCATCAACCGCCGACGGACCGGATCGGGCAGCGCAGGGGAGTTGCGCACGTCGTAGCGGAGGACCGCCTTGCTGCTGGTCCGGTTGACGTTCTGGCCGCCGGGCCCGCTACTGCGCACGAAGTGCCAGGACAGTTCATGCGCAGGGATGACCACCGCCCCATCGCCGACCCTGATTTCCTTGTCGCGTGCCATCTGCGGTAGCCTTGTTCCTGGAATCAATTGGTGTACGCGATTCTTCCCGGACCGGAAAGTACCAGGCCGGCGCGTCGCCGAGGTTCATCCCCCACCGCCGCCGACACGCCCATGGTCCACCCCACGGCCCTCCGCCTCCTCCTCGCCGTCACCCTCGTCACGGCACCGTCCCCGCTCCCGGCGGCCGATCCCCCTCCGGCCACCGATCTGTCGACCCGGGCCGGGGAGGATTGGGGGACGTTCCTCGGGCCCGCGGGCACCGGGGCGAGCAGCCTCGTCGGCATCGCGTCCCCGTGGGGGCCCCCCGGCCCGCGAGTCGTGTGGCATGCGGCGATGGGGGAAGGGTATTGCGCTCCGGCCGTCGCCGGAGGGCGGGCGTTCCTGTTCGATCGCGTCGAAAACCGGCTCCGACTGCGAGCGGTCGAGGCCGAGACGGGGCGCCCCCTGTGGGAGGCAGGGCGTGACGTCGTCTACAGCGATTCCTTCGGCTACGACGGCGGCCCTCGCGCCCAGCCGGTGGTGTCGGGCGACCGTCTCCTCACCTTCGGCCCAGACGGAAAACTCGAGTGCCGCGCCATCGTCGATGGCAGCCTTCTCTGGGAGGTCGACACGTCCGCCACCTACCATGTGATCCAGAATTTCTTTGGAGTCGGCACCGCCCCGCTCGTCGTCGGCCCACACGTTGTCGGCGCGGAGGAGCGGACGCTCGTCATCGTGCAGGTGGGGGGAAGCCGGGAGGGGGCGAGCCCGGCGGCTCCCGAACGCCTCGATCTGGTGAAGGGGCTCGACAGCGGCCTCGTGGCCTTCGATCTCGACAGCGGTGCGGAGGTGTGGCGCGCCACGAACCAACTCGCCAGTTACAGCGCGCCGGTGCTCGCCACGATCGGCGGTCGCCCGCTGATCCTCGCCTGGATGCGCGACGATCTCGTGGCCGTCGAGCCGGCGACCGGCAAGCTCCTCGATCGCTTCCGGTGGCGGTCGGACGAACTGTTCAGCGTCGTCGCCGCGAGCCCGGTCGTGTCGGGCGACCAGATCCTCCTCTCCGAATGCTACGGCCCCGGCAGCGTCCTCCTCGCTCTGGAGCAGGAGTCGTTCCGCGAGCTCCGTCGCGACCGCCCCGGAGCGCGACCCCGTCAGGCGCTCAAGACCCACTGGAACACCCCCGTTCTCCAGGACGGATATGCCTACGGATCGAGCGGACGCAACGCCGGCGACGCCCAACTCGTGTGCGTCAACTGGAACACCGGCGTGGTCGGTTGGAGCGAGGGGGGGCTGGGGCGCGCGAGCACCACCCTCGTCGATGGCCACCTCCTCGTCCTCGGTGAATACGGCGACCTTGTCCTCGCCCGGGCCACGGCTGAGAAGTACGAGGAGCTGTCGCGCGTCCGTCCCGTCGACGCCGCCAGCGGTCGCGAGCTCCTCGTCGCGCCATGCTGGGCGGCACCGGTCATCGCGCGCGGCCTGCTGTTCGTCCGCGGCAACGGACGGGTGGTCTGTCTCGATCTCCTTCCGGCGCGTTGAAGGGCGCCCGATGAACGGTTGTCCCGCCATGCCGGGGAGGGATCCGCGCGGACTGTCAACCCCGGATCGAGCGCCCGTTCCGCCCGGCCAAGACCAGCGACCGGAAAGCATCCGGGCGGATGGAGCGTTCTCCACCGACTTCTCTTGCCTGCCTGCGAGGAGGCGTTCCATACTTCTCCCTCCGTCTTTGATCCGTCATCGCGGCGTGCCATTTGTTCACCGGTTGGCAGGAGATCGATCCGACCTATGTCCGAGCCCATGTCCCGCGTCTCGCGCCTGCAGATGTCGATCAGCCAACTGACGACCTACCGCTGGGAACTCCCGGTCGAACTCGACCATCTCGCGTACCACGGCTTCGATGCCGTGGCCCTGTGGCGGACGAAGGTCTCGGATGTCGGCGTCGACCAGACGCGGAAACTCCTCGACCGCTCGGGGATCCGGGTCTCGAGCCTGCAGTGGGCCGGCGGGTTCACCGGAAGCGACGGTCGCACGTTCCGTGAGAGCGTCGATGACGCCGTCGAAGCGATCGAGACGGCGGAGCGGATCGGGGCCGAAGTGCTCGTCGTCCACACCGGATGCCGCGGCGGCCACACCCTGGGGCACGCCCGTCGTCTGCTCCGCGAATCGCTCGATCTCCTCGCTCCCCTGGCTGCCGGCCGTGGCGTGACCCTCGCCCTCGAGCCGCACCATCCCGCTGCCGCGGTCGGCTGCGGATTCATGCCGCGACTCGCCCAGGTCCTGGAGTGGGTCGACCGCTTCGATCACCCCGCGGTCCGGCTCTCGCTCGACCTCTGGCAGTTCGGCCATGAGGCGACGCTCCGCGACCTCCTCCCCGACGTCGTCAAACACCTCGCCCTCGTGAAGCTCGCTGACCGGATCGGCCCCCCCTCGTCCGATCGCGAGCGCCTTCCCCCCGGACAGGGCCAACTCCCCCTCGATGGGCTTGTGGCCGACCTCCATGCGGCCGGATATCGGGGGGACGTCGAGTTCGAGATCGTCGGCGAGGCGGTCGAGGCGGTCGGCTACGACTCCGTCCTGCGGCATCTCCGCCGGGTGACGGATGGATGGGCCGGGCCGATGCGCCGGTCGGTCCCGCGCGAGATCGTCCGCGTCGCCAGCCCCGTCCGGCGTTGACCTGTCGGGCGGCACCGCCACCGATCACAGCGGCCCGGTCGCCGGCGCTGGAGCTCTCACTTCTCCCCCGGCATCCGCAGATCCCAAGCCTCGACCCATTCCACCTCGCCGGGCTCCAGAGAGAGATCCTCCCGGAGCCGCCGATCGAAGTCCTCCATGTGCGCGGCGCCGTAGAAGATGGCGATCCGCTCCTTCCCCGCGGCGATCTGTTCCGAGAGCACCTCAAGGGCGGCACCGTTGCGATCGGTGATCAGGGTTGACCCCTCCTCCCCGCCGAAGGCCGCCGTCAGCACCTCCATGTCGGTGAATTGCTCCGCCATGATCCGGCGCAGACGGACCTCGCGGTCCTTCCCGAAGAACATCCCCCAGAGATCGCCGATCCCCACCTCGGGGCCGGTCGGCTTCCCGCGCTCGGCCCGTTCGGCCCCCTCGCGCATCAGACGCGTGAACATCGTCCACCACGATTCGCCCCGCTTCTGCATCGCGGCGTCGAATTCCTTGGGCGACATGTCGGCATGGATGAAGTTCGCTGCGGAATAGTCGATCTCGTCGAGCTGGAACGTGAGGCCGAGCATCTTTGTCAGGCCCTGCTGGGCATTGCCAATCGCGCCTGAAGGCTTCCGCCCCGGCTGCGGCACACGGGCGTGGTCGGGGGCGACAAGCTCGTAGAGGACCGCGTCGTAATCCTCGAAGAGGCGGTCGAGGGTGTCGTAATACCCCTTTCCGCCGAGATGGACGGCGCCGACGAGATCGACCTCGACAGGAGTCCGCCGCCCCGCCGCCCGGGCCGAGACTTCAGTCTCCCGGTAGTGAACGATCGACGTGTCGAGCGACACGGGCCTCCCCTTGGCGTCGCGGGAGAGACGGAGGAACTCGACCGCATCGGCCTTCGGGTCGTTCCGTTCGGCCACGGCATTTCCCCGCGCCGGCTCCGCGGCAGCCGAGAGGATGCCCCACCCTCCCCAAACCACCGCGACGACGAGCCAGCCGCAGCGGCCGGCGGGGCCGGGCCAAAAATTCTTGGCCCACACAAAACGGCCCCCGTGGTGAGAGACCTCGTGGCAGGTCCGCATCGCTCTTCTCCCTGGAAACGTCGGGAATCCGCGGAAAACGGCCGCAGTCCGGGGCCGCGTGAGGCGGTGCCTTGAGAATACCCGAGGTTGCCTCGGCTGCCAGCCTTTCTTCCTCCGCGATCGCTTCGTCCCCCCGATCCGTCAGGGTCTGCCAGGTTTCGTCAACTCGGATCCCCGGCACGACCGATACCAAATGAGCAATCCGCAATTGCGGAACAACGGCTCCTGCTCCCCAGGACACATAGCGATGGCTACACACCCCCGTGTCAAGCGTGTTTCCGGACTCGTCTCCAAGCTGGCGACCATCCTCGCCCTGGCGGCGCCGCTGGCCCCGATCCCCCAGGCCCGTGGCGGAGACTGGATGCCGCTCCTGCCGGACCAGGACTTCTACGACTTCCAGCTCTTCGCCCCGCCCGATCTCCAGGAATACGAGATGTTCCCGGAGCCGAGCGAGGGGCTCTTCTTTAACTACGACCGCCTTGCCTACGGCGTGACCGTGCCGCGGGTGGCCGAGGTTGGCAGAACGCAGACGGGCGGGTATTTGATTCCCTCTCAGCCGATCTCGCCGCAGACACTCGTCCAGCTCAACAACGCCAACATCCAGGCCGGAGCGCAGGCAGGCGGTGGTTCGGGGGCGGGGCAGGGGGGCTCCATCATCGGCGGCATCTACCTCTTTGGTGGTGATCCGATGCAACTCGACCTCAACACGAGCTGGATGCGGACGAAGATCGCCTGGGGCAATCGCTTCGAGGGCGGCTGGATCTACGACAACCGTGGCGTTCTCCTCACCTACGCCGATCTGGGGAACCAGTCGCAAAACTTCCAGACCAACAACGAGTTCGCGGCCTCCTCACCAACGCAGACGTTCACGCAGACGACCGCTTCGGGGACCGGCACGACCGGCGGCATCGGTCAGGCGATCGTGACGACGACGATCACTTCGACGAGCCCACCCCCCGACCACCTCATCTCCCAGAAGCTGACCCAGAACAACTCCACTGAGATCCAAAGCGGCGGCGCGGCGATGATGATCCGCCGCGAACTTGGCCGGCGGGGGAGCGGCTCGACCGCGACCTTCACTTTCGGCCCGCGGTATGTTCAGGTGGCCGACCGCTACAAGATCGGTTACGAGAGCAACCAGTACGCCTTCAACAACGCCGCTAGCGGTGGCGGCGGCAACAACCAGGGCGGTGGCGGCAACACCCAGGGTGGTCCCCAGGGGGGCGGCGGCAACACCCAGGGGGGCGGCGGCAACACCCAGGGTGGCGGCGGCCTCAACGGTGGCGGCCAGTTCGGTGGTGCCAACGGCAACCAGAGCATCATCTATGACTCGGGCCCGGCCGGCGACGTCCTCGGGATCACCGGCGTCGACACCCTCACCGGACAAGGCCGAGGCACCCCGCTCCAGACCGGGATGTGGAACACGAACACCTACAACAACATGGTGGGCCCGGAGTTCGGGATGCTGTTCGAGCAGGATTGGGGCCGGTGGAACTTCACCAGTCAGTTCAAGTTCACCGCGGGCTTCAACTGGCAGAACAACCTCTACCAGGGCTCGAACTTCCCCGAGGGGATCGGGGCCGACTACCTCCGGGCGACGTTCACCCCGTCGACCACCTACACCTCCGGCGGCACCTCCGGCGGCGTCGACGGTGGCGTCCAGACCATCGCGGGCCCGCCACTGTTCCTGCAGGTCTTCGGGATCGGCCAGAGCAATGCCACGAATGCCGCCAGCCACCAGTTCGTCTTCTCGCCGATCGGGGAATGGCGGTTCGGGACGCAGTACAAGGTCAGCCAGGCGATCAACCTCCGGGCCGGCTACACCGGCATGTGGCTGGGGAGCATCGCTCGGGCCTCGACCAACACCGGTTACGTCAGTTCCCGCCGGCCGGTGCAGTACGCCGAGCCGCAGGATGCTAGCCAGCCGGCGAGCCTCCAGAACCCGTGGGTCGTCAAGACCTCGACGCCGACCGGGGCCGACGGCACGCAGGTCAGCCCGACCTACAACCGGATCGGACCGGTGGTCGGCGGCCAGGAATACGTCTTCGTCAACGGCGTCGACTTCGGTGTCGAGGTGAAGTACTGATCGGGCCGGCGGCAAGGGCCAACCGCCCTCACCGCATCGAGATCACGGGGGAAGTCGCCGTTGGCATTCGCTGGGGAGCGATGCCAACGGCGATCCCGTTTTTTGGGAGAGCGGCGCCGCCCCGACCTCGGGCCCGATGGGCATGGCCCCGCGGAAGCCCCGCCCCGCCGGAGGACGATCAGCGCCGCTCGAAGTCGACGCCGATCCAGCCGGCCGTCGCCCCGCGTGATCGCGACAGCGTCTCGAGACGGTCGGCGAGCGGTTGCCAGAGCCGTTCGCGGGCCGCGGAAACAATGCCGGCGGGCAACTCGACCGGCAGGCCGGCGGCATCGACTTGGACGAACCCCATCAAGCCGTCCATCCAGGGAATCTCCTGCCCCTCCATCGGCATGCCGACGACGCCGACGACGAGGTAACACTGCCGGACCTGAAGCACCGCCCCGCGGAGCTCCACGAGCGTCCCGACCGGGACGCTCCGCCGGCACTCCAGCGACACGACGCGGCGGAGCATGAGATTGGCCGTCGGCCCCACCCCCCGGGAGCCGGCGGCATACGCGGCCTCGAGGGCGATACGGAGCAGGCTCCCGGCGTAGAGCGTGCCGTGGTGATTGGCGTCGGCCGGGAGGACGAGGCGGTGGCTGACGGTTTCCGGGAAGCCCTGCATGACGGACGTTATAGCAGGGAGAGGCCGAGCTGCGGAGCCGGCTGGGCCTCCTCCGTGCTCGAACGGCTCACCACCCAGAAGCCGCCGCTCCCCGCGGGATTACCTGCCGGGAGAACGATGGATCGATCTTCGACAGCTCCTCCCGCATCACCGTGATCGTCCGCCGGATCTGGTCTGGGGTGTGCCGCGAAGTGATGAAGAAGCGGAGCCGGGCGGCCCGTTCCTCGACGGCCGGATAGAGGATCGGCTGGACGCTGATCCCGCGGGCAAACAGGGCCCGCGACAGCTTGAGACTGTTGATTGAGTTGCCGAGGATCACCGGGATGATCGCCGTCCCACCGGCCGACCCGGTGTCGAAGCCGGAATCCTTGGCAAGCTGGAGGAAGAGCCGGGAATTGGCGAGGAGCTTCGTCACCCGGTCAGGCTGACGCTCGAGGAGCCGCAGCGCCCCGAGGGCTGCCCCGGCCGCCGCCGGCGGGAGCCCGACGGAGTAGACGAAGCCCGGCACGGTGTACTTGAGCCAGCGGACGAGGGCCCGCGAGCCGGCGATGTAGCCGCCGCAGCTGCCGAGCGCCTTGGAAAGCGTTCCCATCCACAGATCGACGTCGGCGGGGTCGACTCCGAACTGCTCGCTCATTCCCCGCCCCCGCGCCCCCATGACGCCGATCGAGTGGGCCTCGTCGACCATGAGGAGGGCCTTGTGCTTCTTCGCCATCGTCACGAACCGAGGGAGGTCGGAGAAGTCGCCGTCCATGCTGTAGACCCCCTCGATGACCACCAGCACGCGGCGGTACTGGCCGCGCACCTGCCGGAGGAGTTGCTCGGCGGCGTCGACGTCGTTGTGGGGAAAGGGGCGGCGACGGGCGCCAGAGAGGACGGCCCCCTGGAGGAGGCTGTTGTGGGCGAGCGCATCGTGGAGGACGAGATCCCCAGGGCCGACGACATGGCCGATGACGGTCTCGTTGGTGGCATGGCCGCCGACGAAGGTGATCGCGTCGTCGGTTCCGATGAACCGGGAGATCGCCTGCTCGAGCTCCTTGTGGATGACCTTTTCACCCGACACCAGCCGGCTCGCCGACACGCTCGAGCCGTAGCGATCCAGCGCCGCCTTCGCGGCCGCCGTCACCTCAGGCTCCCCTGACATGCCGAGGTAGTTGTAGGTCGCCCAGCTGATCATTTCCCGGCCGGCGATCTGTGTCCGATCGTTCGTCAGCCCCTCGTGGACGCCGAAATAAGGATCCTCGAGGCCGGCATCCCGAACGAGCTTAAAGTTCTGCTCGAGGGCCCGTACCTCGGGGAACTCGGCGATGTCCCAGGCCTCGCGGGGGATCTCGTGGGTCAACGCGGTGACGGCCGGGTGCTGCGGGCCGGTCCCGGCCGACGCAGCTGCAGTGAGCCTGCCGGCGGCGGGGAGATTCGCCGCGGGCATGTGGTCGAGGATCGCCTCCACCACTTCGCGGCAGGTCTCGATCTGCGGGAGCACCTGCTCGGGGAAGCGCCCCCCGTAGGTCTCCTCCAGACCGGTGACGATCTCCATCCGCTCGAGCGAGTCGAGCCCGAGCTCGACGATGTTGCTGTCGAGGGCGAGGTTGCCGGCCCGCTCCTTGGCGATGCTCCGGACCTGACCAAACACCGCCTCGACGACCGACTCGGGGAGATCGCGCTGCGGTCGGCCCGAGCGGGCCGACTCCCCCACCGGTCGGTGCCGGGCGAGGCGCGGAGCCTCCGCGCCGGGCCGCCCGGCAGGGGCCACAGGCCGGGGCGCCTCGGTGACCGTCGAGCCGGCGATGCCGGGCTGGAGCCAGCCGATCTGCTGCTCCACAACTTCGAGCGTCCCGTCGAGGAACTGCCGCTTGCAGGCATGACGCTGGATCTTGCCGCTCGACGTCTTCGGGACGCTGTTGGGGCGGACGAGGACGATTCCCTCGAGGGCGATCTCGTGCTCGATGGCGAGTTGGCGGCGGATCTTGTCGAACGCCTCCGTCATCTCCTCGCTGTCGCGTTTGCCCCGCTCCAGTTCGGCGACGACGACGACGCGCTCGCGCCCCTCGACGTCGACAGAGAAGGCCGCCACCGACCCGGCGCGGATCAGCGCGCTGGCCGTCTCGACGGTCTGCTCGATGTCCTGCGGATAATGGTTGCGGCCGCGGATGATGATCAGATCCTTGAGCCGGCCAGTGACGAACAGCTCGCCGTTGTCGAAGAACCCGAGGTCACCGGTGCGGAGGTAGGGGCCGGGGTTGGGCTGCCAGGTCTTGAGCGACTGCCGCTCCGAACCGGCATCTGGCCGGGCGAGCATGGCGCCGAACGTCGCCTGCGTCTCGTCGCTGCGGTTCCAGTACCCTTGGGCCACGCTCGGCCCGCTCACCCAAATCTCGCCGATCATTCCCGGCGGCAGGGCTTCGTTCGTGTGTGGGTCGACGATCCGAACATCCTGACCGTCGAGCTCGCGCCCACTGCCGACGAGCCGGCGGGTGCCCGGGGCGAAGCCGGAGCGGACCACCGCCGAGCCGGTCTCGATCGACGTCGCGTCGAACGTGCGGATCGCCGGCGGCTCAAACTTCATCCCGCCGGTCACCATGAGCGTGCTCTCGGCGAGGCCGTAGCAGGGGAAGAAAGCCTCGCGGCGGAAGCC
>CALQRA010000178.1 GCA_943332855.1 Candidatus Kuenenia stuttgartensis
AGCTCGCCGAGTCAGCGGCACGTCGCTGGCGACGCCTCAACGCAAGCCATCAACTCACGCTCGTCATCCAAGGAAGAATCTTCACCGACGGAGTCCTGCAGAACGCCGCCTGATTCACGCCTCACGAACACAACATTTGACAATAGCTCGAGGAGATGACGCTTGAGCACCTCGCCACTCTGACCACCGACCGCAGTCGGCATCTAACGGCCCAGGCACACCACTCCTTGAAGAAGCGATGGGCGATTTTCGAATAGACATGCCGCCAGAACCAGCAGAATAGATCGTTGATCGCCCAGGCTCTGGCTGTCTTCACGCCAATTGGCTTGCTGGGCGCAGATTCGCGACGCCCGAATGCATAAGAGAGGCCATGAAGGTGTCGTATTCGGCCAAACAGGCGACCCTTGGGCCTTTGGATGGCCGGCAATGACTCGCAACCCGCCGAACGCTTTCACACGACCCGGCAGCGCGACAGCGCGATGCTGCCGCCGAAGCAGATCGCGATGTCGTGGCCGGGGCGCCGGGGGCGCTCGTGGTAGTCGGCGCCCCACAGCCAGCCGGCCGGTGTCTCGCGGAAGACCAGCGCGAACGGAGAGGGATCGACGGCGCATTCGATGATCGGCGGATCGCCACCGGCATGCCCCTCGGGGACCGTGGCGGGGTCGGGGAGATTGACATTCCAGAACTCCCCCGGCTCGAGCGCGACGCGGTCGATCCGCGCCAGGACCCGCGCCACCCACCGGCTGGCCAGCTCCCAGTCGATACTGGCGCTGCGGCCGCGATACTGCGACACCGCCAAGCTCCGGCGGCCATGGAGCGCCGCCTCACGGGCGGCGGCGACGGTCCCCGAGAGATGGACATCGACGCCGAGATTGCCGCCGGCGTTGATCCCGGAGAGGACCCACGTCGGATCGCGGCAGAGCGTGGAAAGCGCCAGACGCGTGCAATCGGCCGGGGTGCCGTCGATGCAAAAGCGCCCCGGCCCCACCGTCTGCACGACCAGCGGCCGGTGCGTCGTCACCCGGTGCCCGCCGCCGGAATGACAGACATCAGGCGCGACGACGATCACCTCCTGGCCCCACGCCACCACGGCACGCTCGAGCGCGGCCAGGCCTGGCGCGTCGATTCCGTCGTCGTTGGTCAGCAGGAGCTGCGCGTGTTGGGCTGTCATCGATCCTCCGTTGTCGTCTTCGCTCCCCCCGGCCCCCCATCGGCCACATCGGTGGCCAAGCTCTGGATCACCCCCCACAGAGAATCGGCCGCGCCGGCCGCGAGCCGACAGACATCCTCGGCATCGGTCTCTTCCGGCGCGTCGGGGTTGGCGACATTCGTGATCACCGAGACCGCGACAACGTCAACGCCCAACCGGCGCGCGGCGAGGACCTCAGGCGTCGTCGACATTCCCACCGCATCGGCCCCGAGGCGGAGGAGCATCCGGTATTCGGCGCGGGTTTCGTAGCTCGGCCCGAGGAGGCGGGCGTAAACCCCGGCCCGGGCCCGGGCCCCCGTGTGCCGCGCCGCGGCCAGTGCGATCTCCACGAGCTCGGCTCGATAGATCTCCCCCCCGGCCCGCCCGACCCGGGCTCCGGCCGGACCCGGCGCCGTCCCCGACCGAGCACCGAGGTCGAGATGGTCGTCGAGAACGAGGAGATCCCCCCCCGTCATCCCCGGCCGCAGCCCGCCGGAGGCATTGGTCACCAGGAGTGTGCGGACACCGAGGGCGACGAGGACTTCGATGCCACGCGTGATCGTGGCATCGTCAAAGCCCTCGTAGGCATGGACGCGCCCCTGCAAGGCGATGACCGGGCAACCGCCGACACGCCCGCAGGCGATCCGGCCGGCATGGCCGGTGGCGGTCGAGGCGGCGAGCCAGCCGGTGACGTCCACGGGAAGACAGACGACGTCGTCGAACCGCTCGACGAGCCCCCCCAGGCCGGTCCCGAGGACGATCCCCAGCCGCGCCCGCCGGCCACCGGCGGCGAGGAGGCGTGCCGCGGCCGCCACCGCCTCCGCCCGCAGCCCGTCGGTCCCTTCCATGGCCACTCCCTTATCCGCTACCCGCCACGGCCCCTTTGCCGCGCAGACCAGAAACCCGTATCCTCGCCAGATTCTCCTGCGGCGCACACCCCCGCGCCCCACCGTCGAGCGGTCGACCCGATTCGCCCCCGTCCACCCCGAGGCCCCTTCGATGCCGAGCCCCGCCGTGAAGCCCACCCGTGCCGAGAGGTTTGCCGGTCTGTCGGTGGCCATCGTCACCCCGTTCCGCGACGGGAAAATCGACTCGGCTCGTCTCCGTCAGCAGATCGATGCCCAGGCAGCGGCCTGCGTGACCTGCATCTGTCCGGTCGGCACGACGGGGGAATCGCCGACGCTCTCCCACGACGAACACGAACGGGTGATCGCTGAGAGCATTCAGGCCTCCGCCGGACGGATCCTCGTCATGCCGGGGACTGGGAGCAACGCCACCGCCGAGGCTGTTCGGCTCACGAAGCACGCCGCGAAGGAGGGCGCTGATGCGGCCCTCGTCGTCGGTCCCTATTACAACCGGCCCACCCAGCAGGGGATCTACGAACACTTCAAAGCACTCGCGGAGGCGGTCGACATCCCGATCTGCGTCTACAACATCCCCGGCCGCACCGGGCGCAACATCGAGCCGGAGACGATCATCCGGCTCGCCGAGCTCCCCGGCATCGCGATGGTGAAGGAAGCGACCGGCGTCATCGATCAGGCGTCGCAGATCATCGGCGCTACCGATCTGACGGTCCTCTCCGGCGACGACAGCATGACGCTCCCGCTCCTGGCCATCGGCGGTCGCGGCGTGATCAGTGTCGTCGGCAACCTCGTGCCTGCCGACATGAAGGCCCTCCTCGACGCCTTCGAGGCGGGGGATCTGGCCGGCGCCCGCCGCTGGCACCACCGCCTCTTCGGCCTCTGCCGCGACCTCCTCGGCCTCGCGAGCAATCCGATCCCGATCAAGGCGGCGCTGGCGATGCTCGGGCGCGATACAGGCGAGGTCCGGCTGCCGCTGGTGCCTCTCGAGCCGTCGCAGGCCGACAAGCTCCGCAGCGTGCTCATCGGCTACGGACTTCCGATCGGTTGAGCGGTTCAGGAACGGCGGCACGACCATGGATCTCTCCATCGACGCGATCATCACCGGCAACGCCG
Source organism: Candidatus Kuenenia stuttgartensis (assembly GCA_943332855.1). Lineage (GTDB taxonomy): Bacteria > Planctomycetota > Planctomycetia > Pirellulales > UBA1268 > QWOP01. The sequence continues at coordinate 3,166 of CALQRA010000178.1, forward strand.
GCGATCGGGTCGAGCTCGTGGCCCGCGGACGGATCGACTCCGAGACCGCCTCCGAGCTCGAGGCGGCCGTCGAGGAGCAACTGCGCCTCGGCCGGCACACGATCCGCCTCGACCTGGGGGCGGTCGGCTTCCTGTCGTCGGCCGGGATCCGCTCCCTCTTCAACGTCCACCGCGCCGCCAAGGGGGCCGGTGGCAGTTGCCTCGTGTCGCGGTCGAGCGAACCGATCCATCGAGTGCTGACGCTCTCGCGCCTCGCCCCCCTCCTCATGGAGCCGGGCGCCATCGACCGCCCCGCCCCGCTGCCCGCCCCTGCGGCCGGTCGCGCCGCGCCGCCGCCAGCCGCCACGCCAGCCGCCACGACGCTGCGCACCGAGCCGGTGGGGGAGATCGTCCTCGTCGGCTTCGATGGCTCGGCCGCCGCGGCGCTCGAGGGGGTCGTCGTCGGCGCCCCGGCCTGGACGTCGGGGGGGGGAACGATCGACGAGCCCCCGCGGAACGTCTCGGGTGACGCCTTCGGGATCGGCATCGGAGCCCTGGCCGACGACGGCCCAGCGGCGACCAGCGGCGGTGAGCTCCTCGCCGCCTGCGGGAGCGTGTTCGTTCGCCCGCCGCGCCCCTTCGGCGTCCCCGATTCGCTCGTCGGCAGCGGCGACCTCGTTCCCTCGATCCGGATGGCGTCAGGCCTTTTCTGGGAGGGGACACCCCGAGGCCACACCGGCTTCGAAGCTGCTGACGGGGCGACCGTTGCGCTCGACACGCTCCTCGGCATCCTCCTCGAGCGCTCGGGCGGGGAGGCCATCGCCGTGCTCGTGGTAGCAGAAGTGCTGGGGCTGGTTGGCGCCGAACTGATCCGCCCGATCGCCGAAGCAACGGCCGACGACCACCCGGCCGCCGGCCGGGCCGAGATCGCCGCCCGCTGGCTGTCGTTCTCGCGGGAGCCGTGCCACGCCGGCCGAACGGCGCTGGTTGTCGGCGTCGCCACCCGCGGGCTGAGCGGGGCCCTCGGGGACTTCGTCCGCCCGTTCGGGAGCGTGACGGCCCACCTCCACGCCGCCGTCTTCCCCCACCGCCCCCTCCGCCGCGGCATCACCGAGCCGGCGGAGATCGTCGCTGCCCTCGGCGGGATGTCGCCCCTGGCCGTGATGCATCTCCTCGCCGATCCGGCGCCGGTCCTCGGCAGCGGTCGCCCGGAACTGGTGCGCGGGGCCTGTTGGTTCGCACCGATCAAGGTCCGGGGGCCGCGCCCATGATCACACTCCTGGCCACCTGGACGTTCGGTGTCACGCTGGCGCTCGTGGCCCTGGGCGTCTTCGTCAGCTACCGGCTCTTCTCCTTCCCCGACATCACCACCGACGGCTCCTACACCCTCGGCGCCGTGACGACGACCGTGCTCCTCGTCGCGGGGCACGATCCAGCCATCGCCACCCTCGGCGGAGCCGCCGCCGGGGCCGCGGCCGGAGCCTGCACGGGGCTCCTCCACGCGATCTTGCATATCGAGCCGCTCCTCGCCGGGATCCTCGTGACGACGGCACTGTCGAGCGTGAACCTCGTCGTTCTCGGCCGCAGCAATGTCCCTCTGGCCGGCACCGCGACGCTCCTCGACCGCGCCGAAGCGCTCCTCCTCCCGGCGATGACGGCGGCCGGGTTCGGCGACGCCGCGGGCGAGGCGGCCCGGCTGATCGTGATGCTCTCCGGCGTGGGGATCGCCGTCATCCTCCTGTGGGCCTTCTTCCGCACGAACCTCGGCACGGCGATGCGCGCCGGCGGCGACACCGCGACGATGGCCCGGGCCCTGGGGCGCAACACCGGCCTGCTGACCGTCGGCGGCCTCGCCATCGCCAACGCGCTGACGGCGCTGTCGGGAGCGCTCGTCGCCCAGGTGCAGGGATTCGCCGACGTGCAGATGGGGATCGGAATGGTCGTGTGGGGGATGGCGAGCGTGTTCCTCGGAGCGGCGCTCGTCGGGCCGGTGCGGCTCGGTGGGGCGCTGGTTGCCACCGTCGCCGGCAGCATCACTTTCCGCCTCATCGTCGCCTCGGCACTGCGCGCCGGCCTCCATCCCGACTGGCTCAAGGCCGCCACGGCGCTGGTCGTCCTCGCGGCGCTGATCGCTCCCCGACTCCTCTCGCGTCGCCCACAGGCCTCTGCAGCCCGCTGATCTTTTCCTTTGCTTTCCTTGCTTCCCATGCTTGACGTCCGCCACGCCACCGTCGCCTTCTCTGCCCCCGGTGGCCCGCTCGTGCGCGCCGTCGACGACATCAGCCTCACGATCCCGGCGGGGACGTTCGTCGTCGTCATCGGCACCAACGGCTCGGGGAAGAGCACGCTCCTGGGGGCGGTTGCCGGCACCGTCCGCCTCGATGCCGGCAGCATCCATGTCGCCGGCCACGATCTCACGGCGTGGCGCGAGAACCAACGCGCCCGGTATGTCGGGCGGGTGTTTCAAGACCCGCGGGCCGGGACGGCCGCGAGCCTGTCGGTCCTCGAGAACCTCGCCGTCGCCGCCTCCCGGGGCCGGCCGGTGGGGCTCGGCTGGGCCACGCCGCGCCGACTGCGGGCCGAGGCGGCCCAACGACTCGCGGCCATCCAGCCCGGACTCGAAAAGCGGCTCGACCAGCCGATCGGCTCGATGTCGGGGGGGCAGCGGCAGATTGTAGCGCTCGTCATGGCGACCTGGCACCGCCCCGAGCTCCTCCTCCTCGACGAGCACACCGCCGCCCTCGATCCGGCCTCCGCCGACCGGGTCGTGCAGGCCACCGCGAAGCTCGTCCGCGACCAAAAGCTCACGGCGCTGATGGTGACCCACTCCCTCGAGCAGGCCGCTGGTCTCGGCGACCGGCTGTTGCTCATCCACCGTGGGAAGATCAGCCTGGATGTCGAAGGGGGCGCGAAGCGCCGGCTTTCGACGGCGGACCTCGCCGGCCGCTTCGACCGGCTGCGGCGCGCCGATCAGCTCGACGACTCCGCCGCCCGCACCCTTCGCGACCTCTACGTTTGACAGGCCCGGGGCTTCGGCCCACGTTGAATCCCACGCCCATGCTCACCGCCATCCTCCGCCGCTGCCTCCCCACGATCCTCCTCCTCGGCGGCGCGTCGGCCCTCCTCCTGGCCACCGACCGGAGCCGCTCCCACCGCGCGCTCCCGGCGGTGGCGGTGCTTCAACAGACGAGCTCGACGGTCCTCGACGACGCGGTCACCGGGATGCTCGACGGCCTCGCCGAACGGGGCTTCGAGGAGGGAAAAACGGTGACCGTGCGCCGGTTCAACGCCCAGGGGGACATGGCCCAAGGGAACGCCATCGCCCGGGAGATCGTCGGCGGCCCGTTCGATCTGGTGCTCACGTCGAGCACGCCCTCACTCCAACAGATCGCCAGCGCCAACACCAGAGGCCGGCTCCGGCATGTTTTCGCGGCCGTTGCCGATCCCTTCTCCGCCGGCGTCGGGCTCGACCGGGCCGACCCGCTCATCCATCCGGCCTGGCTCGTCGGCTACGGCAGCCTGGCCCCGGTCGACTTCACCTTCGGCGTCGCGCAGCGCCTCCATCCGGGCTTGAAAAAAGTTGGCGTGCCCCACAACAACGCCGAGAGTAATTCGCGCCGCTTCATGGATCTCGCCCGGGTGAGTTGCCGGAAGCGCGGCATCGAGCTCCTCGAGGTGCCGGTGGAAAACTCCTCCGGCGTGATCGAGGCGGTGCAGTCGACGATCGCGCGCGGCGCCGAGGCGATCTTCTGCCCCGGCGACACGACCGTCATCTCGGCGATCGACTCGGTGATCGGCACGGCGGCGAAGGCGGGGATCCCGGTGTTCACCGTCAATCCGGGGAAGCCCGACCGGGGCACGTTCTTCGACGTCGGCTTCAACTTTCACGAGATCGGCGTCGTGGCCGGCCGGCTGGCGGGCGATGTCCTCTCCGGCGCCGATCCTGCCACCATGCCGATCCGGGAAACAGCGGGCGAGATTCCCCCCTATCTCACGCTCCACCGGGTGGCTAAGGGGATCGACCGAACGGTGTGGCGGATCCCCGACGACCTCCTCGGCCAGGCGCGCTACGTGACCGACGCCGACGGCGTCCACGAACAGCCCGCGGCGATCCTCGCCGGCCCGTTCAACGAGCCGGAGGAGTGATCGGCCGGAGCCGCGCCCCCGAAGAATTGAATCCGACGACGGCGATGTCGTGCGTGGACCTGAGCCCCTCGGCTGCGAGCGCCGCCGCCACTCCCTCGGCCTCTGACTGCGAAGCAGCGCAGGCCAACACCGCCGGCCCCCACGAGCTCTGTGCCGCACCCCGAACCCCGAGCGCCGCGAGCCGACCGATCAGCATTTCGATCGAACGGTGGAACGGGAGCGAGCTCGATGCACTGGCGAAGGGGACGCCGGCGAGCCGACCGTAGGCCCCGAAGGCCGCGGCGAAGGCTCCGAAACACCCTTCGAGCGCCGCCGGCACAAGCTCCAAGAGGGCGATCCGGGCAAGCTCGGCGGTCACCCCGCGATCGACCGGAGGGAGGGCGAGGAAGGCCTGTCGTTCGGCTTCGCCATGGAGCCCTTCGGCGGCGTGCTCGACGATGAGGACGCCGCGCCACGCCGGCGGCAGCTCGGCCCGGGCCACCAGCGGCGACGCTTCGAGCGGCGCCGCGACCTTGTCGGCTCCGAGCCTCCCCGCCTCGACTAGAAGCGCACCGGCCGCGAAGCCGTAAGCGCCGACGCTCGACCGCCGGCCGCGCCCGGCGGCACGGGCGAGCGCCAGCGCCTCGCGCGGCGCGAAGCTCCGCTCGCGGTCGGCCGGCCGCACCGCGAGCCCCTCGATCGCCGCCGCCACGGCCAGCGCCAGTTGCGTGCCGCTTCCCAGGCCGACATGCGCCCGCGGCGCGGCGACAACCTCGACCTCGAAAGCCTCGTCGCGGGGGAGCCCCCAGGCTGCGGCACAGTGGCGGGCAAACTCCGCCGCGCGCTGGCCGTGCGGCCCCCGGCCGGCAAAAGCTGCGGCTGGACAGACCCGGACGACGATTCCCGGCTCGTCGAGCATCAGCCCCGTGCCGCCGAAGCTGCGCGTGAGCGGATCACCAAACGAAAACATCCCCAGATGAAATCGGGCCGGGGTGCGGACTTCGACGGCGCGCGGGGGCGCGGTCGGCGCCGATGCCGCGCTTCCCGCGGCGACGACCCGCTCGGCGAGGATCGCCAAGGCCGCGTGTTCCTCCGGGCCGCCGGTCTTCTCGACGAGCGTGCGGAGCTCGGCAAACCGGGCCGCGATCTCGGGCGCGGGAATCATGTGGAGGCGGGTGACGAGGATCGCCGCCTCGACGACGGCGTGGCGGGCGCGGACATGCCCCAGCAACGGCCGCCCCTGATGGACCCGCTCGACCCGGGCCACGAGGCGCTGCCGGTCCCCGCTGCGGTCGGCCGATATGACGCGGAACTCGAGCGCCATCGGCGCCTCAGCCAGCCGCCAGCCCTCGATCACCGCGGCGGGAAGGAAGTCGGGACGGGGCCCGCTCCCGGCCACGGTCCGGGCCAGAAGAAGGACGTCGTCGGTCAGCTGAAACACCCCGGCCGGTGTGGCGGCGAGGTTTCGGGCCGTCTGGCTCGTGGCGAAGGGCTTGAGAACGAGCGTCTCGATCCGCCCGGCCTTGAGCTCGACCGGATCGACCTCCGGCCCCATCGCCGCCAGATGCGGCTGGCCGTCGGGGGAGCGGGTCGTGATCAAGCCTTCGAGGATCATGGAAGGAAAGTGTAGCCCGACGGCCCGGGGGGATCGCAGCCCCCTCCCCCATCCCGGCAACGATTGACAACCGCCCCCCTGGACTGGCAACAATTCGTCGATCCAAGTCCGTCTTTTTCCCCTCGCGAAACAACTTCTCGGAACACCCATGCTCCGCTTCGCCCCGACTTCGATCGTCCGTCGTGCCTGCCTGATCCTGTCGCTCGTCAGCCTGTTGGCCGGCGCCCCCTTTTGCCGGGCCGATGAACCTGCTGCCGACGAACCCGCCGCCGAGGCCGCGGCCGATCCCGCGGCGATCGATCCCGAGGCGATCAAGAACCTCAAGGCGGCCTACCCCGCGGCGCCTGCCGGTAAGACCCGGCATGTGATTCTCCTCCCCCACAAGGAACGCAGCGCGGAGGGCGATGTCAAAGTCGAGATCGTCGCCGGCCGGACGATCGACACCGACGGGGTGAACACGGTCCGCTTCGGGGGGGAGCTGCGCGAGCGCGACATTCCCGGCTGGGGCTTTTCCTACTTCGAGGTCGATAGCCTCGGGGCTCCGCTCTCGACCCGGATCGCCCCCGCTCCGGGCACGCCGACCGTGAAGGCCTTCGCCGCCGGGCCGCGGATGCTCGTGCGCTACCACAGCCGCCTGCCGCTGGTCGTCTACGCCCCGGAGGG
>CALQRA010000179.1 GCA_943332855.1 Candidatus Kuenenia stuttgartensis
AGGATCATCGGGCCCCAGGAGCCGATGTAGTCGAGATACCGCAGCCCGTCGATGTCGGTGAGCCACTGGCCTTCGGCGCGCTCGAAGAAGATCGGCTCGCCGCCGACGCCGCCGAAGGCCCTGGCCGGCGAGTTGACCCCGCCGGGAATGAGGGCCCGTGCCCGGGCAAAGGCCGCGTGGCTGTGGGGGCGGGAGGGGGACGCGGTCATCGGGGATCGGCTCCGGGGGATGGGGAGGGAAGGATGGCGCCGTCAGGGGCGGCGAGGAGTGCCGTGACCTCGTCGACGAGAACTTTGGCGTGGGGGCGACTGGCGTAGGTCTCGACGACGCTCGCGAGGAGCCGGCGGCGCTCGGCCAGCGCCGTGTCGCGGTCGGCGGGGGCGGCGAGAGCCGCGGCCAAGAGCGCCTCGGACTTTGTCAGGACCAAGCGGATCCGGTGCTCGTCCTCCTGCCGCTCATCGATCGCCAGCGGCGTGAGCCGCGCGATCTGGCGGTGGACGAGGTCGATCCACAGGCTGGCGTCGTCCTCGGGATGATCCCCCTCGGGGCGCGGGTCGGGGGGGGAGACCTGGGGCTTCGGGTGGAGCGCGAGGAGGGCTTCGAGGGCATCGATGCAATCGGACGGGCTCTCCGGCTCGCGGGCCATCGCCGCGCGGTAGTCGCGTTCGATCGGCGAGAGGGGGCGGTCGGTGCGAACCTTGCGGCGGGCGCGGCGCTGGAGGCGATCGAGGGCGATCGTTCGCTCGAAGCCCGCCACCTCGCCGGCTCGGGGATCGTCGGCATGGTCGCGCAGAAAGCGGTGGATCGGTTCGGCGGCATCGCGGAGGTCGCCGTTGTCGTCGTTGGTCACCGCCTTGATCCGGGCGTAGAGCGCGTCGGCTGTCGGCGGGCGGAGGAGCATCCATCCCCCACCGAGGACCGTAACCGCGATCGCGACGGCCATGGCCGAGCGGAGCCAGGTCGCGCGCGCGTCGTCGCGGCTGCGGCGGTCGCGATCGGCCTGGTCGAGCTCGGCCATCGTCGTGTGGCGTCGGCGGACGGCCGTGTCGACCCGGGTCGTCGAGCCCGATTCCTCCGGGGGGAGATCGGTGCGATCGCTGTCCATCCCGGCCGTCTGGGCATGACCGGAACCGCGGCCGGAGGCCATCCGGGGGGAGGCATCGGGGCGCGTCGGCTCGGCGCCCGGGGGGGGCTGCGGCCCGGTGGGCTTTTCGCCGGCCGCGGCCGGAGCGGGGCCGGCTCCGAAGACGGTCGTGAAATCCTCCGTGCGGCCGGGGGGCGCCGGCTGCGCCGGTTGGGGGGCGAGATCGGCGATGACGAGTTTGTCCCCCGCCGGGTCGGATTCGTCGGTCGCTGGAACGAGCGTGCCGATCGCCGTCAGGAGCCGCGCCAGTGCCAGGGCGCTGCCGGGGCGCGCCGCCGGATCCTTGTGGAGGAGACGGTCGATGAGCGTGTCGAGCTCCGGAGGCACCGACGGGACCGCGGCGGCCACGCGCGGGGCGGGGGTGTGGCGCTGCTTCTCGATCACTTCCGTCACCTGTCCTCCGCGGAACGGAGGCCAGCCGGCGAGCATCGCATACATCACCAGGCCGAGGGCGTAGAGATCGGCCCGATGGTCGACACCGCGGCCTGCCGCCTGCTCGGGGGCCATGTATTCGGCCGTGCCGACGATGTTGCCATGGGCGGTGTGGGCCACACCACCGAACAGCTTGGCGATCCCGAAGTCGGCGAGCTTCACCCCTTCGCCGATCGGGACGTCGTCGGTGAGGAGGATGTTGGAAGGCTTCAGGTCGCGGTGGACGACCCCATGATCGTGCGCCACCTTCAAGGCCCGGGTGACCGAAAGCGCCACCGCGACGGTTTCCTGCCAGGTGAACCGGCGGCCGGTGCGGAGGGTCTGTTCGATCGTCTTCCCGCGTACCAGCTCCATCGCGAAGTACGGCTGGTCCCCCTCCTCCCCGAAGGCGAGGAGTTGGACGATGCCGGGGTGCCGCAAGTCCTTGAGGGTGTCGATCTCGGCGCGGAAGCGGGCCTTCAGCCCCTGGTCGTCGGCGAGGTGGGCCGCGAGCACCTTGACGGCGACGGTCGTGCCAGTGACCGCGTCGACGGCTTCGTAGACCGCTCCCATCCCGCCACGGCCGAGGCGGGCGCCGATGGAGTACGGTCCGAGCCGGGCTGGTTCCATCGGGGATGCCGGGGGGATGAGAAGGAAAGGGACCGTCGGTGGACGGCGGGCAAGCCCCGCGGCCGTTCCCTTCATTCTGGGGCGATCGGCTACAACTGTCGAACCGGTTCTTTCCACGACCGGATCCCCGTCAGCCGCACGACCTCCCATGCCCCATCCCGTTTCCCAGAGAACCCCCGGCTCCACCCGCCTCCTCCCCGCCGACACCAACCAGGCCCGCGGGCTGGCGGACTACGCCCGCGACTTCCTCCATCATCCCCAGCCGGTCGGCGCTCGGACCCTCGGGCTCCTCGAGCGCTTCCATGTCGACAGCGTCGGCTGCGGCGTCTCGGCCCTCGCCCGGGGGGCCAACGCACCGACGGTGCTGCGGCGTGAGGCCCTTGCGTCAGCCCCTGCCGTCGGGAGCCGGGGGGCGATCTGCTTCGGGGCCCGTCGGCCGGTGGCGATCGAGAAGGGGGTGGCGGCCGACGCCTCTGCGGTGCGGGAGTGGGATTCCAACGGCACGAACTTCGGCCACGACGCCGCGAAGGGGAGGACGGCCGGGGAGTTCGGCCACAACGATTTCTATCCCGTGGCCCTCGCGGCAGCGCGGGAAGCGGGGCTCGACGGCGACCAAACCCTCCGCGTCATGCTTTTGATCGACGAGATCCGCGGTCGCTTGGCGGAGGTCTTTCCGCTGCGGAACTACGCCATCGACCACGTCCACCACGGCGCGGTCGCCTCCGCGGCGGCCTGTGCGGCGGCCCTCGGCGGCGATGTCGACGCGATCGAGTCGGCGATCGGGATGGTCGTCGCCCATTACGTCCCCTACCGGGCGATCCGCGCCGGCCACCAGCTCTCCGACAGCAAGGGGGCCTCGGCGGCGCTGTCGGCGGAGGTAGCGGTGTCGGCGGCCAGACGCTCGCTCGCCGGCTTCATCGGGCCGAAGGACATCTTCCGCAATCCGCTCGCGCTCTACCGCAGGAACGTTCCCTGCCCCGATGGCCAGAGCCCGTTCGATCTCGAGCTCGGGCTCGGCGGCGACGCCTTCGCGATCCACTCGATGCACTTTAAGCTCGGGCTCTACGAGCACCAGTCGGCCGGCGCGCTCCAGGCGCTGGTCGATCTCTTCGCCCGCTGTCCGGGGCTGGCGGCCGATCCAGACGGAATCCGCCGCGTCGAGGTGGCGATCTACGAGCCGGCCTTCTCGATCATCGCCGACCCCGCCAAGCGGACGCCGACGACGCGGCAATCGGCCGATCACTCGCTCCCCTACATTCTCGCCAGGACGCTGCTCAAGGCCCGTGCGACGGCCACGACCGGCGCAACGCCGGGGTGGAACGAGCTCATGCTCCTCCCCGACGACTACGACGCGGAGCGGATCGCCGATCCCGGGATCGCGGCGCTGATCGGCAGGATGGCGATCATCCACGGTGGCCCGGACTACGACGCACGCTATCCTGACGGGATCCCCACCAGCGTGACGATTGATCACGCCGCCTTCGGGCGACTCGAGAGCGGGTTGGTCTGCCACCCGCTCGGTCATGCCCGCTCCGATCAGGCGGCCACCGAGACGCTCGTCGATCTCAAGTTCGACCGGCTCGTCGCCGGGGCGGTGGAGGATCCGGCGGCGCTTGAGTCGCGCGTCCGGTTGGCGGGGAAATCGGTCGAGGATGTCGCGGAGCTCTATGCGTTTCCCATTCACGGGTGTGATCCCGGTTGACAAGCCCCCCGGCATCACGAGCCGGAGGGTGGTCGATGTCGTGGCGCGGGCCGCGGGCATGAAGACGGTCGGCCACGCCGGCACACTCGATCCGCTTGCCAGCGGCGTGGTCGTCGTTTGCCTGGGGCACGCGACGAAGCTCGTCGACCATCTCCACGCCCAGTCCAAGGCCTACGCGGCGACGTTTCTCCTCGGGCGCTCGAGCCCCTCGGACGACCTCGAGACACCGATCGAGCTTGAGATCGAACCGTGCGTGCCGACGGGGGAGGAGCTCGAGGCTGCGGCGGCGGCGTTCCGTGGCGACATCCTCCAGCGCCCCTGTGACTATTCCGCCATCCATGTCGACGGCAAGCGGGCCTACCGGTTGGCGCGCCAGGGGCGGCCGGTGGAGATTGAAGCCCGGCCGGTGCGGATCGAGCGGCTGGAGATCACCGGATACCGTTGGCCGAGCCTCGACGTCGAGATCGAATGTTCGGCCGGCACGTTCATCCGCGCGATCGGGCGCGATCTGGCGCTGGGCTTGGGAACGCGCGCCCTGATGGCATCGCTGCGGCGGACCCGCGTCGGTCCGTTTGGCCTCGGCGACGCGGTGGCCCTGGAATCGATCGGGGCGGAGACGATCTCCGCAGTGCTCCTTCCACCGATCTCGGCCATTCCCCACCTGCCGCGCGTCACGCTCGCTGGAGCGAGCCTCGATTCCGCGGTTCGCGGCGGCCTGCTCCCGGCCGACACGGTGACCGGCAGCCTGGCGGCGGCGGTCGATGCCGATGGCGAGCTCGTCGGCATCCTCGGCCGCCTCGCGGATGGGAGCATGAGGCTGCGTCCCAACTTCCGCGGCCTGGGATGAGCGGCCAAGAGTGTCGGGGGCACCGGTCGGTTGACGCCGCAGGCGGAAGTCCGAGACGATGCCAGGAGGAACGGTCTACGGGCAGGTGAGGGAGGGATTTGATGCGAATCGTCGGCGGATGGCGCGAGCGGTTTTTCAGCGGGTTGATGATGGCGGTTGGGGTTCTCGCCGGGGCGTGGGGCTGCGGAGGAGCGATCCAGGCGGCGCCGGCGGAGTTTTATGTCGCTCCCGACGGCGATGACGCGGCTGATGGTCGCCTGGGGCGGCCGGTGGCGACGCTCCGCCGGGCCCTCGACCTCGTCCGTGATCTGCGGAAGCGACGGGCCACCCCCGCGTCGATCACGATCGAGGTCGCCGATGGCCGGTATGAGCTTGCCGACACGCTCCTGATCACGGCCGAGGACAGTGCCGGTGAGAAGTCGCCGACGATCATCCATGCCGCCGAGGATGCCCACCCTACTTTCAGTGGCGGGCGGCGGATCACCGGCTGGACCGTCACGGAGGTCGACGGCCGGCCGCGCTGGAGCGCTGTCCTCCCTGAGGTGAAGGGGGGAAAGTGGCGGTTCACGCAGTTGTTCGTCGATGGCCAGCGCCGCTTCCGGCCGACGCTGCCGGCCGAGGGATGGTTCACCGTCGGGCTGGCGCTGCCGCCGTCGCCCGCCGCCGAGGGGCGCGGGCACGATCGGTTCGCGGCCGCCGCCGGGGAGCTCCTCCGGGAGTGGAGTCAACGCGACGCGATCGAGGTCGTGGCGGTGCATCAGTGGTCGATGTCACGGATGCGGATCGCGGCGATCGAGGCCGGGGAGGAGAGCGGCATGGCCAACGTGCAACTCGTCGGCACGACGTCGAGCCTCGATCCCTGGGGGGCCCTTGCCGCGGGCGCGCGCTACCGGCTCGAGAATGTCCGCGAGGCGCTGGGGAGCCCGGGATCGTGGTATTTCGACGTTCCCAGCGGCACGCTCACCTACTGCCCCCTCGATGGCGAGGATCCGGAAACCACCGAGGTCGTGGCGCCACGCGTCGACACGCTCGTCTCGGTGCGGGGGGAGCCGGTCCCGGGAGGGACGGTCGACCACATCCGCTTCGTCGGCCTGTCGTTTACGCATGGCAACTGGGCAATGCCCCCGCGCGGCCAGTCGTCGGCGCAGGGGGATCTCAACGTCGGCGCCGCCGTCTCGCTCACCGGGGCTCGCGACGTGCAGTTCATCCGCTGTGGGATCCGGCATGTCGGCCGGTACGGCCTGGCGCTCGGCGTCGGCTGCGGCCGCTGCCTCGTCGACCGCTGCGAACTGCTCGATCTGGGGGCCGGCGGGGTGATGGTGGGGACGACCGCGGCGGGGGGGCGCTCGATTGCCCGGGTCACCGAGAACACGATCCGCGACTGCACGATCGCCCATGGTGGCCGCCTCCATCCGGCGGGGATCGGGATCTGGATCGGTCAGGCCGACCGGACCACCATCGAGCGCTGCGAGATCGCCGACTTCACCTACACCGGGGTGTCGGTGGGGTGGACGTGGGGCTACGAGCCGAGCGCGGCAGAGCGCAACCGGATCGTCGGCAACCACATTCATCACCTCGGCCGGGGCGTGCTCTCCGACATGGGGGGCGTCTACACGCTCGGGGTCTCCCCCGGCACGATTGTCGAGGGGAATCTGATCCACGACATCGTCAGCCACGACTACGGCGGCTGGGGGCTATACACCGACGAGGGGTCGAGCGGGATCGTGATGCGCGACAACGTCGTCCATCATGCGTCGTCGGGGAGTTTCCACCAGCACTACGGCAAGGACAACCTCATCGCCAACAACATCCTGGCCTCGGCCCGCGACTGGCAGCTGCAGCGGACGCGGGTCGAGGACCACGTCAGCTTCCGGTTCGAGCGCAACATCGTCTGGTGGGATTCCGACACGCCGCTGGCCAAGGGGGATTGGAACGCTGGCATCGTCGCCCGGAACAACTGCTACTGGCACGAAGGGGGAAAGGTGACCTTCCCCGACGGGTCGACGCTCGCCGCCCGGCAGAAGACGAAGCTGGAGAGCGGCTCGATCGTCGCCGATCCCGGTTTTGCCGATCCCCAAGCGGGCGACTTCACCCTTCCGGCCGACTCGCCGGTGTGGGACCGCGGCTTCGAGCCGATCAAGACCGACGCCGTCGGCCGGAAGACGCCGCGCGTCGTCTCCCCCGATCTCCCTCCGGTCCCCTCGCCGTGGCCCGAAGCGCGGGCGCTGGCCGCGGAGGAAGCCACGGAGGCAAGCGGGGCAGACGCCATGGAACCGGCCGTGGAGGATGACGGCGGGGCCGACGTCCGCTGACGGCAAGCCGACATCAGGCCAGCGGAGCGACGTCGATAGCCGCAGTGCCGATCCCCGCGGCGACCAGTGCCGCCCGGAGCCGCCGGGCGAAGTCAGCGCTCCCGGGGGTGTCGCCGTGGATGCAGGCGGTCTTCGCCGTGACGCGGAGGAGCGTCCCCTGCCGGGATGTCACGCAGCCGTCGCGGATCATCCGCACGAGCCGTGCGGCCGCGGCATCGGGATCGGTGAGGAGGCTCCCGGCGCGTGTTCGCGGCGAAAGGCTGCCGTCGGATTCATAGGCCCGGTCGGAAAAGACTTCGCTTGCCGTAGCGAGTCCGGCCCGGGCGCCGGCGTCGATGCTGGCGCTGCCGGAGAGGCCGACGAGAACGAGCCCCGGGTTCACCCGCGCCACGCCGCGGGCAATGCAAAAGGCCACGGCGGCGTCGGTGGCCGCGAGGTTGTAGAGAGCGCCGTGGGGTTTGACATGGCCGACGCCGATCCCCTCCTCTGCCGCGATCCGCACGAGCCTGCCGACCTGCTCGACGACGAGGCGCTCGATGTCGGCTGGCGGCAGCGCCATCGAGCGCCGACCGAAGCCGCTCCGGTCGGGAAAGGAGGGATGGGCCCCGAGGGCGAGGCCGCGGTCGCGCGCGAGGCACGCAAGCGCCCGCATCGAGCCGGCATCGCCGGCATGGCCGCCGCAGGCGACGTTGAGGCTGGTGAGCGACGCGGCCAGGTCGGCGTCGGCCCGGAAGCGCGCGGCAGCGTCGGCGGCGGTGGAATCCCACTCGCCGACGTCGCCATTGAGATCGATCGAGCGCGAAGCCGTGCTCACCGGAGGTACTCCAAGCCGAGCGTGAAGATGCGGAGTGTCCGGTGGCGTTCCCGGAGGAGACGCTGCGCCTCGTCGTGCCCGATCTCGACGAAGCTCAGCGGCGCACCCGGGGGGGCCTGAGCGATGCGGGGGAGATCGATCGTGGCCACGACGGCGATCCGCGGGTATCCCCCGGTGACGGGATGATCGGCTGCCAGCACGATCGGCTGACCGGAGGGGGGAACCTGGATCGTGCCTGCCACGACGACTTCGGAGAGCGTCATCGTCGGCGCTGCGAGAGCCTTCCCGGAGAGCCGGCACCCACTCCGATCGGAGTCGGGGGTGACGACAAACGTGCCGGTGAAAAGTGCCTCGTGGCTGGCTGTCGGAAAGTCAGCAAACTCCGGTCCACGGAGAACGCGGATCGGTGGCGGGGCCGCTCCGTCGGCCGGGCTTCCGGTCGGCCAGGGGGTGAGCTCAGGGGGCACTGTCCTCGGTAAGACGACGACCAGGTGCCGGTCGGCTGGGGGCTTGCGAAGCGCCGCTCCGACAGCGATCTGGTCACCGGCCCGCAGGGCTCTTCCCTGGTATCCCCCGAAGCCGGAGCGGAGATCGGTCCCCCGGCCCCCGAGCAGCAGCGGGACATCGAGCCCGCCAGCCACGGCCAGGGACGACCGGCAGCCGTGCGAAGCGCAGGAGCCACTTCCGAGCGTCGCCCCGTCTGGCACCCAGATCGGATGCCAGGCTGGCACGGGGGTCGACCGGCCCTCGGGGGTGACGACCACCGCGCCGACCGTCGCGCCGGTCATCGCCACCCACGCTCCCGTCGGAAAGACGAGCCGGGGCCCGAGGAGGGTGATCTCGAGTGCGGCAGCGTCGGCGGGATTGCCGACCAGGAGATTGGCGACGCGGTGGGAGAGCGTGTCGACTGCGCCACCGGGGCCGACGCCACTGGAGCGAGAGCCGTGGCGGCCGAGATCCTGGATGGTGGTGAGCATCCCCGGGGCCGCGACCTCGATCGTGGTCATCGGATTCGCTCCCCAGAACGCAGAGTGCCGGTGACCGGCACGAAGCGGACAAGGTCACCGGCACGAAGGAGCGCGGGGGGATCACGGCGGGGGTCGAACATCGCCCGGGGCGTGCGGCCGATGACATGCCAGCCACCGGGGCTGGTCCGCGGATAGATCCCCGTCTGGTGTTCGGCGATCGCCACCGAGCCGGCCGGCACGCTCGTCCGCGGCGTCGCGAGGCGCGGGATCGAGAGCGGCGCGGGGAGGCCGAGGAGATAGGGAAAGCCGGGGGCGAATCCAATCATGCCGACGACCTGGTCGGTCGAGGTGTGGAGCCTCACCACCGCTTCGGAATCGAGGCCGATGTGGGCCGCCACGGCGGCGAGATCGGGTCCGTCATCGCCGCCGTAGGCGACCGGAATCACGACGATCGCGCCGGTCGTGGGGACGGCTCCCTCGAGACTGCGCAACCTCGCCAGGATCGCTCCGGAAAGCGCGCGGGGATCGACCCGGTGGGGATCGAAGACGACGGCCACGGTGTTGAACGTCGGAGCGATGTCGACGACCCCCGGCAGGGCCGCCGCGGTGAGGGCGGCGGTGGCGGCCGCGACGGCCCGGGAGGTGACGGCGTCGACCCCTGTGCCGAAGCGGACGACGAGGCAGGCGTCGCCGAGCGGTTCGAT
>CALQRA010000180.1 GCA_943332855.1 Candidatus Kuenenia stuttgartensis
ATGATTCTCTCCCGGCTCGACGAGGCCGATGCCTACCTCGAAAAGCTTTCGGCGGTGGGGGGCTCGGCCGACAAGCAGGCCCGGGTCGAGGAGCTCAAAGAGGTCATCGAGGACGATCGGAAGAAAGTGAAGGACGAGATGACGCTCCGCGCCGCCGAGGCGGAAGCGGATGATCTCCCCCGCGTCAAAATCAAGACCTCCGCCGGGGATCTCATCATCGAGCTGTTCGAAAACGAAGCTCCCAACACCGTCGCCAATTTTCTCAGCCTCGTCGAGAAGGGCTTCTACGCGGGGACGCCGTTCCATCGCGTCATCCCCGAGTTCATGGCCCAGGGGGGCGATCCGACCGGCCGCGGCTCGGGGGGACCGGGCTACGTGATTCCGTGCGAGACCGACCAGCCGAACGCCCGCCAGCATTTCCGCGGCTCGCTCTCGATGGCCCACGCCGGCAAGGACACCGGCGGCTCGCAGTTCTTCCTCACGTTTCGCCCCACGCAACACCTCGACGGCAAGCACACCGTCTTCGGCCGGGTGATCGAAGGGTTTGACGTGCTCCCGAAAATCCATCGCACCCAGAGCCCGGACGGTCGCCCGATCCCGGGCATCAAGCCCGACACGATTCTGGAGGCGGAGGTGGTCCGCAAACGCCCCCATGAGTACGCTCCCCAGACACTCCCTGACGTAAAGAAGTGAGCCCGGCGAAGAGTCTTTGGCTTAGCGGGGCGCGCCGCCCCGCCCGCCCCAGGAGGACCCAGACGTGCGAAATCTCAATCGATTCCTACCCCAGTTGATCGTGTCCACAGCGATCGTGGCCGCGGCGATCGTGGCCACGCTCCCGGTCGCGCCGGCGGCCGACGACGATCCTCCCGCCCCCCGCGCTGGCGGCACGACGGTCGCGCCGCCGGAGGCTGATCCGGACGCCGCCAAGCCCGGTCCGAAGACCCCCCCCGCGACGCCGTCGCGAGCCAAGAAAAACCCGCCGAAGTCCCCCGGATCAAAGACGGCCCAGGGGCCATCGACGGCGCCGAAGGCCCCCTTGTTTGGACCAAATCCCGGAGCGAAGCCACCGATGCCCACCGAAGGCGAGACCAGTGTCCCCAAGGACGACGATGCCACCGATCCCTTCGCCGGGCCGCTCCCGAAGACGCTCGCGGAATGGCGGGGCCGGCTCACGGCTGAGCAATTCCAAATCACTCGGATGAAGGGGACGGAGCGGGCGTTCACCGGGAAATATTGGAAGACGGAGACGCCGGGGACCTACAAGTGTGTTTGCTGCGGCGAGCCGCTGTTCACCTCCGGCGACAAATTCACCAGCGAGTGCGGCTGGCCCGCCTTCTCGGCGCCGATCGACAAGAAGGCCAACGGCAAGGTCGCTGAAACCCCCGATTTCGCCTTCGGGATGCGGCGCGTCGAGGTCACCTGCCGGAAGTGCGGCGCCCACCTCGGCCACGTCTTCAACGACGGCCCACCGCCGACCGGGATCCGGTACTGCATCAACTCGGCATCGATCGTCCTCGACGAGGCGAAGCCGGGGGAAGACGATGCGGCCGGCGCCGAAACACCGGGCAAAAAGCCGGGGAAGTGACGCCGGTCAGCGTTCCCGCCGTGAATGGCTAGGTCGTCCGTGGCCTTCAGCTCTGCTGGCCGAGGAGCCAGGCGAGGAGCCCCTTCTGGACATGCATCCGGTTGGCGGCTTCCTCGACAACGACGCTGCAACTCCCGTCGATGACGTCGTCAGTGACCTCCTCGCCGCGGCGGGCCGGGAGGCAGTGCATGAAGAGAGCGTTGGGGCAGTGGCGCATCAATTCAGCGTTGACTTGATAGGGGCGGAAGGCCCGCTGCCGCTCGAGCCGCTCCTGCTCCTGCCCCATGCTCGTCCAGACGTCGGTGTAGACGCAGGCGGCCTCTTGAACGGCCGCGACCGGGTCGGTCGTCTCCTCGATCTCGGCGTTGGGGAGGATGTCGCGGAGGTGGCTGCGGAAGCGGTCGTCAAACTGGAAGGCCGTGGGGGCCGCGAGGACAAACCGCATCCCGAGCAATCCGCATACGACCGCCAGCGACCGGGCGACGTTGTTTCCGTCGCCGACAAACGTCAGCGTCAGGCCGGCGAGCCTGCCGACGTGAGCGCGAAGCGTGTAGAGATCGGCGAAGGCCTGGCAGGGGTGGCAGGAGTCGGAGAGGCCGTTGATCACCGGCACGCTCGACACCGCAGCCAGCGATTGGATCGTCTCGTGGGCCTTCGAACGGCAGACGATGACATCGACGTATTCACTGAGCACACGGCCGAAATCGGCGACGCTCTCACGCGATGACGAGAAGCCCGCCTCGGCGCCGAGGAAGACGGCGGCGCCGCCGAGATGGACCATGGCCGCCTCGAAGCTGACCCGCGTGCGCAGGCTCGGCTTCTCAAACACCATTCCGAGAATGCGGCCGGGGAAGAGCGGCTCGCGCAGACCGGCGTCGTACTTGGTCTCGAGGTCTTTCGAGATCGCGAACACGGCCTCGATCTCGTGGGCCGTGAGGTCTTCGGGAACGATGATGTGACGGAGCATGATGGCAGTCAGGCGCGGGAGGCAACCTCGACGACCGCGTCGCCGAGACGGTCGCAGCCGTCGTGGATCTCCTCGGGGGTGATGTTCATCGCGGGGAGGAGGCGGATCACGCGACCCTGCGTGCAGTTGACGAGGAGGTTCTTCTCGAGGCAAGACTCGACGACCGGCGCACCGTCGATCGCCAGCTCGACGCCGATCATCATGCCGATGACGCGGACGTCGCGAATGGCATCACAGCGGTCCCGCAGCGCCTCGAGCCGCTCGCGGAAGATGCTTGCGGCGGTGCCGACATGGGCGAGGAGCCCCTCGTTCTCGATCATCTCGATGGCGGCGATTCCGGCGCGGGCAGCGATCGGATTGCCGCCGAACGTGGCAGCGTGCATCCCCGGCCGGAGGTGCCGGGCAAGCTCCGGGGTCGTCAGCATCGCGCCGCCGGCCACCCCAGCGCACAGGCTCTTGGCGAGCGTGATCACATCGGGGCGGACGCCGAAGTGCTGGTAGCCGAACCACTCTCCCGTCCGGCCGCAACCCGACTGGACCTCGTCGAAGGCAAGGACGAGATCGCGCTCGTCGCAGATCCGCCTGAGCCCCTCGAGGAAGCCCGGCGGGGCGGGGACAACGCCCCCCTCGCCGAGGATCGGCTCGATGAGGATGCCGCCGGTGTGGTCGTCGACGAGCTGCGCCACCGCGTCGAGATCGCCGTGGGGGGCGTACTGGAAGCCGGAGAGCATCGGCCCGAGGCCTTCGTGGTATTTCGGCTGGGCGGTGGCGGTGACGCTGCCGAACGTGCGGCCGTGGAAGCCGCCGCGGAAGGTGATGATCTTGTACTTCACGCCGTCGGTGCGGAGGCGGATGAGCTTGATCGCAGCCTCGTTGGCCTCGGTGCCGGAGTTGCAAAAGAACGCCTTGCCGCCGAAGCTCCGCTCGGAGAGGAGCCGGGCCCATTCCCCCTGGGCCTCGGTGTACCAGGTGTTGGGGACATGGATCAGCCGCGCGATCTGATCCTGCACCGCCTTCACGACCGGCGCCGGGCAGTGGCCGAGGAGGTTGCATCCCCAGCCGGGGAAGAGATCGAGGTACTCGCGCCCCTCGGCATCCCAGACCTTCGATCCGGCCCCGCGCTCGAGGCAGATCGGGAAGCGCTTGTAGTTGGGGACGACATACCGGTCGAAGGTGTCGATCACCGCCTTCGTGGCGGTGCCGAGGGTGTCGATGGTGGACATGCGGGGCTCCTGACCTGCGGGCACTGGAGTCGTCGGGACGAGAAGGGAAAGAGCGGACGGAATCGACACGTGTGGGGGAGGGCTACGAGGTGCTCCCCCCGCGGATCGAGGAGGCGAGGGCATCGTCACGGACAAGCTCGGTGCCGACGCCGCTGGTGGTGTAGATCTCCAGAAGGAGCGAATGGCGCAGCCGGCCGTCGATGATGTGGATCTTCTTCACCCCCTGCTCGAGCGTTTCCAGGCAGCCCTCGATCTTGGGGATCATCCCGGCGGCGATCGTGCCGTTGGCGATCAGCCGACGGGCCTCGCTGGCGGTGAGGGAGTGGATCAGGCTCTCGGGGTCGTTGACATCGACGAGGACGCCGGGGATGTCGGAGAGGACAACGAGCTTCTCGGCACCGATCGCCGCGGCCACGGCGGTGGCCGCGGTGTCGGCGTTGACATTGAGCTTGCCGCCGTCGGGGCCCAGCGCCATCGACGGGATCACCGGTACCTGGCCGGCGTAGGTGAGGTTGTCGATCGTCAGCCGATCGACCCGCGTGACCGTGCCGACATGGCCCAGATCGATGGCCTCGCCGCCCGGCTCGGCGAGGGACAGCCGCTCGCCGAAGAGGACGTTCGTGGAGAGGAAATTGAGCGACATCGCCCGGCCGCCGTATTCCTCGAGCCGGGCGACGAGGTCATGGTTGAGCTCGGTGGCGAGAACCTTCTCGACGATCGCCAGGGTGGCATCGTCGGTGTAGCGCCGCCCCTGGACAAAGCGCGGGGCGAGCCCGGCGGCGTCCATCGCCCGGCTGATCGCCTTCCCACCACCGTGGACGACCACGACGCGCATCCCGAGGGTCGACATGAAGACGATGTCGACGAGGAGATGGCGGAGGGAATCGGGGTGCTCAACGACACTGCCACCGAGTTTGATGACGGTGGTCGTGTCGCGGAACTTGCGGATCCACCCGAGCGCCTCGATGAGGGTGTCGGCTTTTTGGATCGCCTTCTGCTGAGCCTTAACGGCGGAGGGGAGGGTGGCCACGAAGAGGCTTTCCGGGAATCGCTGAGGCCCTCTGTCGGCGCGCGGAAAGCCGCCGGGGGCGTCGCGGAAAGGGAACAAGTGTACCAGCGCTGAAAGCGCGCTCCCACGGGTTTTTGCGGCCGTGTTTCCAGCCCCCGCCGATGGGGACCGACGCCGGGGGGAGCGCGGGGGCCGACTTGACGGGGAGGCCGGAGATGCTAGTCTCTTATCTGTTTTCCAGATGATGCCTCCCGTCATCATCTGTTTTGGTGATTTCGAGCAGCGGTTTGTGACCCGGACGCGGGGACAGCTCTTCGGGTCCTCAATCGCTCGACCACACCCGGTCGCCTGAGGAAATTGCGACCAGTCGCGGCGCCGTCCATGACCCTCAAATCCATCAGCCTCAAATCGCTCAAAGTGTTTTGCGACATCGTCGTCCGGCGGAGCTTTTCCAAGGCCGCCGAGGACAACGGTCTGTCGCAGTCCGGGGCCAGTCAGGTTGTCAGCCAACTCGAGCACCGGCTGGGGGTGCAACTGATCGAGCGGTCAAAACGGCCTCTTTCCCCCACGAGAGAGGGGCAGGTGTTTTTTGATGGGTGTCGGAAGCTGGTCGCCCGGTATGACGCGCTCGAGGACGAGGTCCGGACGCTCCACGAGGAGGTCGCCGGCAGGGTCCGCGTGGCGGCGATCTATTCCGTCGGGCTCCACCACATGAGCCGGGCCGTGCAGGAGTTCACCTCCCTCCATCCCCGGGCCAACGTCCGCCTCGAATATCTCCATCCCGACCGGGTGCTGGAATCGGTTGAGAGCGGTCAGGCTGACCTCGGGCTCGTGAGCTATCCCCGCAGCACGAAGACCCTCGAAGCGGAGCCGTGGCGTGAGGAGCCCTTCGTGCTCGTCTGTGCGCCCGGCCATCCGTTTGCCTCCCGGTCCTCGGTCCGGCTCGGCGAACTCGATCACCGCGCGCTCGTCGGCTTCGACCCCGATCTCGTCATCCGGCACGAGCTCGATCGAGTCCTCGCAGCCCACGGGGCGGAGCCGGATGTCGTCTTGGAGTTCGACAACATCGAGACGATCAAACGGGCGGTCGAGATCGACGCGGGCGTCGCGCTCCTCCCGGAGCCGACGGTCGGGCGGGAAGTGGCCGCCGGATCGCTCCGCTCGATCCCGCTCGACACGCCTGCCGGCAGCGACCTTGTCCGCCCCCTCGGTATCATCCGGGTGCGCGGCAAGCCGCTCCCGCCAACGGCCGGACGGTTCCTCGATTTCCTCCGCCAGCAGGGGGGGGAGGCAGTCGCCCCTTCCCTCCGCGACGAGGTGATGATGCCTGCCCCTAAAGTTCGTCGTACCCGGGCCGCCACCGTGGCCCCAACCTGATCCCCATGAAAGCCGGGGCCGATGACGCCCGGGCCGATGAAGCCCGGGTTGGATCAGACCATCCCGGCATTGGCTCCCTGTCCGAGCGCCCCCGCCCTGTCTTTTATTGCTTTTCTTGATCGATGCTTCCCGCCCGTCCGTGATCCGCCCCCCAGTGCCTCCGTCGAGCATGCCATGACACGCACCCCAGATTCCCGCCCCTCCGCTGCCCCGATGGCCCGCGGTCTCCGCACCGCGCCGCGTGCCCCGGGCCTCCCTGCGGCCGAGGGGCTCTACGATCCCGCCAACGAGCACGATGCCTGTGGCGTCGGGTTTGTCGTCAACATGCATGGGCGGCGCAGCCACGGGATCGTCCGGCAGGGGCTCGAGGTGCTCGAAAACCTCACCCACCGCGGCGCCTGCGGGTGCGATCCGCTCACCGGCGACGGGGCGGGCATCCTCATTCAGATGCCGCAGGAATTCTTCAACGCCGTCACGCCCCAGGCCGGTATCCGCCTTCCCGCTCCTGGCGACTGGGCCGTCGGCAACGTCTTCCTCCCCCCGGCGCCTGAGGAGCAGGAGAGCGCCGAGGAGTTCTTTGCCCGGCTCTGCCAGGAAGAGGGGCAGGAGTTCCTCGGCTGGCGCACCGTGCCGGTCGACAACCGCTCCATCGGTGCCACGGCCCGCGAGGTCGAGCCGGTGGTTCGGCAGGCGTTCGTGGGGCGCGGGAAGAAGACCCCGCGCGATCAGTTCGAGTGGAAGCTGTTCGTGATCCGCAAACGCTTCGAGATCGAGCTCGGCGAGCTTGGCCTCACCGGCCAGACCTTCGCCTACGTCTGCTCCCTCTCCGCCCGGACGATCGTCTACAAAGGGCTGCTGCTGGCCGATCAGGTCGACAAGTTTTACTCCGACCTCTCCGATGCGCGGATGGTGTCGGCCCTCGCCCTCGTCCACCAGCGCTACAGCACGAACACCTTCCCCACCTGGGATCTCGCCCATCCGTTCCGATTCCTCGCCCACAACGGCGAGATCAACACCGTGCGCGGCAACATCAACTGGATGCACGCCCGCGAGAGCATGCTCGCGCATCCGGTGTACGGCCCCGACATGAAGAAGATCCTTCCGATCGTCCGTGCCGGCGGGAGCGATTCGGCGACCCTCGACAACGTCCTCGAGATCCTCGTTCTCGGCGGCCGCCCGATCGAGGAGGCGGTGAGCATGCTCGTCCCCGAGCCATGGAGCGGGCACGAGACGATGGCCGACGACCTCAAGGCCTTCTACGAATATCAGGCCTGCCTCATGGAACCGTGGGACGGCCCGGCGGCGCTGGCCTTCACCGACGGCACCCGGATCGGCGCCACGCTCGATCGCAATGGGCTGCGGCCGGGGCGCTGGTGGCAGATGAAGGACGGCCTGGTCGTGATGGCCAGCGAAGCCGGGGTGTTGCAACTCCCTGCCGCTGACGTTGTCCGCAAGGGGCGGCTCCGTCCCGGGCAGATGTTCCTCATCGACACCAAGGAAGGGCGGATCGTCGAGGATGACGAGATCAAGCGGAAACTTTCCGGCGCCCAGCCGTGGCGGGAATGGATCAGCTCCCGTCAGGTCCGCCTCGATGCCCTCCCCGAACCGGCCGATGTCGGCGAGGTGACCGCCTCCCGTGCGGTCGAGCAGGCCGACGTGACCCCCTCCGGCGGCACGTCTCCCCGAGCGGTCGATTCCTGGCACGCCGCCGGGGTGGCGGGGGAGCGATCGAGCCTCCTCGAACTCCAGCGGCTCCACGGCTACACGCTCGAGGATCTGAAAGTGATCCTCGCGCCAATGGCCACCGACGGCGCGGAGCCGCTCGGCTCGATGGGCAACGACACCCCGCTGGCGATCCTTTCCGACCGGCCGCAACTCCTGGCCAACTACTTCAAGCAGCTCTTCGCGCAGGTCACCAATCCCCCGCTCGATGCCATCCGTGAGGAGATCATCACGTCGATGATCACGACGATCGGCAGCGAGGGGAACCTCCTCGACACCAGCCCCGAGCAGTGCCGGCTGCTGCGTCTGGAGACGCCGGTGATCACGAATGCCGAATGTGCCCGGATCAAGGCCCTCGTCGGCTCCGCGGCCAGGCCAGGCCTCGTCTCCCGCACCCTCACGCTCCTCTACCCGGCCGGCTCCGGGGCCGTCGGCCTCCGCGCCCGGCTCGACGAGCTGCGGGCGGAGGCGTCGAAGGCGATCGCCGACGGCGTTACGATCCTCGTTCTCTCCGACCGCGGCGCCACCCGGGAGATGGCGATCGTGCCGGCGTTGCTGGCCACCGCCGGCGTCCACCACCATCTCGTTCGCGAGGGGACGCGGACGCGCTGCGGGATCGTCGTTGAGACGGGCGAGGCACGCGAGGTACACCACTTCGCCCTTCTGACCGGCTACGGGGCCGGGGCTGTCAATCCCTGGCTCGCCTTCGCCACGCTCGATCAGATGCGGGCCGAGCGGATCGTCAGCGCCGACCACCCGCGCGAGAAGCTCCACAAGAACTTCGTCAAGGCGGCAACGAAGGGGCTGCTGAAGGTGATGAGCAAGATGGGGATCTCCACGCAGCAGAGCTACCGCGGCGCGCAGATCTTCGAGGCGGTCGGCCTCGATCTCACGCTCGTCGACGAGTTTTTCACCCGCACCCCGAGCCGGATCGGCGGCATCGGTCTCGACGGGATCGCCGCGGAGATGCTTCGCCGCCACGAGCACGCTTGGCCGCGCAACCAGGTGGCCCAGACCCTCGAGCTCGACGTCGGCGGCCGCTACGCCTGGCGGCGCAAGGGAGAGGCGCATGTCCTTTCGCCCGACGTCGTCGCGACGCTCCAGCGGGCGACGCAGATCAACAGCCGGGAGGAGTTCCGCAAGTATCAGAAGCTCATTGACGAGCAGCAGACGAAGCTCCTGACACTGCGGGGGCTCCTCGACTTCCGCACCGATGGGACACCGGTGCCGCTGGAGGAAGTCGAGCCGGCCAGGGAGATCGTGAAGCGCTTTGCCACCGGCGCGATGTCGTACGGCTCGATCTCGAAGGAGGCCCACGAGACGCTCGCGGTCGCCATGAATCGGCTCGGCGGCTGGAGCAACACCGGCGAAGGGGGCGAGGACCCGATCCGCTACCAGCTCGATCCCTCTGGCGACAGCAAAAACTCGAAGATCAAGCAGGTGGCCAGCGGCCGCTTCGGCGTCACGAGCCTGTACCTCGTCAACGCCAAGGAGCTCCAGATCAAGATGGCCCAGGGGGCCAAGCCGGGCGAGGGAGGGCAGCTGCCCGGGCACAAGGTTGACCGTGAGATCGCCCGCATCCGCCACTCCACGCCGGGCGTGGGGCTGATTTCGCCGCCGCCTCATCAC
>CALQRA010000181.1 GCA_943332855.1 Candidatus Kuenenia stuttgartensis
GAGGTGGCGAGTGTCACGCTCCCACCGCGCGCGGTGACGGCGGCGGTGAGCGTGGCGAGGATGTCGTCGGCCTCGAAGCCGGAAAGCTCCAGGCAGGGGATCCCCATCGTGGCGCAGAGTTGGCGGACGAGGGGAATCTGCGGCACGAGATCCCCCGGCATCTCGGCCCGCGTCCCCTTGTAGGCCGCATGCCGGATGTGGCGGAAGGTGGGGCCGGGGGCGTCCATGGCGCAGAACAGATAATCGGCCTTCCGCTTCTCGATGATCCCGAGGAGATCCTTCGTGAAGCCGTAGACGGCCTGCACCGGAGTCCCGGTCGGGCTCGACATCTCGGGAAGCGCGTGGAAGAGTTGGTAGACGCGCGACAGCGTGTCGATCACCCACACCGTCTTTCCGGTGAGGTCGGGGGAGGCCTCGCCGCCGCCGGCATCCTGCTGGGGAACGCTTGGAGAAGAGGGATCGGCAGAGGAGCTGGATGACGTCATGGCGATTCGATGGGAAAGCGGGTGCAGGATCCGAGCATACACGCGGCGACCGGGATTCCTTCTCATCCAATTCTGACAAACCACCGCCGACCGATGGGCCGTAGAAACGTCGTAAACATCGAAGATCACTGATCCCCATCACGAACCCTCGACAAGGAGCCCGCCTTCAACCCCATCGACGTCCGCCGGGCCGCTGGTGATTCCCCGTTCCCCACGCTGGAGACGCTCACCATGTTGATGACCGATGAGACCTCGTCAGCCGTTGCTTCCCGGGCCGCGGCCCACCCGCTCTGGGAGAGCCTGAAGACCTTCGATTTCGACGCCGCCGCCGGCTCCCCGGGGAGCGATCCGCCCCTCCGCTCCTTCTCGCGGCGACTGGCCGGGGAGCAGGGCTGGTCGCCGGCGTTCACCGCCCGCGTGTTCGAGGAGTATCGGCGCTTCCTCTTTCTGACGGCGGTCGCCGGAGAAGCGGTCTGCCCGTCGGAGGAGGTCGACGCCGCCTGGCACCTCCATCTGATCTTTACCCGCTCCTACTGGGATGGGCTCTGCGGGAAGGTGCTCGGCCGGCCCCTTCACCACGACGCCTCCGCCGGTGGTCCGGCCGAGGGGGCGAAGCACCGCGGGATGTACCGCCGCACACTGCGGGCCTATCGGGAGTGGTTCGGCGCCGATCCTCCGGCCGATATCTGGCCGCCGGCGTGGCGGCGCTTCGACCCGCGGTCGCGCCACCGCACGATCGATCTCCGCGACCACTGGTTGATCCGCAGGCCGGGATGGTGGCGAGGGGGCCACGCCGGGCGGATGACGCTGGCAACGGTGCCGGTAGTCGCCGCGGTGCCGCTGGTAGCCGACGGGCTCGGGCCCCTCGACTGGAAGGGGCCGGAGTTCCTCCTCCTCTATGGCCTGCTGTGGCTCGCGTGCCTCGTCGGCACGCTTATCTACCGCTCGATCCAGTGCGACGTGACGGTGAACGACGACCGCGAGCTCGCTGCCGAGGAAGTTGCCTGCCTCGCCCATGGGCCGAAGTCGGCGATCCGGGCGACGGTCGCCGGGATGCTCGAGGGGGGCGAGCTGACGAGCGAATCGCGTGGCGGGTTGAGCTCGAGCGCCACAAACTTCCTCCTCCGGTCGGTCGCCACCGACACGCCGCTCGACGGGGTGATCGCCGCGGCGATCCGTGAGGCCTGTACCCCCGAGGCCAGGAGCCTTGCCGCCGTCGAGGGGGATAGCGGGGTGGAGCAGGCCGTGGAGCAGGTGCGCAACTGCCTCCAGGCGGACGGTTGGCTGCTCGACGAAGAGCAACGGTCGAAGCTCAGGACGGTCCCCGTCGGCGCCTTCTCCTGTCTCCTCCTCCTCGGGGTGGTCAAGGTCGCGGTCGGGCTGGAGCGTCACAAGCCAGTCGAGTTCCTCGTTATCGCGTCGATCGCCACGCTCGTGGCGATGATCTGGGCTGCGATGGCGCCGCGGCAGAGCTTGGCTGCGCGGCATCTCCTCGCGACCCTCCGGGCGCAGCACCGAGACCGGCTGGCGGATTCGGCGCCCGACCTCGTCCTCCTCGCCGGGCTCTTTGGCGCGATGGCCCTGACCGGCTCCGAACTCGCGACCTACAAGAAGGTGTGGCGTTCGAGCGCGGCCCAGGGGGATGGTGGCGGGTGCGGCAGCGGATGTGGAGGTGGCGTTGGTGGCAGCGGATGTGGCGGCGGTGGAGACGGAGGTGGAGACGGAGGTGGTGGTGGCTGCGGAGGTGGTGGCTGCGGAGGTTGCGGCGGGGACTGAAAGGGGGCGCCGTCGGGGCACCCAACAGCCCTGTCGCTTGGTATGATCGGTCGTCATGGGGAGAGACTGCCTGGCACCGACGATCCGACCGGCCGCTGGGGCGATCCGTTCCCGCGTGTCTTGGAACGTGGATTGGAAGAGGATCGCCGCGACGCTGGCCACGGTCCTCGGATGGGGCATCGTCATCCCGGCTGCCGTCCCCGCTGCCGACTTCGAAACCGGGGCCGGTGATGTGCTCCTGCGGCGCTGTCTCGAGTGCCACGGGGCGAGCGATCCCTCGGGGGGGCTTGATCTCTCCCGGGCCGAGGGCCTGCTGGACGGCGGCGACTCCGGGGCGGTCATCATGCCGGGGAATCCCGCCGCGAGCCCCCTCCTCGCCCGCGTGATCGCCGGCGAGATGCCCCCGCCGAAGAACGGCGTCGACCAACAGCTCACCGCGGCCGAGATCGATGGCCTCCAGGAATGGATCGCCGCGGGCGCCGTCTGGCCGGAGGGAAGGGTCCTCGATCGGTTCGAACGGACGACCGACGCGCGTGGCGGCCGCGACTGGTGGGCGTTCGAGCCGCTCCGCGCCGGGCCACCACCAACCGTGGCGGGTGTGAGCCACCCCATCGATGCCTTCGTTCGCGACCGGCTCGCCCGCGAAGG
The DNA here is from genome assembly GCA_943332855.1 of Candidatus Kuenenia stuttgartensis. Classification (GTDB taxonomy): domain Bacteria; phylum Planctomycetota; class Planctomycetia; order Pirellulales; family UBA1268; genus QWOP01. The sequence goes on from CALQRA010000181.1 coordinate 2,910, forward strand.
GATCGCCCCGGCCCCCGCGGCCGATCGGCGCACGCTCCTTCGCCGGCTGGCCTTCGATCTTGTCGGCTTGCCGCCGACGGCCGACGAGCTCGATGCCTTCGCCGCCGACCCCGCGCCGGACGCCTATGAAAAACAGGTCGATAGGCTCCTCGCCTCCCCGCACTTCGGCGAGCGGCAGGCGCGGCATTGGCTCGATGTCGCCCGCTTCGCCGAAACGAATGGCTACGAACGCGACGCCGAGAAGCCCCATGCCTGGCGCTACCGCGACTGGGTCGTGAAGGCCTTCAACGACGACATGCCCTTCGACCGCTTCGTCCTCGAGCAGCTTGCCGGCGACGAGCTCCCCGATCGCACCGAAGCGACGGCGATCGCCACCGGCTTTCTGCGTCTCGGCACCTGGGACGACGAGCCGAACGACGCCGAAGATTATCAATACGACCGGCTCGAAGACCTCGTGAATGTCACGAGCACGGCCTTCCTCGGGCTGACGGTGAAGTGCGCCCGCTGCCACGATCACAAGTTCGACTCGATCACACAGGCCGATTACTACCGGCTCGCGGCCGCCTTCTGGCCCGGGCCGGTGCACAATGGCCGTGCCAAGGCGCTCGGTGGACCATCGGCCGAGCAGATTGGCTTCGATGTCCTCGGCTGGACCGACCTCGGTCCCGAGGCGGCTCCGATTCACGCTCTGAAAAAGGGGGATCGCCATCGGCCGCTCGCCGAGGTGAAGGCGGGGGCGCCGTCCTTCGTGGCGGCCCTGGCCGGTGATTTCCCCCTCCCGCCAGCCGATTCCCGCACCACGCTCCGCCGCACCCACCTCGCTCGCTGGATCACAAATCCAACCAACCCGCTCACGCCGCGTGTGATCGTCAACCGGCTCTGGCAGCACCACTTCGGCCAAGGGCTGTGCAAAAACCCCGACAATGTCGGCTTCAATGGCCCACGGCCCGAATACCGCGATCTCCTTGACGCTCTGGCCGCCGATCTCGTCGCCGGCGGCTGGAAGCTCAAATCCCTCCATCGGCTGATCGTGACCAGCGCCACCTACCGGCAGGCGTCGATCCATCCCGACATGGAGGCCCTCGCCGATCGCGACCCGGGCAACACGCTCCTGTGGCGGGCCGACCGGCGCCGGCTCGATGCCGAGAGCCTCCGCGACGCGATCCTCGCCGTGTCGGGCGACCTCGATCCCCGCCTCGGCGGCCCGAGCTTCAAGGCGCCGATCGACGCCGAAGCGCTCGAGGGGCTGTCGATGAAGGGGGGAGCCTATCAACCCTCGCCGCCGGAAGAGTGCCGGCGCCGCAGCCTCTACATGTTCACGAAGCGTGGCTTGATCGTGCCACTGATGACGACGTTCGACCAGTGCGACACGACAGTGCCGACGGGGAAACGCGACGTGTCGATCGTCGCCCTGCAGGCGCTCTCACTTCTCAACAACGGCTGGGTGCGCGGCGAGGCTGATGCTTGCGCGGGGCTCGTTCTCGCGTCGGCCACCGAGGCCGGGCCCCGTGTCGACGATGCCTGGCGGCGTGTGCTCGGCCGGTTGCCATCGGCCAATGAAAAGAAAGCGGCCCTGGCCCATGTGACGACGCAGATGGCAGGGGACCCGGCCCGCGAGCGGCTCGCCTGGGCGTCGCTGTGTCAGGTGCTCTTCAACACCAATGAATTTCTCTCGATCGACTGATCGGCCTCAACGAGGGCGCCTCCCGATGCCATCCCACCGACCGATCCTCAGCCCCGCCTTCCCCTGCGGCCTCTCGCGCCGTGAGGCGATCTGGGAGATGGGGGCCGGATTCGCCGGGCTTGCGCTGTCGGCGCTTCTGGAACGGGATGGATTCTTTGCGCGCCATGCCGCGGGGGCGCTGCCGGCTGCCAATCCGCTCGCCTCCAGGGCCGCACATCAGGCCGTGCCGGCCAAGAGTGTGATCTTCCTGCTCATGAACGGCGCTCCGAGCCACGTCGACACCTTCGACCCGAAGCCGACGCTCGAGAAATATGCCGGTCAGCCGATCCCCGCGGAGATGAAGTTCATCAATTCCGGCGGCCGGGCGATGGGCAAGCTCACCCCCGCCTGCCGGCCGTTCAAGGCCTGCGGGCAAAGCGGGATCCCGATCTCCGACTTCTTCCCGAAGATGCGCGAGCATGCCGACAAGATGGCGGTGATTCGCTCCTGCCACACCGACACCCATGCCCACGGCTCGGCGCTCGTGCAGATGAACACCGGCAAGCCGCTCATCGGTCGGCCGTCGCTGGGCAGCTGGGTGGTCTATGGCCTTGGCACGGAAAACCAGGACATGCCGGGCTATGTCGTCCTCCTCGACAAGCGGGGCGGGCCGATCGGCGGGCAGCCGAACTGGTCGAGCGGCTTCATGCCGGCGAGTTTTCAGGGGACGCTCTTCCGCCCCGTCGGCAATCCGATCCTCGATCTCGCCGTGCCGGCCGACCTCGGCCGCGCCGGCCAGCGCCAGCAACTCGATCTCCTTGCCGCCCTCAACGACGAGCATCTGAGAAGCCGCCCCGGCGGCACGGAGCTCGCTGCCCGTGCGGCCAGCTACGAGCTCGCCTACCGGATGCAGGCGGAGGCTCCGGCGGCGGTCGATCTCGGCGCGGAGACGGCGGCAACGCTCGAGGCCTACGGCGTCAATCAGGAGCCGACGGCGGAGTTTGGTCGCAACTGCCTCATCGCCAGGCGCCTCGTCGAGCGTGGCGTGCGCTTCGTGCAGCTCTACTCCGGCGGCGGCCATCTTGAGGAGACGTGGGACGCGCACGAGAGTGTCGAGAAGAACCATGGCCGGCATGCCGGCGAGACCGACCAACCGATCGCGGCGCTGCTGACCGATCTCGAGCAGCGCGGCCTCCTCGACTCGACGCTCGTCGTCTGGGGGGGGGAGTTCGGGCGGATGCCGTTTAGCGAGGGAGAAGGGAAGCCGGGGCGCAACCACAATCCCTACGGCTTTTCGATGTGGATGGCAGGCGGCGGCGTCAAAGGGGGCACGATCTACGGCGCTACCGATGAGATTGGCTTCGCGGCGGTGGAGAACCGCGTCCACGTCCACGACCTCCACGCCACGATCCTGGCGCTGTTGGGCCTCGACCACACCCGGCTCACCTATTTTCACCAGGGGCGCGACGACCGCCTCACCGACGTCTATGGCCGCGTCATCAGCGAGATCGTGGCGTAGGTCCCGCGGAGGGCTCGATCCCTTCGAGCGCTTTTCGGTAGAAGTCGACCCGGTCCAGGAGTGCGGCAAGCACGGCCGGAGCATCGTGATCAACGTCGGGGATCTCGACGTAGTCGTGGGGAATCGCAAGCTCTGCCAGCCGTTCATGGAACTGTCGATTGAGGTCCCGGGTGTTGTCGCGCTCCCCGACGGCCTGTCGGATGACCGTGCCGCGGTCAAGCAGTTCGGTCGCCGCGTCCCCTGCGATCGTCCAGGGGCTGATCGCCTTGAAGAAGTCAGGATCCCCGCCACAGACGTCGTTGAGCAGCGCTTCCCGCAGGCGGGGATTCCTCTGGGCGCGCGGCCCCTGCAGGTCGAGATCGAGCGGGCCACCGGCGAGGATCGAGATGCCGGCGAAGAGATCGGGGTGTCTGAAACCGATGCGGGCCGCTCCGTAGCCCCCCATGCTGAAGCCCTCGATGACGCGTCCCCTGCGCGCGGCAATCGTCCTGAACCTCCGGTCGACCTCCGGGATCAGTTCGTCGACGAACACCGTCTCCACGGGGGCCGATCCGTCCTTAGAGTCAGCCCACAGCCGGCGGGGCAGTCCGTTGACGAACACGACGATCATCGGCGGCATCCGCTCGGCACGGATCGCCGCGTCGAAGTGCCGCGAGAGGGGGGCGACGCCCGCGACACCCCCGAGCGTGCCGTGGAGCCAGTAGAGGACCGGGAACCGTGACTCGGGTTCGTCGTACTCCGCGGGGGTGTAGACGTGGTAACTCACCGGCCCTTCGGCCGCCCGGCTCTCGAACGAGTGGAAGGCGACACGCGGAGCGACGACCTCGGACGTCACCCAGGGGAGGCTCCGGTCGGGCAGGCCCGGCGTTTGCCAGCCGTGACTGGGGGAACCGCAGGCCATAGCGGCGAGCATCGTGACGAGCATCCGCGCACGCATCGCGCTCTCCCCTTCTCTGTCATGGCAGCGTGATCGACCGGAAGGGATCATCCTCCCTCACTCCATCGGATGCCGCTCGAAGAACTCCCACATCATGTCGTTGGCGGAGATCTCGCGCGTCGAGCGGCCGAGGGTGCGGAGGCGCGGTTCCCGGCCGGGCCAGGTGTGGCCGCCCCCCTCGATGACGACGAGCACCACCTCCGCGCCGTCCCGGCCGGCGTCGTGGCGCACGATCTTCACCGTCGTGCCATCCTCCTCTTGGTCCTCGAGAGCCTTCGTCTCGGGTGAACGGGTGCAGCCGTTGGCCTCCACCCAGGCGTCGATCGAATGCGCCACGGACCGGAAATCGGTGCCCGAAACGCCCCGTCCGCGGCCGCCCGCGAACGGGGCGAACTCGTCGGCGTCTCCATGGAAATGGATCACCGGCACAGGGCGACCGGGTTGGCATGCATCGGTGCCCATCGGGCCGGCTACCGGCGCGATCGCGGCGATCCGGTCGGAGAGTTCCGACGCCAGCCGGTAGGCCATCATCGCCCCGTTCGACATCCCGGTGGCAAAGACCCGGCGCGGGTCGACGTTGGCGACCCGCGCGAGATCATCGAGGAGGGCGCGTGTGAAGGCGACGTCGTCGATTCCTGTGGCTTTTGCATGGCCGCAGCAGTCGCCGGCGTTGAAGGTGAGCATCCGCGGAAGCCGGCCGGTCCCCTCCGGATAGGCAACGATGAAGCCGGCCTCGTCGGCCTTGTCGTCGAGCCCGCTGAAGATCGCCATGTTCGCGGCATTCGCCCCGCCGCCGTGAAAGGCGAGCACGACCGGCATCGGCACGTCGGAACCAGCCTGTGGCGGGAGATGAAGGAGATAGGTGCGGTCGAGATCCCCGACCCGGATGGTGCGGGAGTGGTTCCCTGGACCGAGAGCGACGTCGTCGGCGGCGAGCAACATCGCGAGCAGGACGAAGACAGCGGGCATCACGCACCTATCCAAAGGCTCGTTGGCACCGGACCGTTTGGCCGCGACCCGTGATGGCTCCGGGACACCGGCGGTCGCGGAGCCCATGCAATGCTATCGGACCAGGTGCAATCGAGAGACACCGTCAGGCGAGGAACTCGTGGATCACCTCGATGTGCCCGACGATGTTGTCGTTGAGTGCTTCGAGATCCTCCGCAGGCACCCACCACTCCGTATGGATCTTCGCACCGACAGTCTTCACCGGATAGCGTTCCATGAAGGACGCCTTGACGTGGAAGCGGGTTACGTAGCCGGCACCGCTCTCGGGGACATTCCAATCCCTTGCGATCTGGACGGCGTAGTCTTCGTTCGTGACGGGGTAAAAGATCGGCTGATCGGGGAGACGCGGCGGCCAGCGCCGCCAGCCCGATTCCTTGACGAGCTCGAGTTCCTTCGGCCCCGTGGGGCGGAAGAGCACGACGACGTCCATTGGTGCCACTCCGCTTCTTTGTTCGATTCTTTCCGGCTCAAGGGTTGGCAAACGATCCGACTGATCGGGCGATCGGGATCTGGATACCTACGGCTTCTTGCGTTCCCAGGTCTTTCCGAGCTTGTAACGCTGGGCACGATCGGCAATCTCTTCGTTCTTCGTCGTGCTGAGAACCTTGTCGAGCGCCGCCATGAACTCGTCCTTGTTGCCATCGCGGAGCTTGCGCTGGTGCGCCAACTCGACGATGCTCTGGCAGGCCGATTCGGCAAGCGCAGGCTGGTCAACGTAGGGGAGCACGAACCGGAGGGTTTCTACGGTGCGGATGGCACTGGCCCTCTCGAGCAACCGCCCCCGGTCCTGATCCCGTCGGCACAGGGCCATCGTCTGCTCGACCAGCGCCAGTTTTCCGACTGGGTCGAGCGAGTTGTTGGGCAACGGGGCGATGCGGATCAGGCCCCCCAGAAGCATCTCCCGCTCCTCCTCGGTGGAGGATTGCGCGACGAGGCGCAGGAGCCTGTCCTTCACCGTGGCATCGGGCCAGCGGGCCAGCGCCACCAGGCCGAGCTTCCGATCCGCGGCGTCGGGGCTGGCGATCAAGCCGTCGACGATTTCGAGCACCGCAGCCCCGCCAACGCGGGCGAGCGTCGGCAGCAGCACCTCCCGAGCGGCGGGATCGGCGGCCCTGAAGCGATCGAGGAGCGCTGCCGCGGCGAGGTCTTTGCTGCGGTGTTCCTTGCAGACCTGCACGATCGCCCGGTCGGCTTCGCTGCGCTCGGCATCGGTCCGCGCTGCCAGCAACCCGGCCACCATGCCGGGGATCTGCTCAGGCCCCCCCATCGCCCCCAGCGCCTTCATGGCCGCTGCACGCACGTCGGCGTCGGCGTCGACGGCGGCGGCCACCAAGGCCGGCAGTGCCGCTGCCTCGCGCCGCTCGGAGAGGATGCCGACGATCGCCAGTCGCTGCGGACCAGAGCGGGCCTTGTCGCCAAGTGCGATCACCA
>CALQRA010000182.1 GCA_943332855.1 Candidatus Kuenenia stuttgartensis
CCGCGGACGACCAGCGGGATCCGCGTCCCCTCGTCGTAGAGAAATTGCTTCCCGCGGGCATGACTGATGCCGTGATCGGTCATGAAGATCACGACCGTGTCGTCGAGGATCCCCTCGGCCTCCAGGCGCGCAAGCACCAGCCCCACGTGAGCATCGGTGAAGCGGACCGCCGAGAGATAGGCGGCGTGGTCCTCGAGGAAGACCGGATCACGCGGCAGGTACGGCGGCAGCTCCACGTCGTCGGGCCCCACCGCGGCGCCGAAGGTGTCGATCGCACGCTTCGAGAGCGCCCGGATCGACTCGATCGATTCGCCCCGGAGCTTCCCCCCGGGGAGCATCACCTGCATGAAGAACGGCTGCCCAGGCTGCCGAGCGCCCCAATCGCTCGCATCGTAGATCGCCCGATCCCACTGAAAGTTGTAGTCGGTCTTGCCGAACTGGCCGTCCCCGGAAACCCCGAGTCCGTCGCCGATGCAGGTGTGGTAGCCGGCGTCTTTGAGCATCGCCGGCAGCGGCCTGACGCCGGGGGGAAGGTCGATCTTCAGCACGCCGCGGCCGCTGCGGTGATGCTCGGCGCCGATTGCCGTCTGGACCATCCCCGTGATCAGCGCCGAGCGGCTTGGCGAGCAGACCGGTGCCGTCGTGAAGGCGTGCTCGAAGAGCGTCCCCTCGCGCGCCAGCCGGTCGACGTGTGGCGTGGCGACGCGTCTCCCGCCGTAGCAGGAAAAGTCGGCCGACATGTCGTCGACGACAAACCACAGGACGTTCGGCCGGGCCGTCGCGCCGTCGGCCACTCCCTCAGGCCCTGGTCCCACGAGCATCCAAGCCATCACCACCAGTGCCAGCCACCGTCGCCGGTTCTCCATCGTCATGCCGATCATGGCGATCATGCCACGCATGCTCATGCCAGGAGCGGCCGGATGACGGTGCCATGGACGTCGGTGAGCCGGTAGTCGCGCCCCTGGAATCGCCACGTCAGCTTGGTGTGGTCGAAGCCAAGAAGATGCATGATCGTCGCTTGGAGATCGTGGACATGAACCGGATCGACCGCCGGCTTGAAGCCGAGATCGTCGCTCGCCCCATGGACGAATCCCGGCTTCGTGCCGCCGCCACACATCCAGATCGAGTAGCAGTCGGGGAAATGGTCGCGCCCCAGGATGTCGCCACCGGCGGTGCGCCCCTCGCGGAATGGGGTCCGCCCGAATTCGCCGGTGCAGAGGATGAGCGTGTCTTCGAGGAGCCCGCGGGCCTCGAGATCCTCGATCAGCGCCGCGGCCGGCTTGTCGAACGTCGCGGCCTTCCTCGTCAGCCCGTCGCGGATGTCTTCCCCCGGGCCGGTGCCGTGGAAATCCCAGCCCCAGTCGAAGAGATGGACGAACCGCACCCCCTGCTCGACGAGCCGCCGGGCGAGGAGGCAGTTGTTGGCGAGGCTCGCCTGCCCGGGCTTCGCGCCGTAGGCCTCGAGGACCGCCGGCGATTCGCGCGAGATGTCCATCACCTCCGGCACGCTCGTCTGCATCCGGTAGGCCAGCTCGTACTGGGCGATGCGCGTCAGGGTCTCGGCATTACCCAGCTCGCGGGCCTGGAGCTCGTTGAGATCCTTGAGGGCGTCGAGGCTGTGGCGCCGCGTCTTTCTGTCCATGCCGGGGGGATCGGAGACATACAGCACCGGATCCCCCTGCGAGCGGCACTGCACGCCCTGGTAGACGCTCGGCAGGAAGCCCGATCCGAAGCTGCTCGTGCCGCCGTTGGGCTGGACTCCCGAGGAGATGAGAACGACGAAGCCGGGGAGATCCTGGTTTTCGCTCCCCAGGCCGTAGGTCGCCCAGCTCCCCAGGCTCGGCCGGCCCGATCGCGCGGCGCCGGTGTAAAGGAGGAGCTCCGCCGGGGCGTGGTTGAACTGGTCGGTGTGCATGCTGCGGACGACACACAGCCGGTCGGCGACGCGCTGCAGATTGGGGATCGCGTCGGAAAGCTCCATGCCGCTCTCGCCGCAGCGCTGCCAGCTGCGGGGTGTCCCCATGAGCTTCGGTGTGCCGCTGGTGAAGGCGAACGTCTTCCCGCGAATTGTCTCGGCCGGGCAATCCTCCCCCGAATGCTTCACGAGCTCCGGCTTGTGGTCGTAGAGATCGAGATGGGGAGGCGAGCCGGTGAGGTGGATGACGATCATCCGCTTCGCCTTCGGCGTGAAGTGCGGCACCCGCGGGGCGAGCGGATCGGCCGGGACGACATGGCCGTGGTTCGCCTCGCTCTCCGCCCCCCGCGCCTCGCGGCCGAACGGCGTCTCGCGGCCGAACGGCGCCGCACGCCCGAGGAGCGCTTCGAGCGCCAGCCCACCGATGCCCCCTCCCATGCCACCGAGGAGGTGGCGACGGGTGGCGAGGCGCTTCTGTTCGAGGATCGGATCCATGGGGCAGGTTCCTCCGCTCACGGGCACATGAATGATTCGTCAAGATTCAGGATCACGTTGGCCACCACCGTCCATGCGGCCAGATCGGCGAGGTCGGTGAGGTCGGCAGGGGGGGGGCCCAGTGGCTCGGTCGCCAGTTTCCGCGCCTCCTCCGGCGTCTGCCGGTAGTCGGCCAAGCTCTCGGCATGGAGCCTGACGAGCCGATCGACCTCGAAGGCCGACGGCTGCCGGGCGAGGACGAGCCGGAAGCCACGGATCACCCGCTCGGGATCGGTCGATCCCCCCTCGGTCACCATCCGCCGAGCCAAGCTCTGGGCCGCCTCGACATAGACCGGATCATTGAGGGTCACCAGCGCCTGGAGCGGGGTGTTCGTCCGCGGCCGGCGGATCGTGCAGACCTCGCGGTTGGGGGCATCGAAGGCGGCCATCGATGGGTACGGATTGCTCCGCCGCCAAGTCGTGTAGATCGCCCGGCGCCAGCGATCCTCCCCCTGGCTGGTCTGCCAATCGATCCCGGTGCCGAAGGCGGCGGTGAGCCCGAGGTTGGGCTGCGGCGGGTTGACGCTCGGCCCCCCCTTCTTCTGCGACAGGAGCCCCGCGGCCGCCAGGGCCTGATCGCGGATCACCTCGGCGGAGAGGCGGACGCGCGGGCCGCGCGCCAGGAGCCGGTTATCGGGATCACGGGCGACGATCGCCGGATCGGCCTTCGACGTCTGCCGGTAGGTGGCGCTGGTGACGATCGCGCGGAGGATCGCTTTGGTGTCCCAGCCGCGGGCCACGAGCTCGACAGCGAGCCAATCGAGGAGCTCGGGATCCGTCGGCAGATCCCCCTGGCTGCCGAACTCCTCGCTCGTCGACACCAGTCCCGTCCCGAAGAGCCGCTCCCAGAGCCGATTCACCGTCACCCGGGCCGTGAGCGGATTGGCCGGATCGACAAGCCACTTCGCCAGCGCCAGTCGGTCGATCCGACCAGCCTCCGATGGCGCCACAGGCAACTGAAACGCTTCCGGAACTCCTTCCGTGACCTCGGCCCCGAGATCCTGCCAGTTGCCCCGATGCTGGAGCTTGGTCACCCGGCGCTTGTCGGCGGCAAGCTCCTCCATGACCGGCACCTTCGCCGGCTTGATGGCGGAAAGCTCTCCGGAAAGCGCCGCCATCCGCTCGCGGGCCGGCGCCGTCTCGGCGGCGACAACGCGGCGGTGGTGGTCGGCGAGCCGGGCCTGCTCGGCGTCACTCCGCTCCCCGGCCGGCTGGACAAGGATCGCGATCACGTCGGCGGGCACGCCGGCCCACTCCTTCACGCGCGGCTCCGCGGAGATCCCGACGCGGACGATGCCGATCGTGTGATGGTCATGCTTGGAGCGCTGGCGGAGGGAGAGAACGAGCCGCTCCCCCGGCTGCACGGCCACCGCTTCCGCCGAGCTTACGACGAGCGTCGCCGGCGCGGCGCCCCCCGGCGCCCAGCCACTTTCAAGCTCCTTCTTCTCATCGGCGGGAGCGAGCACCGCGGCCGCCGGGAAGCCCTCCTGCGACCGGCTCGCGAACGCCACCGCCAGCGGCACGTCGCGCCCCCCTGCCGGCACCAGCGCCACGTTCGACTCCGGGGCCGTGGCGAGAACCGTCTGCCAGACCGGCTGGTGGTTCGTGTCGAGGAGGATCACCCGCGCCCCGGCGAGGCGCGTGCCGACGCCGCCGTCGGTTCGGTTCCAGACGACGATCCGATCGAGGGGCTCCTCGGCGCCAAGATCGACCTCCCACCACGGATCGGCCTGCGTGGCGGTGTGGGTGACGGAATTGGCGACGAAGAAACCCCCTTCGGTAACGCCGTCGACGGCGCGGCCGGCGGCGGCGTCGAGGGTCGTCGAGACCTGCGTCGCCGGCTTGCCACGGGCGATGTTCTCGCCGCCGCGGAAAATCTCGACCTCGGCCAGCGAAAGGATCTTTTCATTGCCGGGGAGCTCAATGCGGACGAATCTCCCCCTCGGCGTCGCCGCTGCGTCAGCCGGCTCGAGCCGGGCCGAGATGCCGGTGACGACGAGATTGCCGGCGTGCCCCGACGATCCCCCTGGCAGGGCGGCGTCGCCCGGAAAGGCCAACTCCACCGCGGCGAACACCCCCTCCACCGGAAGCTCGATCCGCGACACCCCCCGCGGCCCGACGGCCGGGAAGTGGATCGTCCCGTCGGCGTCGACAGCGGCGGGAACGGGCCCAGATTCTGCCGCTGGGAAAGACGCAGCCGAGGCCGCCGTCGGCCGGAGTGTCGTCCAGGCGATGGCGCGCGGAAAGGTGGCATCCCAGGCCACGCGGGCGGCGGCGATCTCGGGTGTTTCGGTGGCGAGGACGTTCTCGGTGTCGGCGATCTCAGCCCCGATCCGTGCCCGCTCCGCTTCCTGGTTGGCCGTGAAGAACTCAAGCACTGGCGTGTCGTCGCCGCGGTCGGCATCGGCGGTGTTGTTGAAGACCGCGTAGATCCGGAAGAAATCTTCCTGCGTGATCGGGTCGTATTTGTGGCTGTGGCACTGGGCGCAGGCGATCGTCGTCCCCATCCACGTGCCGAAGGTCGTGTTCACCCGGTCGACGACGGCCACGTTGCGGAACTCCTCGTCGATCGTTCCCCCCTCGGTGTTGGTCATCGTGTTGCGATGGAAGGCAGTCGCCATCCGGTCGTCGGGGCTGGCGTTGGGCACCAGGTCGCCAGCCAACTGGAGCGTCGTGAACCGGTCGAAGGGCATGTTGGCGTCGAAGGCCCGGATGACCCAGTCGCGGAATCCCCAGATTGATCGCGGCGGATCGTCGGCGTAGCCGGCGCTGTCGGCATAGCGGGCGAGGTCGAGCCACTGCCGGGCCTGGTGCTCGCCGTAGCCGTCGTGAGCCAGCAATCGGTCGACGTAGCGCTCGTAGGCATCCGGGGCGGGATCGGCGACGAAGGCATCGACCTCCTCCGGCGTCGGCGGCAGGCCGACCAGATCGAGGGCAAGGCGGCGCGCGAGCACCGTCCGGTCGGCCTCGGGCTGGAGGGAGAGCCCCTCCCGATGGAGCCTCGCCAGCACGAAGGCATCGATCGGGTTGCGCACGGCGGCGGCGGTCACCGGCACCTCCGGGCGGACCGGCGGCACGTACGACCAGTGCCTCTCGACCTTCGCTCCACCAGCCACCCAAGCCCTGAAGGCCTCCACCTGCGCAGGCGAAAGCCTTTCGCCGCCGTCGGGAGGGGGCATGACCGTGTCGGGATCGGTCGAGGTGATGCGGGCGATCAGGGCGCTTGAGTCCGGGTCCCCCGGCACGATCGCCGCGTGCCCGCCGAGATCAGCCGTCGCCCCCGCGAAAGTGTCGAGACGGAGGCCCCCTTCGCCCCCTCCTTGCCGGGAGGACTCGTCCGGCCCGTGGCAGCGGAGGCAGCGGTTGGAGAGAAGCGGCTTGATGTCGGCGGCAAACGACGGGCCTGTCGGATCGGCCAGCGCCGGGCGGGCCAGCAACACCCCTCCCCAGGCAAGGAGCGCGATGACCGGGCCCCGCAGACGAACAAAGGTGCGTACCATGGTCATTCCCCCGGGCGAGGCCCGCGGTCTGGAGGCCGTCGGGCTGAAGACCCCATTCTACGCTCCTCGGCAGGGGGCGTCACGACCTTTCGACCGCTGGATCCATCGATGCCAACGCCCCCCGATCCCTGCTGGATCGTCGCTGTCACGATCGCCCGCCGGGTGGCGATCGATCCGGCCGAACCGCTCTCCCGCGACGACTTTCTCCCCCTCCTCTGGGAGCTCCTCGACGGCACCGGCCTGGCCGGCATCCACGAAGGCTCGCTCGATGCCGTGGAGGCGTTCGCGGCCGGGATCACCACAAGCGATATGGTGCTCGACGCCGCGGCGGGGGATCCCGACCGTGACTGGGTGGCGGCCTGCGACACGATCACCGCGGAGTTGTGGTTTGCCGACGAGCCCGGCGCCCGGGCCGCCGCCGCGATCCTCGCCGGGCTCACCGGCTGCGACGTTGTTGGCGTCCGCCACGAGGAGCCCCACGACTGGGAGGCCGAGAGCCGCGCCGGCCATGGCCCGATCGACATCCCCGGCTTCGGCACGATTCTACCCCCGTGGGAAACCCCCGGCGAACGACTGCCAGATGCCGGGACGACGCTCATCATCGACCCCGGCAGCGGGTTCGGGACAGGGCTCCACCCGACGACGAAGCTCTGCCTGGCTGCTCTGGGGACCGGCCGATCGCCACCGCAGCGCGTGCTCGATTTTGGCGCCGGCTCCGGGATCCTCGCGATCGCGGCTGCTCTCCGCGGCGCCCCGGCCGTCGACGCCGTCGAGATCGACCCTCTCGTCCACGCCGCCATCGGTCACAACGCAACGCTCAACGGGGTTGCCGACCGTGTCCGCGTGTCAGCCACCCTCGACGAGCTTCCCGCAGATTCACCCCACGACCTGATCCTCGCCAACATCGTCGCCCCGGTGCTCCGGGCCCATGTCGATGCCCTCTGCCGCCGTCTCACCCCGGGCGGGAGGATCGTTCTCTGTGGCCTACTCGACGCCGACGTGCCCGAGATCACCGCTCTCTATAGTCGCCAGTTCTCCGCCGAGCCGATCATGACCGAGCTCGACGGCTGGCACTGCCTCGTGTTCGCGACAGCTTGAAAGGATCGGCGCCCGGGGAGACCTCCGCCGCCGCCGGCCCCGGCGGCGAGACTTCTCCGACGAGCCGGCCGAGCCGCGTGTCGAAGTCTGCCTTCGCCACGATCACGACGATCACCAGCGGCACCAGCGCCAGCAGGATCCGGTAGCGCGCCGAGCCGAGGAGGCGTTGGCCGGCGGAGTCGGGCAGCAGCCGGCCGATCCCCAGCGGGAGCACTGCCAACAACGGCGCCAGGAGGATCAGCAGCGCCGCGGCCGATCCCAACCGACCGAAACAGCGCCCCACCACGACGAGGCCAAACAGCGCCACCAGCCCCGCCGCCGTCAGCCCCGGCAGCCCGGCGGGGGTGCCACCCACCTCCCCGGAGCCGCTGCGGCGCCACGTCGGCCCGCCCCCCCATTCGGCGAGCATCGCTCCGGCCAGGGCTCCAGCCAGCGGCAGCGCCACCAGCCCCCCCTTCAACCATCCGGCCATCGCGATCGAAAGCCCCGCGACGACCAGCGCTCCAACCGTCACCAGGGCGACGACCCGGTCGCCGCTGGAGCGCACGTCCCCCGTGATTCCCTCCCACGACGCCCAGAAAAAGAGCGCTGCGGCAAGGATCACCACCGCCGGCGTCTCCCCCTCCAGCCACACCGATCCATGGAGGAGCACAGGCACCGCCAACAGCGCCACACACCCGCGCTCGGCGGTCAACCAGAAACCGCTGATCCAGTTGGCCGCCGCCTCGGCCTCGATCGCCAGGGCGACCGGGAGAAGGATGACGAGGAACCGGTCGAGCCCTGTCGTCGGCGGCAGCGAGGGGAGGGCGCGGAGTAGGAACAGCCCCGCGACCACCCCCCAAACAAAAGCCACGATCGCCGCCACTGCGGCCAGCGCCGGTTGGCGCCGCGAGATCCCGGCGCCGACGGCGCCGAGCGCGGCGGCCACCGCGCCCGCGCCCAGCACCGCACGGACCACCATCGCCACATCGGGCACGGCGTCAGTCCCGCTGGCCGGCGCAGTCGATGACGATGATCGCCTCGTCGCCGATGTTGCCGATCTGCCCCTTGTCGAAGTTGAAGTCGCTCCGCTTGAGCTTCAGCTCGGTGCCGAAGCCGACGCGCTTCTTCCCCATCGCCTCGATCTCCTTGCCGCCGACGAGTGTCAGCGTCACCGGCTTGGTGACCCCGTGCATCGTGAAGGTGCCAGCCACCTCATAGCCTTCCGGAATCGCCTTCACGGCCGTGCTGCGGAACTCGATCGTCGGAAACTGCTTGGTGTCGAAGTAGTCGGGCTGACGGAGATGCTCGTCGCGCGCGGCATTGGCGGTGTCGACACTGTCGGCCTTGATCGTCAGGGAGAAGGTCGACTTCGAGGGATCCTTGCGGTCGAGGGAGAACTTCCCGGAGACGTCATTAAAGCGCCCCTGGATCCAGCTGATGTCGAGGAAGCGGGCCTTGAAGCCGACCGACGAGTGGACGAGATCGTAGTCGTAGTCGTCGGCAGCGTGGAGCGATCCGGCGGCAAGGGCGAAGACGATGGCCAACAGGGCAGGGAAGCGGGGCATGAGAAGACTCCTCGGACGGGAATGGAACTCGCGGGGCGGTCGACAGGGGCGTGGTGCCCCATCCGATCCGGTCGCCCCCAACGGGGCCGGAGCATACCATCCCCACGGGCTCCTCGGGCGGGCGCCGTGCCGTCACCCGGCCGGCGGCGGATCGGTGGCGGCGTCGAGAAACAACCCCCGGTTGGCGCCGAGCACGGCCGCCGAACGCGACACCTCGAGCGCATGGGCATGGGCGGCCACCGCGGCGGCCCGCCGCGCCGCCGGATCGCGGGCGGCGGCCGACTCGAGGACGTCGACAAAAGCCTGTGGTGTCTCGAGCGGGCGGACCCACCCCGAGCCTCGCGCGTCGAGATCGCGCCATGGCGTCCGGTCGCTGACCAACACCGGCACCCCCGCCGCCAGCGACTCGAAAATCACATGCCCGAAATTCTCCCCCCGGGTCGGGAGGAGGAAGAGATCGTGCCGCGCGATCGTCGCGCGGACTCGATCGGGAGGAACCTCCCCCTTCCATTCAATCCGGCAACCGGCCGGCGCCGCCGCGATCAGCGGCTGGCAAGTCTCCCAGTAGGCCCGGTCTTCGATCGGGCCATGGATCGAAAACTCAACCGGAACGCGGAGCTTCAAGACGACCTCGATCGCGTAGCGGACGTTCTTCATCGGACTGATCCGCGACAGCAGGCAGACCCGCAGCGGCCCCTCCAGCCGGGGCGTCGCCGGCGGGGGGATGTCCGCAAGCCGTTCGGTGAGATCGGTGGCGACGCGGATGTCGGTGGCGATGCCCCCCATGGCGCGACGGATGTCGTCCCGCTCGAAGTCGCTCGACGCC
>CALQRA010000183.1 GCA_943332855.1 Candidatus Kuenenia stuttgartensis
GACCGACGAGCGTCTCGTTGACGACCGTGACGGATCCGGCCCGATAGCCGCTGGAATCGAAGGCCGGCACCGCCACCGGCTCGGACGAGGCCGTGGGCATCCCCGGCCGGGCCGCACCGGCGGCCGGCATCGCGGGCATCCGCCCCGAAGCGAGCACGTCGGCAAGCTTGATCATCCCGGCGGCTGCGGCCGCGGCCCCGAGGTGTCCGACGATCGCCTCAACCGCCCCCCCCACCGCCCCGGCACCACTCTCGGCAGCCACCGCCCTGAGCTCCGGTTCGTTGCCCTCGGCGGTCCCCGAACCGGTGATCTCCAGGGCCGCGACGGCCCCCGGCACGATCCCCGCCTGGAGCCGCGCCTCGCGCACCACGCGCGACGCGGCGCCGGCCACCGTCGCCCCCGATCCGACCGCCACGCCGCGGATCACGCCGTGGATCCGGTTGCCGGCGGCGCGGGCATCGGCGAGGCGCTTGAGCACCAACACCACCGCCCCCTCGGCGGGAACCCGCCCTGAATGCGCGGCGTCAAAAACCGAACAGGGCCGATCGGCGAGCACCCCCTGGATCGACAGCCCCTCATAGGCCATCAGATCGAGGTAGCGCTGGCCGGAGGCACAGAGCACCGCATCGCACTCGCGCTGCCGGAGCAGGTCGACCGCGGCCGACAGGGCCGAGACGCCGGAGCAGTCCCCCGAGTCCAGCGCCAGCGCTCCACCCATGAGATCGAACGACTTCGTCAGCCGGCTGGCGAGGGTGGAGCTGGTGAAGCTCCCGGTCTCGTCGACGAGCGCGGGCATCTTCTCGAGGAGTTTTTTGCCGTAGCCTTCGATGATCCGCTCGATGTCATGCGGTGCGATCCCGCGGCGGCCGAGGGCCGCGCGGAAATGGCGCGCGGTTTCCGGGAGCCGCAGCCCCATCTGGAGGTCATCGGAGAACTCGCCGCCGAACATCGTTCCTACGACGACGCCGGTCCGGACGCGATCGAGCGAGCCCACCCCGCCGACCTCGGCGATGGCGGCATCGGCTGCCTCGAGGAGCATGAACTGGAGCGGGTTGGCCGCGGCGATCTGCTTTGGTGGGACCTTGTGGCGCCGCCAGTCGTAGACGAAGCCCTCGACGAAGCCCCCCACGCCGGATCGGGTGTGCCACCTTCGCGAGCCCGAGGGATCGAGGGCGCGGGCAACATCGAAGCGCGACGCCGGCACCGGGCCGATGACCGGCTTGCCCTCGCGCAGAAGCGTCCGGAAGGCATCGACGGTCAGGGCGCCGGGGAGGACGCTGCCGATGCCGACGATCGCCACGGCCTCGTCGTCGCTCGTTCCCTTCGGCGCCGGCGGGAGGGCGGCCGCCGCGGGGGCGTCGGCGCGATGCTCAGAGAGGGAGAGATGGACATTGAGCCCACCGATCCCGAAGGCGTTGACGGCCGCCCGCCGAACTCCCCCGTCGCCGCGCTTCGGCCAGGGGAGCGGTTGACTGGGAACGACGAACGGCCCGTGCTCCCAATCGAAGTCTTCGTTGTAGTCGCTGCAGGTCGAGCCGGGGGGAATGACGCCGTGCTCCATGGCGAGCACGACCTTGACCAGACTCGCCATCCCGGCGGTTTCGAGGGTGTGGCCGATGTTGGCCTTCACGCTCCCGATCGGGATCTTCTTCCCTGCCGGGAGGTTGGCGGAAACCAGCGCCGACAGCGCCCCCAGTTCGGTCGCGTCGCCGACCTGGGTGCTCGTGGCGTGGGCTTCGATGTAGTCGAGGCGACCGATGTCACTTTTGTCGGGATAGGCCCGCTCGACGGCGAGCTTCTGCCCCTCCTGCCGCGGGGCCCACAGGCTCTTCCCCTTGCCGTCGCTGGCCACGCCGATCCCGCGGATAACCGCCCGGATTCGATCGCCGTCGGCGATCGCCTTGGAGAGAGTCTTGACGACCAGCGCGACGTACCCCTCAGCGGTCACCAGGCCGTCGGCATCGCGCCCGAACGGACAGGATCCGACATTGCTGACCGACTGGGCGGCGGAGAAGAGAACGAGGCTGTCCGATTTGCAGTAGGAGGCTCCGCCAACAATGGCCTGATCGATCCCCCCCTGCTGGAGCGCCCGGGCCGCGATGGCCAGGGCCTGGAGGGACGACGCGCAGGCAGCGTCGACGACGAGATAGGGGCCGTCGAGTTGGAGCGCCTCACGGACGATCTTGGCCGCCCCAAGGGCTCCGAGGTCGAGATTCTCCCCCGGACGGCGGCCAGGATGATCGTGGCGGATCGAGGCCGTGACCTCGGCCGCGACGCTTTCGGCGGCGGCGGCGCCGAGCAGTTCGCGGGCGGCCTCCACCTCGCCGAGCCAGGCGGTGCTGCCGTCGATCCCGGTGGAATAGACGTAGTCGCCGATCCGGGTGCTGCCGCCAGTATGGCCGACATAGACGCCGGTCCGGGCTTGGCGCGGCATCGCAAAGGGGTCGAGGCCCGCATCTCGGCAGGCCAGCGAAGCAACCTCGAGGAAGATGTGGTGGGCAACGTCGTAGCGATCGAGCATCTCCGGGCGGATCGGACAGACGGCCGGATCAGCCGGACGCGCGCTGACGATCGCCCCCAGATCGGAGTAGCTCTTGCCGACCTTGCTCTTCTCGGGGTCGAAGTAGAGGTCGCGGGGAAGGCGGGAGTCGGGCAGCCGGCCCCAGGCGGTGCGGCCATGCACCACGAGGTCCCAGAAGGCCTCCAGGCCGTCGGCGCCCGGGAGCCTGCATGCCATTCCGACAATCGCCAATGAATCGTGCAAAGCTCGGTCCTCGTCCTGGAGGGGCATCGTCAATCGCCGCGTGCCGCCCGGAGGAGGGCAGCGCCAGCGGAGCGCGTCGTGCGTTCGGGGTGAACTTCAGAAGTGGGTCGATCCGGCCCGGGCGCGGATCGGGATGTTCGTCGGCCAACAACCCGTCCGTGGGATCAACACCGGCCCCGGCCAGGATCACCGATTCCTCGGGGATCCCGGCGACCGGAGAGGTGAAAAACACCCATCACCGGCCACGGAGGCACGTCCATACACCGTCGTTTGCCACCGCGCACGACCAGCGACTCACTCTCTGGTCCACCGGTCGGCAGCCCCGTTGGGGGGTGGTCGATGGCAGCCAAGAGGCGAAGTCCCGGATCGGACGCGGGAAAACCAGTATGGATAGGGGCCTTTGACTGTCAAGAAAACCCCCAAACCGCTCCCGCAGCAGCCCCGGGAGTTGACAGGATCGACCCGTGCGGGGCGGAGACCGAGCCCGCGGCTGCCTATACTCCGAACCGATCCACCCGCCGCCCGACACGCCACCCCCCGCCCCATGTCGTCCACCCCCCGCGCGCTCACCCCGCTTGAGCAACTCCTGCTACGGGACAGCCGCCCGGGGTATCCGATCTGTTTTTTCCTCGCCTGCGACGTGGAGGGGCCACTCGACACCGGCCGGCTGAAGGCGGCCCTCGGGGGGGCGGCAGGGCGCCATCCGCTCCTCTGCAGCCGGGTCCGCGACTCCTGGTGGCGCCCGGCATGGCGCCCTCCCGACACCCTCCCGGAGTTCCAGGCCTTTCCCCTCGGCGCCCCCATCCCAGCCTGCGGCGAAGCAGGATTCCCTTGGCGAGAGATCGACATCCGGCGCACCAGTGGCGTCCGGATGGTGGCCCTCGAACGGGACCGCGGGGTTTGGGAAGTCGTGCTGATGATCCAACACGCAGCCTGCGACGGGCTGGCGGGGCTCGAGTTCTTCGGGGATGTGTGGTCGCGTTACCACGGCAGCGAAGCGGCCCCCTTCCGGACCCCTTCCCGGGTCATCACGCGGCGCTCCGACGGGGGGAAAACGGCCACCGAATCCCCCCCCTTATCCCCCTCCGACGTCGCTCCGCCACTCCCCGTCGAGGCTCCGTCCGGCGGCGATCTCGGCGGCGAGACCGCCCGTTTCGCCAGCTTCATCCCCGCCAGGATCGCCCGTGGTCCAGCCGCCCCGCCGCCATCCCAACCGGAGGGCACCGGTCGCTCCACGCTCCCCACCGGCCCCCCGCTCCCCTATCTCACCTGCGGCTTCACGCCGGAGGAGACCGCCACCATCAAACAGCGTGCGGCGGCTGCCGGAGCGTCGCTCAACGACGTCGCGATCGCGGCGGTGATGCGGGCCGTAGCGGCATGGAACGCCGACGCCGGGCACCCGGCCCACCAGATCCGGATCACGATGCCGGCGAGCCTGAAATCGCCGGGAACACGGGCGCCGGCTTGCAACGACATGGGCTACGCCTTCCTCGACCGGACGGTGGAGCCTGGCCAGGACCCGGCCGATCTTGTCCGCTCCCTCGCCAGCGCCAGTCGTTGGATCCAGGAGCACCGCGCCGCCGCCGTCTTCCTCGAGACCCTCGCCCTCATCGATCGCTGTCCGCCGCTGCTGTGGCTCCTGACGCGTCTCCCCCTCCCCCTCTCCACGGCGGTCGTCAGTTTCGTCGGCAATGCCGGGCCGAGGATGCGCGCCAACGTCCCCCGCGACGGCGGCTGCGACCTCCCTGGGGGGCTGCGCATCAGTGCCGCTCGCGGGGTTCCGCCGATCAGGCCGGGAACGCGACTCGGCGTCGGTCTGGTGATCTACGACGGTCGACTGCACGTGACGACGATCACCGACACCCCCGCGCTCGGGCCGGAGGCCGCGGCGCGGCTGGCCGGAGCGATCCACGCCGGCATCCTCCGCTGTGCGGCCTCCCTCCCCGAGTCATCCTCCCGCCCGGCGAGGTCCCCACCGGGCGACGAGCCCCACGCTCCACCGCGCCCGAGTCGGGACCAAGGATAAGGAGGGGGATTGCGACAGCCTCCATGAAGCTCCTACATTCTCTCTCCCTTGCCACCGCATGATCGACCGGGCGGGGGTTCCTTCAGCCCAAGCACCGACCATCCATGATCGATCTTCCCGCGGCGGATCGCCACCACCTACTCGTGACGGGAGCCACAGGCCTCCTCGGCTCGTATCTCGTCCGCGATCTCCTTCTCGACGGCCAGCCCCTGGCGGTCGTGGTCCGTCGCAGCCGGAAAGAGTCGCCCGAGGCGCGGGTGGAGCGGCTCGTGGCCCGCTGGGAGCACGAGCTCGGCAAGCGGCTCCCGCGCCCACGCGTGTTCGCCGGTGACCTGACGAAGCCGCGCTGTGGGCTCGCCGACGCCGATCTCGACTGGATCGGTCGTCACTGCTGCGGCCTTCTCCACAACGCCGCGAGCTTGAGCTTCCGGGGGAACGACCGCGCGGCCGAGCCCTGGCTCTCCAACGTCACCGGCGTCGCCAACATGCTCGCGGTCGTCCGCGCGGCCGACCTCGAGCATCTCCATCACGTCTCCACCGCCTACGTCTGCGGCCTGCGGACCGGGACGGTCGCCGAGGACGACCTGATGGTCGGTCAAGAATTCGCCAACGATTACGAGCGGAGTAAGGTCGAGGCCGAGGCCATGGTCCGGGCTGCCGAGGGCCCGGCCACGACGACCGTCTACCGCCCCTCGATCATCGTCGGTGATTCCCACACCGGCTTCACCTCCACCTACCACGGCCTGTTCGCGGTGCTGCGACTCGGGCACACGCTCCAGACGAAGGTTGCCCTCGGCACGACGAGCGGGCCGGCCCTCCTCCGGCTCCTCGGCATCGACCCTGCCAACCGCAAGAACTTCGTGCCGGTCGACTGGGTGTCGGAGGTCATCGCGCATTGCGTCCAGAGGCCGGAGGCCCGGGGCCGGACCTTCCACGTCACCCACCCGGAGCCGGTCTCCAACGTTGCCATCGGCACGCTCGTGCAGGAGGCCGTCGAGCGGTTCTCCAAGGCGGCTTCCCCGGACGATCCGCAACGGTGCGACGAGCAGTGGTTCGCCGACAACCTCGCGGCCCAACTCGATATCTACCGCTCCTACTTCCGCAACGACCCGACCTTCGATCGGACCAACACCGAGGCGGTGGCGGGCCACCTCCCCTGCCCGACACTCGACCACCCCCGGTTGATGCGGATGGCGCGGTTCGCCATCGACGAGGATTTCGGCCGGGCGCCCCAGTCGTCGCCCCGCGCCGTCGGGGCCGTGCCGGGGACGGCCGGCATCCCGGCGGGGTGACAGCGACCTCCGGTCCGCCTGTAGGCATCGTGACGGGAACGCACCGCGTGCCGACGGCAACGCCCCGACGGCGTTGATTGGACCCCGCCCGCCGCGTGGTCGATCAACTCCGCAGGTAGCCCAGCGCCGTTCCCCGACGGGGAGCGCGGCGGGTTGCCGGGAGCGGCACTCCGCCGCGGCAGCAGGAGCGACGACGGCAATGGCGAAGAACACATGGCGGATCGTGACCAGGGGCGTCGACGGTGAACTGCTGATCCGCGACTTCGACTCCCCGGAGACCATCCTCCAGACGCATGTGCAAGTCGGCATCGACGACTGCAGCACCGACCTCGAACTGCGCGGCGCGCCGGTGTTCCGTTCCCTCGTCGGGCCGATGCCCGAGGGGAACGACGTCATCCGCTACGAGACACCCGAGGTGTTCGAATGCCTCACGAAGGAGTGGGCGATCCCCAAGGCCCCGCGCCGTCGCATCCGCAAGTCGGCCGCCACGTCCGCCGCGACGAGCCCCGCCATCGAACCGCCAGCCGCGGGGTGAGACGGGGTGGTCCCGAGCCGAGCCCAGGGGAAGGTTGCCATGAATGAAGCCAAGCGTGAAGCCACGGGCGATACGATCTTCTCGAAAATCATCGCCGGGACGATTCCGGCGAAGATCGTCCACGACGACGAGCGGTGCCTCGTGTTCCACGACGTGAACCCGCAGGCCCCCGTTCACCTCCTCGTCATTCCCAAGCGCGGAATTGTCAACGTCGCCGCGCTCGAGGCGGAAGATGCATCCCTCGTAGGACACCTCGTTGTCGTGGCGGCCGAGGTAGCAAGAAAGCTCGGGATCACCGCCGGCTACCGGCTCGTGTTCAACTGCGGGCAGGACGGCGGCCAGTCGGTCGACCACCTCCACCTTCATCTCCTCGCCGGCCGGCCGCTCACCTGGCCGCCGGGCTGACGGGTCCCTCCGGCCTCATTTCCAGAGGCGGCGGACCTGGTCGAGAAACCCGGTCCGGGGCCGATCGGCGCCGGGCTTTGGCTCCGCTGCCATGTCGGCCGTCGCGCGGGCGCTGCCCGGCGCGCCGTTGCCTTCTTCCCCCGTGCCGTGGCGGGCGCGGATCCCGGCGGCGAGTGCGGCCCGGTCGGCGGCGTCTTCGGTGACGAAGGCGTCGAGGAACCGCGGCCAGTGACTGTCGAGGTCGAGGACGCAGGCCCCGAGGTCGCCCGAGGCGAGATGGTGGTCGGCCAGGGCTAGCACCTTCGATAACTGGACCCGCTGCGACTCGTCGAAGGCAAGATCGAAGATCCGCACGTCGTCGACCTGCACGGTCCCGCCGGCGAGGAGATCGAGGCGGACGCGGAGCGACTCCATCCCGCGCGTCGGCAGGTCGTCGACCTGGAGAACGAACTGTGACCACAGCGGCGTCAGCGGGCGCGACGCCGGCCCATGACCGACCGCGGCGAACCGGTAATACTCCCGGTCGTTTTCCAGCCCCTCCAGCGCAATCCGCAGCGCCGGCTGGGGTTCCCCCGGCTCGATCCGCAGCCACAGCGCGATGCTCAACCGGCCGGTCGCCGGAGGGGAGAACGGGTTGCTGCGGAGCGTGGCCAGGCCATGCTCCGAGCCGAAGGCCACGCCACGGCCGGTGCCAGCCGGCGCACCGGGCACGATCCGCAGCCTTCCCCGCTGCGGTTCGAGGAGCTCCCACCCGGGCACGCTCCCGCTGTGGTCGGGAAACTCGAAGCCGGGGTTGTCGAGGACCTCAAGCGGCGCCGGCATCTCCAGGGCGGCGCGCCGGCGCCGCAGCCCGGCCAGATCGAGCGTCACCTGCTCCGCCAGGGCGTCATCGAACGCGACCCCCGCCCCCCGCAGGGTCGCCGGCCCGACGCCGGTCACCACCCGTGTCTGCCACGGCCCCAACTCAAACCCGACCATGCCGGCGGGATCGGGGGGGAGCGGGAGCGTGTCGACACCGTCGAACATCCGCCCCGTGGCCCCCGACGTGTCGAGGCGCGCCCGGCACCGTACCGGCGAGAGGTTCGTGACCACGACCGCCGTTCCGCTCGCCGCCGACGCGGCCCGGACCACGAGCGGACGGGGAGTGTCGGGGATCGTCTCCAGGCGGTTCTCCGGGAGGATGGCGAGCATCCGGGCGAGCCGGTGATCGAGATCGTCGGCCTGCCGGAAGGCGAGCGCGGCATCGTAGAAGCGCTCGCAGTCGGCCGCCGAGACGATCTCGGCGAGCATCCGCTCGCGCGCCACGCCGGTGCGGACGGCATGAACGCGTGCCGGCGCGGCGCTGGCCGTGCCGCCGAAGGCGCCGGTGGCGAGGATCGGACGGAGATCGATCGCGCCGGGTGGCTCGTGCGCCATCGCGGCCCGGCGCCGGGCACGGGACGCCTCGGCCCCCGCCGTCCGGTTCATGGCGCGGAGCGTGTCGCGCTCGACGACGTCGTCGGTGGCGACATGGACGTGCGGCGAGACCCAGACAACCGCGTCGATCGCGGTGAGCCGGGCGGGATCGAGCCCGATCTCGCGCCCGATGTCAGACGCCGCCGGTTCCTGGGCAAGAACGGGACGAAACCGCGGCGCCAGATCCCCGGCCGTGAACAGCGTCGTGGGGACGATCGACAGCGTCCACGACGGGTCGTGGACGACGAGGCGGGAGACGAGGCGATCGACAAACCGGGTGAGCTCGTCGCAGCGCCAGTCGAGCCACAGCTCTCGCAGCGGCCCCTCGACCAGCGCCGCCCGGACGGCGAACCGCCGGTCATCGGCCCGCAAGCCCTCAGGCCCGGCTGTCGCCATGGCCGCCGCCGCCGCGGGATGGGCCGCGACGAACCGGGCGAAGGTGGCGTCATCGAGCCCCCAAGCCACGCCGGGGAAATGGAACCAGCCGTCGTGCGGGAGGAGGAGTGCGATCCCGTCGACCGCCTCCCGCCCCTCGACCCGGGCCGCGAGTTCGAAGACCACTCCCTCGACCGCCCTCTGCACGCGCGGATCGAGGATGTTGTAGGGCGTCGCCCCTCCTGCGGCACTCCGCCGGGGGCGGCCATCGCGCCCGACGCACACCAGCCCAGTGGCGTCGGCCGCGTCGCCCGCGAGCCGGGCCTCAACGGCGAGGAGCGGGCCGTTGCAGGCGATCGCCGGCACGAGCCGCAGCCCCTGACGGCGGTAGGTGCGGCAGAGCAACTCGACGACATCCTTCGGCACTGGATCGAAGGGAGCCTCGAGGGTGTCCGTGCCTTCCCACCGCGGTGCCAAGCCCGTCGCCGGCGACGGCCCGGCCGCGGC
>CALQRA010000184.1 GCA_943332855.1 Candidatus Kuenenia stuttgartensis
ATCCTCGCCGCCACGGCGCTGGCCGCCTGCATCCTTGTGATCCCCGGCATCAGCCGGCTCGTCGACGATACCCGCCGGACGCAGACCGTCCGCAGGCTGGGAAGGGTCGGCGGCACGCTCCAGGAATACGCTGCGTCGCACCGGCAGCTGCCCTCGCCCCCCGACGCCGGCCCGATCTCCCGGGCCGGGCTCTATGCCCCCACGCTTGTCTCCGAGCATCGGATCGTGGCCGACGACGGCACCTTTCTCTCCCCCGGGTCGCCACTGGCGGCGAGTGGCAGCTACCGGGTGCCGACGGTCGACGAGGTCAAGGCAGCGGTTGGCACGCCAGCCTTCGACGAGATGGTCCGGACGATGGGGGGCGACTTCGGTTACTCGCTCGGTCATCGTGAT
Organism: Candidatus Kuenenia stuttgartensis; assembly: GCA_943332855.1. Lineage (GTDB taxonomy): Bacteria > Planctomycetota > Planctomycetia > Pirellulales > UBA1268 > QWOP01. Next base: position 394 of record CALQRA010000184.1, read on the forward strand.
CCCATGGGCCGTCTGATGCCGATCCGTCCGCTCCATCGCAGACATCACCCGATCATGGCCGATGCCCCTGATGAGAGCTGCGAACGGAGCCGCAACCATCCATCCGGGCTCCACCATCTCCTCTACGAGGACGGCCGTGTGGCGACGGTGCACGAAGCCCATCTCCACGGCGGCGATCATCTCTTCCGCAACCACGATGGCCAGACGGCCGCTGGCAAGGACGAGGAGGATGCTGTCATCGGTGGTTCCCACCATCAGCCCTGATCCGGCAGCCCTGATCCGGCAGCCCTGATCCGGCAGCCCTGATCCGGCAGCCCTGATCCGGCAGCCCTGATCCGGCAGCCCTGATCCGGCAGCCCTGATCCGGCCCGGCACGATCGCAACGGCTGCCGCCGCGAGGACTGGATTCGGTCTCAGCCGACAAACCAGGTAGCGATCCAGTAGAGTCCGCCGGAGAGGGCCATCGCCACCGGGAGCGTGAGCACCCAGGCAAGCGCGATCTCTTTGACCGTCTCCGCTTGGATGCCCGACTTGTTGGCCCACATCGTCCCGGCGATGCCGGAGGAGAGCACGTGGGTGGTGCTCACCGGCATGCCGAGATTGTCGGCCATGGCGATCGTCGTTGCCGCCACGAGCTCCGCCGCGCCCCCCTGGGCGTAGGTCAGGTGTTCCTTGCCGATTTTTTCGCCGACGGTGACGACAATCCGCTCCCAGCCGAACATCGTGCCAAGGCCGAGGCACAGGGCCACGCCCCACTTCACCCATTCCGGCACATATTCGACCGGCTTGGAGAGCTTGCCGGCGAGGCCCTTGAGGATCTTCCGCCGGTCTTCCGTGATCTGGTCGCCGAACTGCCGCACGAGCGTCCGCACCGAGGCGCCGAGCTCGACAAGCTGGGTCCGCAGATTCCAGCGCTCGTCGCTGGAGAGATCCTTGAATCCACTGCGGCCCTCGAGGGCAGCGATCACCGAAGCGGCCAAGGGGACCGGGTCGAGGGTGGCGAGGATGACGTCGCTCTGCGGGTAGGGATCGAGAATGGTGTCGAGCGACGAGTGCTCGAGGGAGGCCTCAGCGGCGGAGACGACGTCGGAGCGGGAGATCCGCTCCACTTTTGCGTTGGCAAGGTGCTGCTCCTTGAGCGCCGTCATCAGGCTTGCGAGATCGGGCTTCTCGAGCTCCGCCTTCAGCTCCTTCGCTGCTACGACGGTGGCCTGGAGATCGCCACCATCGCCATCGAGGTTGAGGGCGTAGGTCGCCGGCACGATGCCGATGAGGACGAGCATGATCAGCCCCATTCCCTTTTGGCCGTCGTTGGAGCCATGGGCGAAGCTCACCGCGGTGCAGGTGCTGATGAGGAGGGCGCGGATCCAGCCTGGCGGCGGCTTGTCCCCGTCCGGCGGTTGGTAGAGCTCCTTCGCGGGAATCAGCGTCTTACAGAGGATGAGGAGGCCGGCGGCGAGGGCAAAGCCGATCAGCGGCGAGAGGATCAGGGCGATGCCGACCTCGCTCGCCTTGTGCCAGTTGATCCCCTTGGCGAGCGAGCCATTTTCGAGGAGGGAGTTCATCATCCCCACCCCCATGATCGAGCCGATCAGCGAGTGCGAGCTCGAGGCGGGGAGGCCGCGGTACCAGGTGGCGAAGTTCCAGATGATCGCCGCGCCCAACAGCGACAGCACCATCGCCAAGCCGCGGCCTGTCTTGATGTTGACGAGGAGATCGACGGGGAGGAGGTGGACGATGCTGAAGGCGACGCCGATCCCGCCGGCGTGGACACCAATGAAGTTCCAGATCCCCGACCAGATCACCGCCCAGGTCGGCTTCATCGACTTGGTGTAGATGACGGTGGCGACGGCGTTGGCCGTGTCGTGGAAGCCGTTGATGCACTCGAACCCGAAGGCGATGGTCAGCGCGATCAGAAGGAGGATCAGCTGGCCGGTGCCGAGCGACGAGAAAGCCTCGAACAATTCCACGGTCGGCACTCCCAGCGAGGTGAGCCCCAGGCTCGGAGGAGCGGGGGATAAAGAGACCCGGGGGTTCAAAGGCCTTGGGCAACGTAAGCGGCCCCAGAGCCCCGCACAAGCAACGAATCAAACTCTCATAATCTGCCAACGCACACCGCTGCCTGCCGCGTTGGGGCTTCGGTGGGTGGCCGGTCAGGCGTCCATGGCATTGATCGCACTTCATCTGGCCGACTGCAACGCCGCGATCGTCACTCCACCTCGAGCCGGAGGTCGTTCAGGCCCTCCTTCGGCACCGAGATTTTGATCCGCGGATTGCGGGGGGCGTTGTCGCGCTATCAGAGGAGCGTACTGGCGATGTTTGCAAGTTCGGAGCGATCCCCCTTCTCCAAGGCGATTTGGGAGTAGATCAGCTGCCCGACCATCCGGCTGATGAGGTAGCCCAAGCCGTTGGAGAGGGGATCGAGATAGGGCTGGTCGATCTGGGCCACGTCACCGGTGAACACGATCTTCGTCCCTTCGCCAGCCCGCGTGATGATCGTCTTCACCTCGTGGGGGGTGAGATTTTGGGCCTCGTCGACCATGAAAAACATTCTCTGCAGGCTGCGGCCACGGATAGAGGCCAGCGGCGTGATCACGAGCTTCTCCGATTCCCGCATGTCGTTGATCCGCTGGGCCGCCTGCGTCTCCTCGCCGCACTGGTGACGGATGACGGTGAGGTTGTCGGAGAGGGGCTGCATGCAGGGATCGAGTTTGTCGGCGATGTCTCCGGGGAGGAATCCGAGGTCACGGTTGGAGAAAAGATCGCCGACTTGCTGCCGTTGCGGAGGACGAAAGTCTTGTTCGGAAGCGGGGCCTCGACGGCTGGCAGGGCAGCGGCCGGAATCGATCCCGATGGCCCGTAGAGACCGGGGGTGAAGGGGGCTATTCGAGAACGAGATGAGGGCGATTTTCCGGTTCGGTTTGCTCGACCCCGAAATAGGTCGCGGCCACGTCGGTGGCTCCGGGAACCACGAGCAAGCGAAGCCGGCCCCCATCTGTCAGGAGCCGATCGAGAACCGCTTCCGCTTCTTCGTCGAGGTCGAGTTCAAAGCGGTCTTTCCGGCCGGTCGCTTCGATCGTGAAGGCCGCCTCCCCGCAGGAAATGCAGCGGGGGAGGGCGTCGCCCAGAGCCGTGTCCCCCTCGGTGGCGAACTTCAAGGCCGCGATCTCTTCGTCGGGATCGCGGGGGATGAAAAACAGGAGCCGCCCTGGCTTCGCGAATGGGGGAATGCTCTGCGTGAGGATGAGAGTTGCCTTCCGCGACGTTCCGGCAACCTTCGGCGGGCCCGGTTCGATGTCGAAATCGAGCAACCCAAACGAGGCAAACTTCGAATCGCCCCGGCTGGAGAGACCCTGGACGTTGAAATAACGCCCCGGTGCCTCTCCCTTCCGCGGCCCCTCGGCGGTGATCATCACGCTGCGTAAGGGTTTGGAATTCTCGGCCCCGGGAGTTTCCGCCTCGGGCTGCGCCACGGCCGGGGACACCAGGCCCCCGAACAGAAGCGCCGTGGCCGCCGTCAGGGACCACAGCAGCACGTGATTCTGGGCGCGGCGCATGCGGGCTTCCTCTCTGCGGATCGATCCGCGGGCATCGGGTCTGGCCTCGGACGACGGCAATCCTATTCGCTTCGGATGAGAAAACGATGTCCCTGCGCCCTCGTCGTCACATCGAAGGCGGGTTTTGGTGTCGAGTGCCGTTGGCTCCCGGGCCGTGTCTCCTCGGAAGCCAACGGCTTGCAAGGAGAAATCGACGTTTTCACGCTGAAACGGCGATCTTCGTCATGGCAGACGGCGCCAGAAATTGCCCAGATTATGGTGCTGCCGATCGCAAGGTCCGGCTCGCCGCGAGCCCGTCCGAGAAGCCGGGAAGGCTCCGCCGCTTTGCGACCGGTCAGCCGATCGCTTCGATCGCGGCGTTGGCCACACCCTCGGGCGTGATTCCGAAGTGCTTGTAGAGGGCCGGGGCGGGGCCTGATGCCCCGAAGCCGGTCATCCCGACAAACCGGCCCTTCGTGCCGGTCCACTTCTCCCACCCGAAGCCGCAGGCGGCCTCGCAGGCCACCCGCGCCGTCACGGCTGCGGGGAGGACACTCTCGCGGTAGGCGGCATCCTGCTCGGCGAAGAGCTCAAAGCTTGGCATGCTCACAACGCGTGGCTTGTGCCCCTTGTCGCGGAGGATGGCGGCGGCCTCGAGGCAGGTGGTGACCTCGCTGCCAGTGCCGATGAGGATGCAATCGGGCTTCCCGCCGGCAGCATCCTCGAGGACGTACGCGCCGCGGGCGGTGCCGGCAGCCGAGGCGAACTTCGTCCGGTCGAGCGTGGGAAGATTCTGCCGGGAGAGGACAAACACCGCGGGGCGGTCTGGCCGCTCCATGACCACGCGCCACGCCTCGGCCACCTCGTTGGCATCGGCGGGCCGCAGGACCGTGATCCCGGGAACGGCCCGAGCGCTGGCGAGCTGCTCGATCGGCTGATGCGTGGGGCCGTCCTCACCGAGCCCGATCGAATCGTGCGTGAGGATGTAGATCACGCCGATATTGCCAAGGGCCGAGAGCCTTAAGCTTGGCTTGAGGTAATCGAGAAACACGAAGAAGGTGGCACAGTACGGCCGCAATCCCGACAGCGCCATCCCGTTGCAGGCCGACGCCATGCCATGTTCGCGGATACCGAAATGGAAGTTGCGGCCGCCCGGCTCGCCGGGGCCAAACTCCCCGGCGCCGGCGACGAACGTCATCGTCGAGGGGGCAAGATCGGCCGAGCCGCCGAGGAGCCAGGGGACCGTGCCGCTGATCGCGGAGAGTACCTTGCCGGAGGAGACGCGGCTGGCGAGCCCCTTGGCGTCGGCTGGGAAGGTCGGGATCGCCTTCTCCCAGCCGGCGGGGAGCTTGGCGGCGAGAAGGTGGTCGAGCTCGGCAGCCTTCTCAGGAGAAGCCTTCGTGGCGGCGGCCCGGACGGCCTTCCACGATTCGTTTGCCTTCGTGCCGCGGAGGCCGAGCGTGGCCGCGAAATGCTCCTTGACCCCCTCGGGGACGAGGAACTGCGCGTCGGCTGGCCAGCCGTAGGCCTGCTTTGCTCCCTTGATCTCCTCCGCCCCCAGCGGGGCCCCGTGCGATTCGTGCGAGCCGGCCTTCTTCGGGGCGCCGTAGCCGATCTGGCTCTTGACGATGATCAGCGTCGGCCGCTTTGTCTCGGAGCGGAAGGCCTCGAGGGCGCGCTTCAGGCTGGCGGTGTCGTTGGCATCGGCGACATGCTCGACGCGCCAGCCGAGCCCCTCGAAGCGCTGGCCGACGTTCTCGGTGAAGGCGAGGTGCGTCTCCCCCTCGATCGTGATCTTGTTGTCGTCATAGATCCAGCAGAGGTTGGCAAGCTCGAGGTGCCCGGCGATCGAGGCTGCCTCGGCCGACACCCCCTCCATCAGGTCGCCGTCGCTGCAGACGACGTAGGTGTCGTAGTCGAAGAGGGTGCGGCCGGGGGCGTTGTAGTGGGCGCCGAGCCAGCGGGCAGCGATCGCCATCCCGACGGAGTTACCGCAGCCCTGGCCGAGGGGGCCGGTGGTCGTCTCGATCCCCGAGGTCATGTGGTGCTCGGGGTGGCCGGCGCAGACGCTGCCGATCTGCCGGAAGCGGCGGATGTCGTCGAGCGACACGGCCGGCTCCTCGGTGTGGCCGCGGCGGATGCCGGAGAGATGGATGAGCGAATAGAGGAGCATCGACGCGTGGCCGCAGGAGAGCACGAAGCGGTCGCGGTTGGGCCAGGCGGGATCGGCCGGGTCGTAGCGGAGGAAGTCCTTCCAGACGGTGTAGGCGACCGGGGCGAGCGCCATCGGGGTGCCCGGATGGCCGCTCTTGGCAGCTTCGACCGCGTCCATCGACAGGGTGCGGATGGTGTCAATCGCGAGGCGGTCGATGTCGGCGGCCATGGACGGGTCCTGGAGGGGCTTGGGCAGAGCGGCGGAAAGTCTAGGATCGTGCGGGAAGCGGCGTCAACGAGCCAGGTGGCGGCGGTATTCGTCGTCGAGCTGCGGGTAGGTGCGGCGGCAGAGCGTCGCGAGTGAGTCAGGGGAGACCGACCCGGTGTAGACCCGCTCGAGGTACTCCAGGAACGCCTCGCGGTACCGTCCCCCTTGGCCGTTAAGGAAGAAATCGGCGAGCCCCGAGATCTGGCTGTAGATCTGCGGGAGGCGCTCGTCAGCCTGCAGCTCGCGGCGGCCGAGCGCGGCGAGCTCCTCGAGGGGGATCTGGAAGCCGTCGTCGAGGAGCCGTTGGCGGGCGGCTGGCACGCGGCCGGCGTCGGGGCCACCGAGCGTCCAGCCGAAGGGGGTGGCGACGGCGCTTTCCATGTAACAGGCGGCCGCCTCGATCGCCCAGAAGCCACAGTTCTCGCCCGCCAGCGGGCTCGTCGAGCGGGCCTCGGCGAACAGCTGATGGGCCCCTTCGTGGCGGATGGTCCGGGCCTCCGCCGTGGCAACCCCCTCACCATCCCCCGGCATGACGGCGAACCAGGCGGTCTTCGTCGGTGTCCAATAGATGGCGTCGCTGCGGATCGCCGCTGGCTCGAACTTCGTCACCTCGGCGACATACTCCTCCCGCGAAGGAACGAGAACGGCGGCGTAGGGATCGCGGACCGGCATCCGCCCCCGCCCCTTGAAGCGGCGTTCGAGCTCGGCCGGATCCCAGGCGTAGGCTCCGAAGGCCTGCTGCCAGATCAGCAGCGACGTCTCCAACTCGGCGGCGAGCTCGGCGGCCGCCGCCGGTGGTGCACTCGAGCGGATCCGCCAGTGATCACTCTCGTGCCGCCACGGTTTTTTTAGGGTGCGCGGCAGGGCGTCGTCGTCGGTCGCCTTCACCCACCTCCCCGACTCATACCGCTCGCCCGCCCGGTAGCGCTCGAGGCGGCCGCGGGGGAGCCAGCCGAAGGCCGCGTCAAACTCCTCCCCCCGGTCGAGTCGCTTCGCCACCGACGTCGAGACCCAGTCCTCGCCGCGCTTCACCCAGCTGCCGATGTTGCGGGCCCGGGCATGGTCGGGATCGTCGCGGAGGGTGCGGTGGAGCAGCGCGATCGCTTCCCCTCCGCGCCGGGCCAGCGGCTTCAGGCCGGCGGCGGTGTCGGCCAGCTGCTCGTCGCGGGTCCGGGGCCGGTCGTGGGCCCCGGCCGCCTCGACGGCGCGGGCGAAGGTCGCCTCCGCATGCCGCCGCCGCGCCGCCACGAACTCATTCCACAACGGCTCCTGAGCCGTGTCGACCCAGACGGGGGCCTCGAGGCGGGAGGGGACCGTGACGACCACCTGCCGGTCGGTGAGCGCGGGGATCTCCCACGAGCGGAAGTGGGCGGCGAGGGCGTCATGCCCTTGGGCGGCGGCCCGCGTGGCCAGCGACTCCAGCGTCTCCCGCCAGGCGGCGTCGTCGAGCAGCGGCATGGTGGAATCTTTCTCCCCATCCTCCTCGGCTGCGTCGACCGCCGTGACCCGCGGCCGCGCGGGGCGGGGAGTGGCCTCGTCGCCATCGTCGGCACACAGCCGCGTCGGCAGCACCAGCACCAGCGCCAGCGCCAAGCAGGTCGGGCGGGACAAGGGCATCAGGAATCCTCGGCGAAGGCGGCGTCGAAGGCGCGCCCGGCGGGGGCGAAGTCGAGGTTCCTGACGAACTGGCAGGCCTCGGCGGCGCCATGCTCCCGGTCCATGCCGCTGTCTTCCCACTCCACCGACAGCGGCCCTTGGTAGCCGAGGGAATTCAGCCCGCGGATGATCGCCTCGAAGTCGATCCCGCCGCGGCCCGGTGAGCGGAAGTCCCAGCCACGGCGCGGGTCGCCGAAGCCGAGGTGGCTCGAGAGGATGCCGGAGCGGCCGTTGAGCGTGGTGATCGCGTCCTTGACGTGGACGTGATAGATGCGGTCGGGAAAGGCCCGCAGAAACTCGACCGGATCGACCCCCTGCCAGTGGAGATGGCTGGGATCGAAGTTGAATCCGAACTCCTCCCGGCGCCCGAGGGCCTGGAGGGCCCGTTCGGCGGTGACCAGATCGTAGGCGATTTCGGCGGGGTGGACCTCGAGCGCGAAGCGCACGCCGCACTCGGCGAACACATCGAGGATCGGGTGCCAGCGCTCGGCGAACTGCGCGAAGCCGGCATCGACCATCGCCACCGGCACCGGCGGAAACGAATAGAGGAGATGCCAGATCGACGATCCGGTGAATCCGTTGACGACCCCGACGCCGAGCTTCTTCGCGGCCCGCGCCGTCCGCTTCATCTCCTCAGCCGCGCGGCGATTAACCCCGTCGGGGTTGCCATCGCCCCAGACGTGGGCCGGCAGGATCGCCTTGTGGCGATCGTCGATCCGGTCGCAGACCGCCTGGCCGACGAGGTGGGAGGAGATGGCGTGAACGGAGAGCTCGTGGCGCTCGAGTTGGTCACGCTTCTGGGCGCAGTACGAGGCCTCCTCGAGTGCCCGGCTGGGGTCGAAGTGGTCGCCCCAGCAGGCCAGCTCGAGCCCCTGGTAGCCGAACTCGCGCGCTTTCCGGGCGAGATCATCGAGGGCCATATCGGCCCACTGGCCGGTAAACAGCGTGATCGGTCGAGGCATGAAGCGGCTCCGGACGACGGCGGACTAAGGGCTCGGCGAATTGTGACAGAAGCCCTGCGGGGCGGGAACGTCGCGTGGACGGCGGCCCCCCGTCGCTCATCCCCGCTTGGCCCAGATCACGTCCGGATCACGCTCCGCATCAGCCACAAGCCCCACAGCGTGACCAGGAGGTTGCCGGTCCACACCGCCACCGGGGGGACGGCCCCCAATTTCGCCTGCGACACGCCGAACATGAAAACGGGGTAGTAGACGAGGAGGATCGGGAGGAAGCAGAGGAAGAAGCTCGTGAGGAAGTCGGCATTCCGCATCCGGATCGCCATCGGCGCGCCGACGAGGACGAAGCACAGGCAGCTGAATCCGTTGGCCCACCGCCGCCACGGCTCCAT
>CALQRA010000185.1 GCA_943332855.1 Candidatus Kuenenia stuttgartensis
GGGATGGTGATCTCCACGCAGCCCCCCCGCCACGGCGGTCGACTGCCGCGGCCCCACCTCCAATCCTGGTTCCTCGCCGCCCGTCGCCCGCTGCTCGCGTCAGCGTGCTGGAGGGATTTTTGGAGCGGCGTCGTCTCCCAGCCGACGAAGGACGACGTCATCAGCCGTTACGAGGTCGGGCTGTCGGAGCAGGTCATGGCTGCCGGCTTCCGGATCGCGGCCCTCTACGATGCCGGCAGGGAAGCCCCTCCCGGATGGCGCGACGTGGTGGCCGACCTTTCCGCACGGAGGCCTTTTGCCACCTGGCGGCTCCTGCGGAGAATCCGCCGCCCGTTCCACAATCCCGCCGAGCTCCTCCCCCGGCGGTTGCTCGCCGCCGGGATTCCCTATGCCAAGGTGTCGCTCCTCCGGGTCAACCACTACCGGCTCGCGCCGGAGGCGGTTCGCGCGGCGATCCGGGCGGTGGCAGGGGGCTTCGATCCGGGGCTCGTGGAGCGGCATCTGGCGCGGACCGCACGGCAGGGAGAGTGACCCCGCCCGCAGAAACCCCACCAGCCGTGGCTGGAACGGCGATCGGTTGGAAAGACCGGCAGGGGTGTGCGATAGTGGCGTTTCGGCGGGCCGCGATCGCCCCCGGCCCGATTGCGAAAGGAAGACCGGCATGAAAATCCATGAATACCAGGCCAAGGAACTCCTCCGCGCCGCCGGCGTACCGGTGCTCGCAGGAAGGGTGGCCAGCACCCCCGAGGAGGCCGCCGCTGCGTTCATCGCGCTCGGCACGCCGATCTGCGCGGTCAAGGCCCAGATCCATGCCGGCGGCCGCGGCAAGGGGATGGTGAAGGGCTCGACGCAGCGCGGCGTGGAGCTCGCCAAGAGCGCCGACGACGCGGCGCGGATCGCCAAGGGCCTCCTCGACCAGACTCTCGTCACGATCCAGACCGGCCCCGAGGGGCACGTCGTTCACCAGGTGTTTGTCGAGAGCGGATGCGCCATCGAACGCGAGCTGTACTGCGCGATCCTCGTCGACCGGCAGGCCGGGTCGCCGGTCCTGATCGCCAGCACTGCTGGCGGCATGGACATCGAGGAGGTGGCGCACAAGACCCCGGAGCTGATCATCACCGAGCCCTTCGACCCTGACCGCGGCCTCTCTGCCTGGCAGACGCGCGTCCTCTCGGCCCGCCTCGGGCTGCCGGCGGCGAGTTGGAGGGCCGCGGAGCAGTTCTTCAAGGCGCTTACGAAGGCCTTCGTGAACCTCGACGCGTCGCTCCTTGAGATCAACCCCCTCGTCCTCGCGAAGGACGGCACGATGGTCGCCCTCGACGCCAAGATGACCTTCGACGACAACGCCCTGTTCCGCCACAAAGATGTTGCCGCCCTCCGCGACGAAAACGAGGAAGACCCTGCCGAGACGCGGGCCGCCGCCGCCGGGCTCTCCTACGTGAAGCTCCACGGCACGATCGGCTGTCTCGTCAACGGCGCCGGCCTCGCCATGAGCACCATGGACCTCGTCAAATACCACGGCGGCGAACCGGCCAACTTCCTCGATGTCGGCGGTGGCGCTGATGTCAAGCAGGTCACCGAGGCGTTCCGGATCATCCTCTCCGACAAGAACGTCAAGGCGATCCTCGTCAACATTTTCGGCGGAATCATGCGTTGCACGACGATCGCCAACGCCCTCATCGAGGCCTCGAAGACCGTCGGGTTCACCGTTCCTCTGGTCGTCCGCCTCGAGGGGACCGAGGTCGAGGAGGGGAAGAAGATCCTCGCCAACAGCGGCACGACGATCATCACCGCGGACGGCCTCACCGACGCCGCCAAGAAGGTCGTGGCCGCGTCCAAGGGGCTCAAGGCCTGATCGTCGTGACAGCCGCCAATCGCTCCCCTCCTTCACCCGAAATCCACCCTCTCCTCCACGCCTCCCGGCTATCACACCACCATGAGCATCCTCGTCAACCGTGACACCCGCGTCATCTGTCAGGGCATCACCGGCAAGGTGGGGGAGTTCCACACCCGCGGCTGCCTCGACTATGGAACGCGGATGGTCGGCGGCGTGACGCCCGGCAAGGGGGGGGAGACGGTCGCCGACCTGCCCGTCTTCGACACCGTTGCCGAGGCGGTGGCCGCCACCGGCGCCAACGCCACAATGATCTTCGTGCCGCCGGCCTTTGCCGCCGACGCGATTCTCGAGGCGGTGGGGGCGGAGATCCCGTTGGTGATCGCGATCACCGAAGGGATCCCCGTGCTCGACATGGCGCGTGTCATGCCGGTGGTGCGGGCATCGAAGAGCCGGCTCATCGGCCCCAATTGCCCCGGCGTGATCACCCCGGGGCAGTGCAAGATCGGGATCATGCCGGGCTATATCCACACGCCGGGCCATGTCGGCGTGATGAGCCGCTCTGGCACGCTCACCTACGAGGCCGTCTGGCAGCTGACCCAGCTCGGCCACGGCCAGAGCAGCTGCGTCGGGCTCGGTGGCGATCCGCTCGTCGGTTCGAGCTTCATCGACATCCTCGCCCTCTTCGAGGCCGATCCCGACACCCACTCGATCCTCATGATGGGCGAGATCGGCGGCTCGGCCGAGGAGGAGGCGGCGGAGTTCGTGAAGCACCATGTCACGAAGCCGGTGGCCGCCTTTATCGCCGGCCAGACCGCCCCGCCAGGGAAGCGGATGGGCCATGCCGGCGCGATCATCTCCGGTGGCAAGGGAACGGCTGAGGCCAAGCTTGCCGCCCTTGAAAGTGCCGGCATCGAGGTCGCCGCCAGCCCCGCCGACATGGGGGCCGCGATGGTCCGGGCGATCGAGCGCAAAAACAAGAAGAAGTAATGGACGTCGACCTCTTTATTCCCTGCTTCGTCGACCAGATGAACCCGCGGGTGGGGATGGCCGTGGCCACGGTCCTCGAGCGCCTCGGCCATACGGTCAACTTCCGCCCCGCCCAGACCTGCTGTGGCCAGCCGAGCTTCAATTCCGGCTACTGGGATGAGGCCCGCACGGTCGCCATCCGGGCGCTCGATGTCTTTGAGGGGGCCGGGGCGATCGTCGGACCGAGTGGCTCCTGCGTGGCGATGATGCGCGTCTTCTACCAGGAGCTCCTCGCCGGCACCCCACATGAGCAGCGGGCCCTCGATCTCGCCTCCCGGACGTTCGAATTCGGTGAGTTCCTCGTCGATCGCCTCGGCGTCACCGATGTCGGTGCCCGGTTCCCCCACCGCGTCACCTACCACGACGGCTGCCACGGCCTCCGCGAGCTGCGGATCAAGACGGCGCCGCGGAGACTCCTCGCGGCCGTCGCGGGGCTCGATCTGGTGGAGTGCGACGAGCCGGAGAGCTGCTGTGGCTTCGGTGGGCTGTTCAGCGTGAAGTTTCCGATGATCTCCACCGCGATGGCGGAGGTGAAAGCCGGGTCTCTCGCCAGGACAGAGTGCGACTGGATCGTGTCGAGCGATCCGAGCTGCCAGCTCCAAATCGACGGCTGGCTCTCCCGGCAGGGGAAGAAGCCCCGCACGATCCATCTGGCCGAGGTGCTCGCCTCGACCTGACGGTCTCTGGAAGCCGTCTCTGAACCGGTCGCTATTTTTTCGGCGCCGGTTTGAACGGATTGGCCGGGCCGGGAGCCTGTTTCGGAGTCTCGTTGGCGCGCCGTGGAACCTCGACCGGAGCGGGCGGAGGAGGGGCGGGCTGGATCGGGGGCGGCGCCGCCGCCGGTTGGTCGGCGGGGACGCCTCCGGGAACATCTGGCGGCTGGGGTTGTCCGGGTTGTTGGGGAACTCCTGGCGCCTGGGGCGCAGCGACGGGTGCCAGCGCTGCGGGCTGGCCAGGTTGCTTCGGAACGCCGGGGAGCGTGCCGGGGCTGGTGCCAGCTGGCCCGGCTCCTGGCGACTGCGGCCCACCGGGAGGGGCCACTCCGGGGAACGGCGTTACCGGAGCCTGCCCCGGCTGCGATTGGGGCGCGATGGTCACACCGTCTGGGGCTTCGTTGGGCATGAATCCACCCGGTGGTGGCCAGGGCAGTCCGACGATCTGTCCAACCTTTGTGGTTTTGGATCGTCTTTGCAGCCGCTGCACGTCCTGCTTCTCGATCGTCCGCACCGTCACCCAGGGCCCGAGGCCATACCGCTCACGGAGCCCGATGTCGCGGGTCTTGTTCGTGTTGAGGTCGTTGCTCCGCAGACACCAGGTGAAGTCGCCGTCGCCGTCGGCGTCGACGTACTTCTCCCCCTCATCCCACTGCTGGTTCCAGTTGACATCAGCGAACACCTCGCTCCACTGCGGCTGTTCGATTTTCTGGAGGACCGGCAGCGAGGGATCGACCGGCGCCGGCGCCAACAGAGCCTTGGAGGGATCCTCCTTCTCCGGCCGGAAGCCTGGCTCGCCATCCATCATGATCCCGCGCTCCTCGCTCGTCATCGACGGCGCGCAGTGGCCGATGAGGTCAATGATTCCCCGGCCGAGATCCCAGCCGACCTTCGTGGGGTCGAAGGCCATCGACTCGGGGAGCGGGGCCATAGCGAGAATCACCTGGAGCGTCCCGGCGACGACGAGCCCCGCCGCCGCACCGACGATCCCCCCACCGGCCAAGTCAACCAGCGGCGCATAGTTCGTCGCTCCTTCCTGAATCGCTCCCCCCACCGCCAGTCGGATGACGATCGCCACGAGGGCAACGCTCGTCACGAAGGCGATCGACTGCCGCCACACCATCGCGAATTCGTTGGTCATCCCGGCCCACATCAACAGCCCATCGACATGGTCGGTGATCGCGAACGCGGCTACGACCGAGGCAACCGCTTGGAGGCCCCAGACCGTCGCCAGGAAGAGCCCGTAGCGCGAGCCGAGCCAGGCGAGGATCGCTACGATCAGAAAGAAGATCGGATCGGCGAAGCGCTGGAGCATCGAATCGGCGAACAACATCGTCAACCCCGTCCCTCGTGGCACGTCGCCGTGCCTGGTGTCTTCCGGCCGTCGCGGGGAAGTCCCCCTACCACGCTACTTCGCTACCCGCTGCATCTCGCTGACGCTCGTGATCCCGGCGAGCACCTTGCCAACGCCCGCCTCGAGGAGTGTCTTCATCCCTCCCTTGCGCGACGCCTGGCGGATCGTCTGCATCGAGGGGCGGCCGATGAGGAGCTCGCGGATCGAGTTGTCGAAGATCATGAGCTCGTGGAGGCCGGTGCGCCCGCGGAAGCCGGTGCCATTGCACGACGGACACCCCTTCTCCTGGTAGACCGTCACATCCTTCCCGGCCGCGATCCCCCACTTTTGCTTGATCTCGTCGGAGAGCTGGACGGCCTGCTTGCACTTCGGGCAGAGGACGCGGACGAGCCGTTGGGCGAGGACTGCGGAAACGGCCGACTGGATGAGCGTCGCCTCGACGCCGATGTCGAGGAGCCGCGTGATCGTCGTGGGGGCATCGTTGGCGTGGAGCGTCGTGAACACGAAATGCCCCGTCATCGCCGCCTGCATGGCGATCTCGGCCGTCTCCTTGTCGCGGATCTCGCCGATGAGGATCACGTCGGGATCCTGCCGGAGCGTGGAGCGGAGGATCTTGGCGAAGGTCAGTTCGGCGGCCACATTGACCGCGGTCTGCGAGATCCCCTCGAGGCGGTACTCGATCGGGTCCTCGATCGTGATGATGTTCTTGGAGTTGACGTCGATCTCCGAGAGCGCGGAGTAGAGCGTCGTCGTCTTCCCCGAGCCGGTCGGCCCGCAGACGATGAGCATGCCGTGCGGTTGTTGGATAATCTCGCGGAGATTGGCGACGACCGAATCCTTCATGCCGATCGCGCCGAGCCCTCCCTTGACGATCCCGCCGTCGGCGTCGAGGAGCCGCAGGGCCATCTTCTCGCCGAAGCTCGTCGGGGCCGAGGCGGCGCGGACGTCGAACCGCCGGTCCTCCATCAGGACCGTGAATGTCCCGTCCTGCGGGCGACGCTTCTCGGCGATATCCATGTCGCCGAGCACCTTCATCGCCGAAATGACCGCCTTCCCCTCGTCGGCCGGAAAAGCCACGATGTTCTGGAGGATCCCGTCGATGCGGCAGCGAACAACGTATTCTTCGTTGTTTTTCGGCTCGCAGTGGATGTCGGTGGCCCGCAGATCGACCGCCTTCAGAAACATCTCCTGGACGGTCTTCACCGCCTGCGAAGTCTCGCGGTCGAGGCCCCCCCCCTTGCCGTCGACGGTGGTGCCATCCTTTTTCAGAAGGACGATCCGCGGCGCGGGGCCGGTCCTCGTCAGGCCGCCCGATGCCCCCGCCGGGAAGGCCCGGTCGAACTGCCTCTCGAGCCCGAGACGGACGGCGAGTTTCCGCCCCGACCGCCGGGCAAACGTCGCCGAGAGGATCTTGTCGGTCGGCTTGGCCTTCGTGTCGCGCAGCGCTACATACCCGAGCGTGAACGCGGGAACGAGAAGGGCGAAGAGCACCAGTGGCCCCAGCCCGGCCTGCCAGGTGGCGACAAAGAGGAGCACGCCGATGGCGGCGAAGATCAGATTCCAGGGGAGCGCCTGCCCAAACACCTTCCGGGCATCGCGGTCGACCCACATGCAGATCGCGGCCCACAGCGAGGCCAACGCGACCCACAGACCCCCCGTCCAGAGGAGGTGCTCGCCGAATGATGGAGGTACGATCACGCCTCACCCGCCTTTAAGCATCGCTCGGCAGGCCGCGCACGGAGCCCTGGCGGGAATCCGCCAGCTCCGGGATGCGTTGCAGGGAAATCCTCGCTGCCCAGTACCCTGTTTTAGCCTCTCCCAGTGGGAAAATCCACGCGTCGCGCCCTTTTGGCCCCCCTTTTGGCCCCCCTTCGCGTCTGCCGGGCCGCCGGCGGACGGCTATTCTGATGGGGCAGCCCCCGCCTACCCCTCGCCGCCGCGCCCGCCATGCCTCCCCATCCGTCACCGACTGCGACACCCCAACCCGGGCCCCATGCCGATCACTCCGGGGGGGTCGAGGCTGGATCCCGCGGGGCAAAGAAGCGGTTTCTTCACGACGCGCGCGAATATGTACGCGATACCGACCACCGGGCCTTCCTCCGCCGCGCCCTGGCCGGTTACTACACCACGCGCGACGGTCAGAAGGCCCGCTACCGCGACTGGGAGCAAGCCCGCGATGCCGCCAACCTCGCCAAGTGGAACGCCGTCAACCGACTCGACGAGATGCTCGTCCGCTTCGCCGACGCCTTCGAGGCTGGCGGCGGCAAGGTCCACTGGGCCCGCGATGCGGCCGAGGCGCGCGAGATCATCCTCGGGATCGTCCGCGCGGCCGGCGCCAAGGCGATCATCAAAAGCAAGTGCATGACCACCGAGGAGATCCATCTCAATGCCGCTCTCGAGGCGGAGGGCTATGGCGTGGTGGAGAGCGACCTCGGGGAGTTCATTCAGCAACTGCGGGGCGAGCCCCCCTTCCATTTCGTCTTCCCCTGCATGCATGTCCGGCGCGGCGAGATCAGCAAGCTCTTCGAGGAACATCTCGGCAGTGCCCCGACCGAGAGCCCCGAGGAGCTGACGATGATCGCCCGGCGCTACATGCGCCGGCTGTACGTCGAGGCCGACGTGGGGATCACCGGCGCCAATTTCCTCGTCGCCGAGACCGGCCAGATCTCGATCACCGAAAACGAAGGCAATGCCCGGCTCACCGCGGCGCTGCCGCGCGTTCACGTGGCGCTGGCGGGAATCGAGAAGTGCGTCGAGCGGCTCGACGACCTCGCCGTCCTCCTCCCGATGCTCGCCACCGCCGGGACTGGGCAACCGCTCACCTGCTACAACACGCTTTACGGCGGCCCGCGGGTCTCGGGGGAATGCGACGGCCCGCAGGAGATGCACATCGTCCTCCTCGACAACGGCCGCACCGCGATCCTCGCCGATCCCGAGCAGCGCGACAGCCTCCAGTGCATCCGCTGCGGCGCCTGCCTCAATGTCTGCCCGATCTTCAAGAATGTCGGCGGCTTCACCTACGGCACCACCTACCAGGGCCCGATCGGCTCGGTGATCACCCCCCATCTCCGTGGCCTCGGCGACTGGAACCACCTCTCCCAGGCCAGCTCGCTGTGCGGCGCCTGCACCGATGCCTGCCCGGTGCGGATCGACATTCACCACCATCTCCTCCACAACCGGCGCAACGCCGTCCGCGCGGCGCCCAACCGCCTCGAGCGGATGGGGCACCGGATGTTTGCCGCCGTCGCCGCGCGGCCGCGGCTGTTCGCCACCGGGGGGACCCTCTTCCGCCGCTCACTTTGGTTCCTGAAAAAACTCCGGCTGCCGCTGTTGCGCGACTGGATCGCCAGCCGCGATCTGCCACAGGCGCCGGCGCGGAGTTTCCGCGACCAGTGGCGCCACCGCGCTCCGCCGGCGGTGGCCCGCAGCCGTCCCGCCACCACCGGAAGCGACCGATGAACGCCCGCGATGCGATCCTCGGCCGGGTCCGTGAGGCGCTTTCCGTCCCTGGCCCCGGTCCCCACCAGCGTGCCGGCGAGCTCTCCGGCCACGGAGCGACCACCCACACGGCGCCGCCACCGCGTGGCAGCCTGCCGGTGCTCGCGCTCGAGGCCGCGCGTCCCTGGCTCCCCGACGGCGGCGTTACCCCGGAAGAAAGGCTGGCATTGCTCGCCGACAATCTCGGCAAGCTCAAGGCCGTATTCCACCGTGTGCCTTCGATCCATGCCGCACAGGATCTCCTCTTCTCGATCGCCCGCGAGCGCGACTGGAAGCGCGTCGCCTGGCACGCCCATCCGCTCGTTGAGCCGATCCTCGCCGGCATTCCCTGTGCGACCCACCGCGTCGACTCCGACGCCGCTCTGGTGGCCGATCTCGCCACCGACTCGAGCCTCCGCAAGGACGCCCTCGAGGCCTGCGACGCCGGCATCACGGGCTGCGATGCCCTCGTTGCCCAGACCGGCTCGATCCTCGTCTCGAGCGCCACCTGCGGGGGCCGGTCACTGTCGGTGTTGCCGCCGGTGCATGTCGTCGTCGCCGCGCCCGAGCAGATCGTGGCGACCCTCGCCGACGCCTTCGACGCCCTCCGCGAGCGGCACGGCGAGGCGTTTCCGAGCATGCTCTCCTTCATCACCGGCCCGAGTCGCACCGGCGACATCGAGCGGATCCTCGTCCTCGGCGCTCACGGGCCGAAGGAATTGTTTGTGATCCTCGTCGGCTGACAGTCGCGGCGGAGCGGGGCCCGGGGCCTGATTTCCCCTTGAAACACCGGCCCAGGCCCGAGTACTTTCCATCCGGGCCTGGGCGAGTCCGACGGATTTTCTTCCCCGACGCGAACCATCCCCAACATCCCCCGTAGAATCAGCCGGATGTTGCGGTGCCGTGAGGTGGCCGCGACGCCCACTCGAGACAGGA
>CALQRA010000186.1 GCA_943332855.1 Candidatus Kuenenia stuttgartensis
AGCGTGCTCTTGCCCGACTCGTTCGGGCCGGCGATGACCGTCACGCCGTCGCCGAAGGAAACCGTCACTTCTTTGTGGACCCGATAATTGCGGACCGTGACATCAAGGAGCTTCATGGCGACACTCCTGTGGCTGGCTGGCTGGTGCCGCCGTCACTGGCATCGCGGCAGAATCCATGGAGGAGCCGCAGCGCCGCCAGGGCCACAGCCGCCCCCTCGCCACCGGCATCTTTGCGGGCGACGAGCTCGGCGGCCACGCGGGAAATGATCGGATCGGGCCGCTCCGTCAGCGCCCGCATCTCCTCCTCGGAGGGCGCCAGGCGCACGCCGTCATCGAGATCGAGGCGGACAAGCCCCGCGCGCCAATCGTCGAGGAGCGTGTCGAGACGGCTCCGATCGGCCAGCGAGACCGCCCCGGTGAGGACGAGCTCCACGAGGCAGTCGTCATAGCGGCTGCCGGTCGCCTCGCGGAGGATCCTGTTCAGAACTCCGGGGCCGTCGTCGCCGAGCGCCACCTCGTGCCGCAGCCAGCGGAGCTTTCCCGTCGGCAGCGCCTCGACGACACTCAGCCCGCCGCGCGACACGGTCACCGCGGCAACATGGCCGGGACGCTGATCGGCCTTCGGGAAGCGGTCAATCTCGTGGGCCCCCGAATACCATGCCTTCTCCCCCACTTTGAGAAAGCCGTGCCAGTCGCCGAGGGCGATGTAGTCGAGCTTATCGAGGGGGAGCCGGCCGAGATCGATGGCATTGGCCTGCCCTGCCTCCTCGCCATCGACGCTGTTGCCAAGCGCCGCGCCGCCGAAGGCACGCGTGCTCCCGTGAGCGATCACGATCCGCGGCCGCTCGTCCCCCTCCGCCGGCTCCCAGCGCCGCAGCCAGGTGGTCGGGTCGTCGGGCTCGTGCCGCCGCAGGAGCGGGCAGGGAAGGATCACGGCATCGTCGCGCTCGACCGGCTGCCGCTCGAGGAGCATGTGGAAGTTCGGCGCCACCGCCTCCCGCTGCCGGCGGTAGAAGGGGCGCTCCCAGAGGCTGTCGGGGCCGCCGTGGTCGTGGTTGCCGGGGATCGCATAAACCGGCACGCCGATGCTGCCGATCGCGGCCAGGGCGTGCGAGATTGTGGCATCCTTCGGGGTCGCCGAGTCGAACAGGTCTCCGGCGACAACGACAAACGAAGCCTTGCGTTCACGCGCGACGTCACCGATCCGGCGGACCGCCTCGAGCCGCTCGCGCTGGACGCGGCCGCGCTGCTCCTCGTCGGCGATCCGCGCGAACGGCTTGCCGAGCTGCCAATCGGCGGAATGAAGAAAGCTGGTCATCGTGATGCCATCGAGGTTTCGAAGCGGCCGGCTGTCAGGCCGGCGTATCATCGCCGATCGGCACGGGAGGGTGAATCGTTTGCGGTAGGGAGCGGTGCCGAGGCCTCGCGCCACAGGAAGAGGAGCCGGCGGGACGGGCTCGGGTGGCTCTGGCTGGAGTCGTCGATTTCGTCTTCCGTGCCCACCAACACCCGCTCGGGATGGTCTTCGATCGCCGCCACACATTCGGACAGGCGGCGGGGATCGGCCACGATCTCTGCCGCTGCAACCGGCACCCGGGCGACCGCCGCGGCCCTCCGCAGCTCCTTCACGGCGTCCCGCAGCTCGTCGAGATCGGTCGCGTCTCCGGAGAGGGAGCGGACGAAGCCCCCGAACGACAACTGCCGGCCGTTGTCACGCAACCGCCGGACACGTTCCCCGAGGAGCGTGTGCGTCTCGGCAGGCACGACGCTGCCGAAGGGAAGCGACGCCTCATAGGCCGCCAGAAGTCGGGCCATGGGAATGTCCTCGTCGGCCAGCTTTGCCTCCATCACGCGGCACAAAAGCTGCGCCCGCGCCTCGGCCTCGAACGCCATCTTGATGGTGGCCGTCATGGCAGGGAGGCCCCCCGCCACCGAGGCACCGCAGGCATCGCAGAGAAACTCAATCCGCTGGGCGTGTGCCGCGGTGGTGCGGAAGGCGAGCCATCGTGTCATCGCCAGGCTCACCACCGGCGCCATGATCATCCAGTCGGAGCCGGCGAAGAGCAGGCCGATGACGAGGGACAGGGCACCGGCAAACAGCGCGTGCACCAACAGGCAGCGGGTGGTGATCGGGGCGTGGAGGAAGACATGGCCGAGCTCGTGTCCGATCACGAATTTCAATTCGTCCTCGTCGAGGAGGTGGAGGATGGAGCGATTGAGTGTCACGTCGTGGATGCCGTGCAGGCCCGGGAGCAGTCCCACGCGCAGGGCCCTGGCATTGATCTCCTTGTCGGGCACGAGGGAAATCCGACAGCAGTTTTCCCCCAGCCCCATCCGCCTGCAGACGTCTTCGACCGCCACGCGGAGTGACGCCCCGGAATGGACACCGAAGGTGGCGTGATCGGCGATATCCCCCACGTTGGTGCGACGTCCGGCCCAGTGGATGAGGAGGAACTCAAACAGCCCGACCGCTCCGGCCACGAACAGGGATACCGACTGCCAGGCCGGGACCGTCCCCAGCCGCCCCCAGGCAAAAGCGAGCAACAGGACGGTCGCCGCCAGTTCGGCGCCGACACATCCCCACGCCACGCGCTCGCTTGCCCGGAAGGCGGCGAGCAAGTCCTCGCGCCGCGGAGTGGAGAGTGAGCGGGGCCTGGGGAGAGGTCGGAGCTCGGGGGATGGGAGCATCGAACGATCCGATGGCGATGGCTCAGAACAACGTCTGGAACAGCCCGCGGAGCATCCCCGTCGAGGGGCGGGCCCGGGTCTGGTAGAGCACGCGCCCCGGCCCGGTAAAGCGAACGACAAAGCCCTCTCCGGAGAAGAGCGAGTCTTTGAGCGATGCGGCCAGCACCACCGACTCAAACGCCATGCCGACCGAGAAGGCGACGACGTGCCGGTTGTCGACGACGAAGCGTTCTCCCTCGGCGAGGATCTCCTCGACGATGCCGCCGTAACCATTGATGAACAGCTCGCCACTCCCCTCGGTCCGGAGGAAGAACAGCCCACGCGTCGCGAGCATCCCCTGGAGACCGGCGTTGTGGAGGACAAACCCCAGCCCCGGAGTGCACGCGAGAAACGCTCCCCGCGCCACCATCATGCCGTTGTCGCCTGCCACCTCGACGGCCAGGATCTCCCCCATGTGGTCGGGGGCGAGAACCAGATGCTGCCCGGGGCGCTTCGCGGAATAGACCACCGTGAAGAAGCTCTCTCCCCCGAACAGGCTCCGGACGCCCCCGGTGAAGGCCCCCACACCGCTGCCCCCCCCGGCCATGTGGAGGCCGGCACGGACATCGACATCAAAACCGGGGGTCATGGCCAGCATCGACCCCGGCTGGGCGAGGACGGAACTCCCTTCATCCAGTTCGAGTCGGAGCGCGGAGAAGGCCGGGCCGTGAAGCACAGCATGGTTCATGGGCAGGCCGTCCGTGCGGTCGGTCAGAGGTCGTCGGCCTGGCTGCTCATCTTGTTGCGGAGGACATAGCCCACCCCGCCGAGAGCGAGGAGAATGCCGAGAAAAATGAACAGCGCCACGAACCGACTGACGCCGAGCACCTCGGCGATCGTGGAGATGCAGATATCGTAGATCACGATCCGGATGAACCACTGGATCATCGGCCCGAATCCACCACGTGCGGCAATCAGTCGTGGCATCGTGATCACGGCATCTGCTCCCCCTACAAGGCGACCGATCGCGGGACCGCAGCACACGAGGCCCCATGGCAGGCCACTCTACCCCTCGGAAAAAGGGAGGGCAAGGATCGGGCTGCCGCTCAACGGAACTGCTGGCACCAGTAGACCGTCCCGTCGGCCGCTCGCGCCATCGCCACGCCGATCCGGCTGTGAGAGCCGAGGATGTTCGCCCGGTGGCCGTCGGACCGCATCCAATCAGCCACCGTCGCCGCGGCCGACGACTGCCCCATGGCGATGTTCTCCGTCACCCCCTGGCCATGGGAAAGGTTGCGGTTGCGGGCCATCCAGGAGGCCTGCCGGCGGGAAGCGTTCATGAGGGCGGCATCGGCGGAGAGTGGGCCGAGCCCGCGCTGCGCCCGGGCCTCGTTGGTGCGGGCGATGACGCTCGATTCGGTTGCCGACAGGCTCACCCCCGAATCGGTCGCGATCGAGGGATCCTTCGCTCGGGCCACGGCCCCCGCGGCGCCGAGCCCGACGGCGACACCGAGCGACGAGACGACGAGCGACCGACAGAACCAGTGGATGCGCGTTGCACGCATGGGGAATCTCCTCGAGGGGGATCAACGGCAGAACCATCACCAGCAGGAGTGCAGGTATGGAAGGCCCCCTGCGGAGCTGTCAACTTTCCACCCCGTCCCCGTGTCGTCCGTCATCCCCCCAGCTTGCCCCGGCGCCACGTCGATCGCCCTGTGGCGATCGCGCCGTGACGGCGGCAGCAGCGTCTCAGGGCAGCGCCGCGGCGGCCTCTTGGAGGAGCCGGACACACGCTTCGACCATCAGCTCGCCGGCGCCGGGGGCGACGGTTGTATTCGTCGTCTCGTAGCCGCCGCCGACTGCCGCGGCGCGCGTCGGGACGTAGATCGTTTCCCCATGGTTGGCCAGTTCAACGACGAGCGTCGTGCGAAACGGGCTGGCATGCTTGATCGCCAGGCCATGCTCCACGAACGACTCCCCGGGGAACGCCACCACCGCCACGTCGCGGCCGAGCGTGATCACCTGCACGCCGAGCGGCATCGTGTCACCGGAGGCGGCGAGCTTCTTCGAGAGCCCCCAGCCGAGCCACTCGAGCGCCTCCTCCTGATCGACGTCGTGACGGAGGTTGTCGATGATCAGCCGGCGGTAGGCATCGACATGGGCGAGGAACTCGGGCTTCGCCCCCCCCTTGATCTCCCCGAGCAGTTGCTTGGCAGCGGCGACCTGCTCCGGGGAGGCATCGAGGAGCGGCACATCGACCGTCGCGGTGCGCACCTGGAGGCGTGGGGCTTCGACCGGCACAAGCGCCGGCAGCCCGGCCACGATCGAGCGGCCGATCGAGGAACCGATGAAGTCAGTCTTATTCGCCTCGGCCTTCGTCGGATCGACATGGTTGATGTTGCCGCAGCAGCCGTTGCCGAAGAGGGAGACGACGCTCCCCCCAAGGGCGTCGCGGATCTCGCGCTCGATGAAGAAGGGGAAATCGGCGCTGTATTCGGTGCCGCCAACGGTATCGAGGTGGAGGGCGAAGGAGGAGAGGAGCCCGCGCGGCTTCCCGTCGGGCAGATCGAAGCGGACGACGCCGATCTCGGCATCGATCGGCCCGGCGGGGCGGATCGCCCCCGGGGTGTCGGCCTTCGCCCAGGTGCGCACCGAGCCATCCTTCATGAGAAACCGGCGGTTGAACGAAACGGGGGTCTGCTGGATGACGTTTCCGGCCATCACCGTCACCTCCATGGCCGTCGCGTCGGCCCGCTTGACCGCTGCCACGAGCCCGTCGACGAGCCGCGGCGCATACGGCTGGCGTGTCGCCGCCTCACCGGTCGGCTTCCTCCCGGTGACGAACTGGAACAGCTCCTTCGTGTAGTCGGGGCCGGTGTGGGTGTGGGTGGCGGCAAGCATGACATTCGCGCCGGGGATTCCCGTTTCCCGCTCGACAGCCGCGCGGACGACGTCGGTGAGGTCGGAGGCGATGACGATCAGGTCGCAGCAGACGATCGCCGCGGCGGTGTCTCCCTGACGGAGCACGAGCGCCTTGGCGTGGAGCGGATCCTTCGTGCCGGTGGAGAGGCGCTCGAAGTAGTAGCCGCTCATCGGGTAAGGCCCGGCGGGCGTGATGTCGGCGATGGCCACGCCGGCCCGCAGCGGCGCTTCAGCAGCTTGCAGAGCAGGAAAAGCCAACGACATCCAGGCCAGCGCCGCCACGAACAACGACAGCGTCATTCCCTTCATCCCACCGACAGTCTCGCAACGGCAAGCCATGGCTCTTCTCCTGATTGGATTCAACTTTTCACTCGCGACGGTCAGCCCCGCTAGGAAGCGACTCTCGCTGCGACGTGTTCGATGAACATCGTCACGAGGCGAAGCGTTTCTTGGCGATCGAGCGGCAACTCCTCAAAGGCCTCGTACCGATACTGAACCGAGAAATCGACCAAGTCGCGCAGCTCCTCACAGGCTGGCGGAATCTCCCCGCCCCTCTCGGTGAGCAACTCGAAAAGCAGGTCGAGATCGTGCGTCTTGGGATACTCGATGCCGAGGCCGTCGAGCCATGACTTGGCAGCCTTTTCAACCGCCTGCTGGGCGTGGAACCCGAAGATCTCATCGGGAAACGAGTCGGGATCATCGAGCATTCCCTGAACGGCCCGCAGGTCGCGCTGCGCCAGGCGGAGCATGCGTGCCGTTGCTTCATTCATGGCCGTACAACACCCGGCCTTCGCGGTAGGCCTTGCGAATGACATGGTTCGGCGCGGTCATCCACCGCTCGATTTCCGGGCGACTGTAGAGCAAGACGTCCTTCGGTACATGGAAGCGGGAGAGCGCCCTGCGAATCCGCCGCAGTTCCTCCCGCCGGCTTCGACCGGGCCCGAATGGCTCGGATTCGACGATCAGTAAATCGACGTCGGAGGCGGCGGTCGCCGTGCCACGGGCATGCGATCCGAACACCAGAACCTGCTCCGGATGAACGCTCTCCACGACGGCCCGCGCCATTTCAGCCAGCAGGTCTGCGTCGGCCGTGTCGTGCGTCATCGGTTACTCCTCATGGGTCGCCATGATAGCACGCCCCGCCGCTGCCTCCTCGCCGGCAGAGCCGTTGAAACAGCAGTCCGAAAGGAAGGGGATGAGAGCGCCGACAACGTCGACCTGCTGCGGATGACCCGGCGGCAACGATGCCGCCTCCTCGATCTGGGGCGGACCGGCGGCGAAGTTTTGCGCGATCTCGTCGGCGCTGAGGGCCCGCGCATAGAGCGCGACCAGCGCGATCTCGCCGCGCCAGGGGCGGTCGCCGCTGACTTCGTTCCCGACGACAAGCCGGCAGTCGTCGGGCCAGCGGTTCATGTCGCCAGCGACGGTGTTGGTGGCCACTTCCTTGCCGTCGAGGGAGAGGCGGACGACGCCATCGGGGGTGCGCGTGGCGACGAGGTGCGTCGGCCGATGGACGGCGGTGCCGTCCGGGGTCGGCGTGGCGGGGGTGCCGTTGTCGCTGGTGGTGCTCGTCCGCAGGCGGAGCTCGTAGCGCCCCTTCTCCTGGACGAGCGAGAGGCTGCGCTTGCTTGTGTCGAGCGACAGGCTGACGATCCGCGCCGGGCCGGTCTGCTCCCCCTCGGCAGGCGTGATCCAGACTTCGAGCGCGAATTGCTGCGCCTGCCGGAGGGCCTGCGTGAGGCGCTTCGCCGGGCCTTCCGAGGCGATCACGACCGGACCATCGAGCCCCATCCGGCCGGCCTGGAAACGCACCCCCTGCGGCTTGTCGATCCGCAGATCGATCCCCTCGCCGACACCGGCCCGGTCGGGGAACACTCCCTTCACAAGCGCCTCGAAGGTATAGAGGACCTGGAGGCCGTCGACGACCCGCTCGGGAGGCTCGGCGGCCCGGGCACGGGGAAAGCCGATCGACGCAATCACGCCGACGAGCACGGCCGCCCGGATCGAGCTGCCCAGGAGGGCGCGGCGAGGCAGCGGCGGAAAGGGAAGCGCGGTCATGGCAGCACCGTGGAAAGGAACGGACCGACCCCGCCTCCATGATAGCGATCGGACTGCCCCTCCTCTGCCGGGCTCCGACACCCACAGGGCCCACGCCGGTCGAACGGGGAGATAGACTCGGGATGTTGGAGACTTTCCGCCCCGCGAGCCTTGCCTGCCACCATGCCCACCTACGTCTACGAAGTCGTCAAGCCGGACGGCACTGGCGGTGACCGGTTCGAACTGCTCCAGTCGATGTCGGAACCTGCGCTCCAGCAGCACCCGGAGACGGGGAAGCCGGTCCGCCGCGTGATCACCGGCTTCGCGATTGGCGGCAAGGGGACCGACATCGGCAACCCCAAGCTCCTCTCCGATCGAAACCTCGACCGGCTCGGGTTCACGAAATACGTGAAGAGCGGCGACGGGAAGTACGAGAAGACCGTGGGGAGCGGCCCGAGCCAGATCTCGGCCGACGAGTAGCCGGTGACCCCTGAGCGCCGCCGCCCGTGGCCACGCGGGGAAGCGCCGGGGAGGATGTTGGAATCCGTGACGGAGCCGGGCCGATGCGCTGCCGATCGATCGTCTGTCTGATCCTCCCGATCGTGCTGTGGTGCGCTTCGCTGTCGGGGGCTGAACCCGCGGCCCCTGCCGCGCCGCGCGTGGCCGAGGGGATCGGCATCACGATCGAACGGACCGGCCCGGTGAAGGTGATCATTCCTTCCGGGCAGCACGGGCTGGTCGGCTTCCCCGACGAGGGGATCACGTTCCTCTCCCGCAAGCCGCTGTCGTTCCTCCTCGTCGCCGGCGTGTCGACCCGGCTCATGCAGGGAACCTCGCTCGGCACCGCCGCGCCGGTCGCCGAGGTGATCGCCCCCTCCCCCGGCGGCCCCGACAACGGCTACGCCGGCGTCAGCGCCGCGATCACCGACCCGAAGGACGGCACGATCCGCGCCTTCTACCATGCCGAGGATTGGGAGGGCTACGACAAGCTCGGACTCAACGGCGTCAACAACTTCCTCGCGAGCGTCTGCCTGGCGACCTGTCCCGCCGGCAGCAGGGTGTTCACGAAGCAGGGGCCGGTGATCACAGGCCCCGATCCCAAGGACACGACCTCGAAACATCCGCAGGGTGTCGGCACCGCCTCGGTCACGGTGACCCCGGGTGGAAAATACCTCCTCGCTTGGTTCACCGTCTATTCGCCTGCACCCGGGCGCGGATCGGAGATCGGGATGGCACGGGCACCGGCTGCCTCGGGGGGCGGGGCGGGGAGCTGGTGGAAGTGGCACGACGGCGACTTCAGCGAACCGGGGATCGGCGGACGCAGCAGTCCGGTGATCTCCTTCCGGGAGCGGAAGGGGGCGGCGATGGATGCCAGCGTCGTGTGGGTACCCGAATGCCGCCGCTACCTGATGGTGTTCACCGGCGTCATCCATGGCGACACCGCGCCCGAATCCGATCCCCAGGGGGGGATCTGGGTGTCCTGCTCACAGGAGGGGATCGCTTGGAGCGAGCCGACGAGGATCGTGAAGGGGATCGGCGTGCCCTGCCCCGGACGGGAGTGCACGATGCATCCGTCGCTGGTCGTCAACAGCGCCACCGCCGACACGATCGACGCCACGCTCCTCTACGGCTACAGCCCGAGTTGGGGCTTCACCGTCGAGGCTCCGAGCCACCATCTCGTCGGCCGCACCGTCCGGCTGACGTTGACCGACGG
>CALQRA010000187.1 GCA_943332855.1 Candidatus Kuenenia stuttgartensis
AACGGCGCGGGGAAAACGACGCTCATCAAGATCCTCCTCGGCCTCGTTGCCCCGACGGCCGGAGAGGCTGCCCTCCTCGGCCAGCCGGTCGGCACCTTCTCCGCCCGTCGCGAGGTCGGCTATCTGCCCGAAGACCACCGCCTCCCCGAGTATCACACGAGCACGAGCCTCCTCGACCTCTACGGCGCCCTCCAAGGGATCCCCCGCCGCCAGCGCCGTCGCCGCGCCGCGGAGCTCCTCGATCTCCTCGGCCTCGCCGGCCGGGAGAAGCTGCGGATCCGCGGCTACTCCAAGGGGATGAAGCAACGGCTGGGGCTCGCGCAGGCCCTCCTCCACAGTCCTCGTGTCCTGTTTCTTGACGAGCCGACCGACGGCGTTGATCCGGTGGGGCGGAAGGAGATCCGCGATCTCCTCCTCGAGGAACGCCGCCGCGGCGTGACGGTGTTCATCAACAGCCATCTCCTCGGCGAAGTCGAGCAACTCTGCGATCGGGTGGCGATCCTGCGCAAGGGGAAACTCATGGTCACCGGGACCGTCGCCGATTTGACGCGGCAGAAGGCGAGCTGGCTGGTCGCCTTCGATCGCCGGTTGCCGGTGTCGTTCTGCGTCCCCGGCGCGACGGTCGAGCCGGTCGACGGGGGGAGCCGACTCCGGGTCAGCCTCGACCCTTCCGACGGCCCGCCCCCCCTCCCGCCGGCCGAGGCCAACGAGGCGATCGACCACTTTCTGGCCGCAGCCAGCGCCGCGGGGCTGCGGCTGCGCCATCTCGAACGGGAACGGGCGACGCTCGAGGATCTCTACCTTGCCATCGCCAGCGGCGGAGAAACACCGTGATCGAACCCGATCGCCCGACCCGCTCCGATGCGGAGGCCGAACGCGTCACGGTGCGGCCGATGGTGCTGCGGACGTTCGCCGCGATGCTCCGCGACACGTGGCGTGAGTTCCTCGATGCGAAGGTTCTCTACCTTCTGTTGCTGGCGATCGCGCTCCTTTTCGGTACGGCACTCACCGGGCGGATCGAGCCGCAGCCGGGGGGCAGGCAGTATCTCGACATCGCCGCCCGCGCGATGGCGGCCGATCTCGACGGGATCGACATCGCCACGCAGTCGATGGGGGACGTTGCCGGCCGGCTCAACGGCTCGGTGTACGCGATCAGCGCCGCCGAGCCGGTCGATGCCGATCTCCCCGAAGGCCACTGGAAGGCGACGCTGACGCGGACGTTCATCCCGCTGGTCGGGGCGCCAGAATCGGGGGAGGAGATCACGGCCCGATTCGGGAGGATCGCCGACGGCCAGCTTTGGACGATCACGGAAATCCGCGACATCGGCACGGAGTGGGCGCAAAAGATCGGTTCGCAAACGTGGGAGATGACCGTCGCCCCGGGGCGGGATCTGCGGCTCCTCTGGCCCCACCGCTTCAGTCTCTTCGGCGACAGCGTCGAACTGGCCGGCACGAAGGGAGCGCCGCTGGGGCTCGAGGTTCTGATCCTCCAAAAGCTCCTTGCCACGGGCCTCGGGGGCACGATCCTTCTCCTGGTCAGCGTGGCAGTGACGGCCGCCTTCGTGCCGAACATGGTGCGAAAGGGGACGCTCGAGCTCCTCCTCGTCCGTCCGATCCCGCGCTGGCAGCTGCTCGTCTTCAAGTATGTCGGAGCCCTGCTCCTCGTCGCCGGCCTCCTCGGGATTCTCGTCCTCGCCGTCTGGCTGATCACCGGGATCCTCGCCGACGTCTGGTCACCGGGGGTGCTCCTCGCGCTCCCGAGCCTGCTCGTCTTCTTCGCGCTCCTCCTCGCGGTGAGCGTCCTGACGGGGGTCATCACCCGGAGCGTGATCTCGGCGATGCTCGTGACCGTCGCCTACTGGGCGATCCTGTTCATCGCCGGCCAGATGAACAACGTTGCCGTCGAGAGCCGGATCCGCGAGGCGAACGTCGGCAAGATGCGCCCCACGAGCATCGCCGAGACGATCCGCGGCCGCCAGCCGCGCCGCGAGGAGGGGCTCAAGCCGGGCCGCAGGCCCTTCTACCAGACAACCATCGGCCGGATCACCGAGGGGGTCTACGCCGTCCTCCCCCACACCGAGGATCTCGACAATCTCGTCGACCGCCAACTGATGCGCGATTTCGCCGTTGCCGGGCCGTTCCGGGCGCTCATGGAGAGCGCCTCGTTCTCCTGGGAGAAGGGGCTCGGTCTCACCCTCCTCCACACCATCGCCTACCTGGCAATCGGCTGCACGATCTTCTCGCGCCGCGATCCCTGAGCCACTCGTGCCCTTTCCCAGCCCCTCCGGCTGCGATGCCCTGACAGCCTTACCCCGATGGCCACCTCGTCGCTCCACACGCTTCCCGCCCTCGTTCTTGCCAAGCTCGTCCGCGAAGGGGCGATTTCGAGCGAGGAGCTCGTCCGCCACCACCTCGCGCGGATCGAGGCGAAGAATCCGTCGCTCTCGGCCTTCGTGACCGTCTTCGACGACGCGGTGAAGGTGGCGCGGCGGAAGGACCGGGAGCGGCTCCGCCACCGCGATGCCCTCCCGCCGTTCCACGGCGTGCCGATCGGGATCAAGGATCTGAATGCCGTTCGCTTTACGCGGACCCACTTCGGCTCGCGCGGCATGCCGGCGATCGTGCTCCCCTTCGACGATGCCAACGTCCGCCCGCTGCGGCGGGCCGGCTTCGTGATCCTTGGCAAGCTCTCGACGAGCGAGCTGGGGGCCATGCCGGTCACCGAGCCCGACATCCATCCACCGACCCGCAATCCCTGGAGCCCCACCCACACCGCCGGCGGTTCCAGTGGCGGATCGGCGGCGGCGGTGGCGGCGGGGATGCTGCCGATCGCGCAGGGCTCCGACGGCGCCGGATCGATCCGCATCCCGTCGTCGTTCTGCGGCCTCTACGGCCTCAAGCCCTCGCGCGGCCGGATTGTGAACCAATTCCGCCTCCCCGATCGGCGGATCCTCTACACCTCGGGGCCGATGGCCCGGACGGTCTCCGATGCCGCCGCCCTCCTCGACGTCATGGCCGGCATCGACACCGGCCGGACGCACTGGGCACCACCTCCCGCGCGGCCGTTTGCCGCTCGTCACGCGACGCCGAAGCCGCTGCGGATCAAAGTCGTCGAGTCGACCGGGATGGTTCCGACCGATCCGGATGCGCTCGCCGCGGTCCGTCACACCGCCCGGATCCTCGAGCGGCTCGGGCACGTTGTCGAGGAGGCCCGGCTGCCGGAGAGCGGGCTCGACGAGTTTCTCCCCATCTGGCAGCGGCTCATCGGCGGCATCCCGCTGATGCGGTGGCGGCGGGCGCAGCCGGTGACCGCTTGGCTGCGTGAGGGGGCGAAGGGACTGCAGCGCCGGGAGGTCGACGCGCTCGAGGACCGGCTCATCGACCGGTACGCGCCAGTCTTCGGCACGGCCGACCTCTGGCTCACCCCCACCGTCGCCGTCGGGCCGCCACCGATCGGGGCCTGGGCCGGGCTGCCACCGGCCGACGCCTTCGCCCGGGCGGCGACCCTCGCCGCGTTCACCGCCGTCGTCAACCTCGTCGGCCTCCCGGCGGCGAGCATTCCGGCCGGGATCTCCCCACACGGCCTACCGATCGGCGTCCAACTCATCGGCGCCATGTTTCGCGAATCAGACGTGCTCTCGGTGTCGTGGGATCTCGAGGAGGCGATGGCCTGGCGCCAGCTCGCCCCGGGCTGAGTCGAGTTGGCCCATGATTACGGCACTGGCCTTCCTGGTGTGGCCGGATTCCCCCGCAGCGGGTATTTTACTTCTCTTCTTTAGGCTTCTCTCGGGGAACCTGCCTGGAATCGTCCCGCGGGGGATCGTCAGTGCAGGCACGAGGGCTGGCTCCAGCGAACACGCGAGGGATCACGTGGCAGGACGTAGGCGGATGGTGGCGGCAGGGATGCCGGTGACGGTGTCGGGCACCTCGGGCCGGAGGCCGGGAGCCAACGGGCCCGTCAACCGATCGGTCGGGAGCGCATGGAGCCGATGGAGCCGGGGCGCGGTCCTGGCAACGCTGCTGACCTTCGCGTCGGCCGCTTCTCCGGCTGCCGCGGCCGGTTTTCCCCCCAGCGAGCAGGTTCTGCCGGCAACGACACGGGCTTGGGCGAGTGCCCCCGACGCCGCAGCCCTCCGCGAACGCTTCGACCGCTCCGCCCTGGGGAGGCTGTTCGACGAGCCGGCGATGCAGCAGTTTTACGACGCCCTCGACGAGCAGCGTTCGAGCATCGCTGGCGACCGGATGGGTTTCGGGATCACACCGAAGGAGCTCTCGCGCGTCAGTGGCGGCGAATCGGCGGTGGCGGCGGTCGAGCAGGCCGACGGGACCCTCGCCGGGCTCCTGATGGTTGACACCACCGGCCATGACGACGACGTCCCCGCGACCCTCGAGACGGTCTTCCAGCGACTCGCCGACCGAGGGGCGAAGAAGCTCGACGCTCCTGAAGGGATCTCGGCCTTCGAACTGCCGCCGCTCCCCCCGCGGGAAGGTCTGTTGCCGGCCACGGATCCAGCCCCCCCGCGCCGGCTCGCCTATGCGTCAAAGCCCGGAGCGATCGTCGCCGGTACCAGCGCCGAGGCAGTCGCCGCCCTCCTCCCCGCGCTGGCCAAGGGGCGTCAGGACTCGCTCGGATCGCTCGAGGCATTCCGCGAAGTGCTCCGGAAATGTTCTGAAACGGTTCCGGAGGGCGCGGCAACGGGGCGCTGGTTCATCGATCCGCTCGGCTTCGCCCAGGCCCGGCAGAAGAGCCGCCCCGCGCCGAAGAAGGCCTCAAAGCGGAAGCCGACCGACTACGTCGAGATGGCCCGCCGCAACGGCTTCGATTGCATCAAGGGAGCCGGGGGGATCGTGTTTTATGGCGAGGGGGACGTCGACCTCCGCCACAATACGCTCATCTACGCGCCACCGACGGTTGCCGGCGGAAAACAACGCTACGAAAAGGCAGCCCAGATCCTCGAGTTCCCCAATGCGTCATCGCTCGCCCCAGCGCCGTGGGTACCGGGGGATGCCGCCAGCTGGCTCGGCCTCCAGTGGGATCTCCCCAAGGTCTTTCGGGCGCTGGAGTCGCTCGTCGATGACGTTGTCGGTGAGCCGGGGGTGTTCGACGACGTGATCTCGAGCCTGAAAGAAGATCCCGACGGCCCGCAGATCGACGTCGAGAACGACCTGATCCGCCATCTCGGCAGCGCCGTGATGATCACCGGCGACCATTTCCTCCCCTTCGGCCCCGACTGCGAGCGGATGCTGATCGCGATCGCCGCCGACGATCCGGAGACGGTTGCCGCGACGATCGCCCGGAGCATGTCGACCGAGGCGAAGACCCGGAAGATCGATTTCGGTGGCCATGTGATCTGGGAGACGGTTCCCGACGAGCCCGGCAAGGCCACCCGCGCGACGCGCGTCCGGGCCCGCCAAGACGAGGATGACGACCGGCCCCGCGGGGCGCTCGGGGGAGATCCCGAAGCGGCCGCCTTCCCCAATGCCGCCGTGGCGGTCGCCCACGGCCATATCCTGATTGCCTCCCATCTCGACTTTCTCCAGAAGGTCCTCGAAGGGAAGACGCCGCCGTTTGCCCAGGAAGCCGACTACAACGAGGCCGTCGAGCAGCTCAAGGGGCTGCTGCCTGGGGATGTCGCCCTGCGAACGTTTGCACGCACCGAGCAGATGGTGCAACCGACCTACGAGCTGCTGCGGGCCGGCAAGGGCCCCGAGAACAAAAGCCTCGCCGGCCGGCTCGCCAACGCCCTTCTGATCGCCCGTGACGAGCCGGGGGCGGGCCTGGCGGGAAAGAAGTCGAAGGAGCCGCGGAAGCCCCGCCTCGACGGGACGACGCTGCCGGAGTTTGACGTCATCCGCCGCTACTTCGGTACGGCGGGGATGACGATGCAGACGGTGCCGGAGGGATGGATGTTCGTCGGGGCCTCGCTCTGGAAGGGGGCGGGGAACCCTGCTGCCACCGCTGAGCCAACTGCTGCTGAACCAGCTGCTGCTGAGCCTGATGCCGCCGAGCCTGCTGCCGCCGAAGAGCCTGCTGCTGCCGAGCCAACTGCCGCTGAAGAGGTTCCCCCGGAGCCAGTCGGCGTCGGGGCCGAGTGAGGAAGGAACGGGCCGGGGGCGTGTGAGCTGCACCCGCCGGTGAACAGCAGCAATTGAAGCGCGGAAGAACCGACATGCCCCCCGCGACGGCCGCCACCGCCGACGTCATTGTCCTCGGCACCGGCGGGATGGGGAGCGCGGCCTGTGCGCATCTGGCCGCGCGGGGCGCGACGGTGATCGGGCTCGATCGATTTCCCCTCGCCCATGATCGGGGCAGCTCCCACGGCCAGACGCGGCTCATCCGCCAGGCCTACTTCGAGCATCCTGATTACGTGCCCTTGCTCCTCGAGGCCTATCGGCTGTGGCGCAGGCTCGAGGAGGCGACGGGGACGAGGCTCCTGGTCGAGTCGGGGCTGCTGCTGGCCGGCCCCGAAAACGGCGAGGCGGTCGCCGGCGCTCTCCACGCCGCCGCCATCCATCGCCTCCCGGTCGAGCGGCTCACGGCAGGCGCGGCGCGGCTACGCTGGCCGGCCTTCGCGCTCGACGACGATTTTCTCGCCGTCTGGGAGCCGGCGGCGGGCTATCTCCTGGTGGAGGAATGTGTCCGGGCCCACGCCGAAGTCGCCACACGTCACGGGGCCCGCTTCGAGGAGGGCGTTGCCATCCACGGCTGGCATGCCGGAGCCAGGGGCGTCGCGGTCGACACCGACCAGGGCACGTTCCACGCCGATCGCCTCGTGATCACGCCGGGAGCCTGGGCGGCCGATCTCCTCGAGCTCCCGTCGGTGGCGCTTGTGGTGCTCAAGAAAACGCTCTGCTGGTATCGCCCCCCGGCGGAGCACCGCGCCACATTCATGGCCGGGCATGAGCCGGGGACCGGCCTCCCCTGCTTCGCCTTCGACACTCCCACCGGCTTTTACTACGGCTTTCCGGCGCTCGATGACCGCGGCGTGAAGATGGCCGAGCACACCGGCGGCACCCCCGTCGCCGATCCGCTGGCGCTCGATCGCTCGCTCGATCGGGCCGAGGCAGCGCGCGTGGCCGCGGTGGCGCGGGCCCGACTGCCGGCCCTCGGCAGCGACCTCGTTCACCATGCCGCCTGCCTCTACACGATGACCCCCGACGCCCACTTCCTCATCGGTCTCCATCCGCAGCACGCCCGCGTGGCGATCGCGGCCGGTTTTTCGGGGCATGGCTTCAAGTTTGCAAGCGTCGTCGGCGCCATCCTCGCCGACCTCGCCCTCGACGGCTCGACGTCGCAGCCGATTGGTTTCCTCGCCCCGAGCCGATTCGCCGGGTAGCGGGCGCTCGCGGCCCGCGGCCCAGCGAGCGTATCATCGCGGCGTCCCCCCTCCTCACCCGCCGGAGTCGACGCCGTGCCATTCGTGCGTTCCGCCTGCTGCGCCCTGTTCGTCGCCGCCATCTCCTTTGCTGCCCTCTCAGGGATCGCCCAGGAGCCTGCCCGCACCCACGACATCGACGTCGACGACTACTTCACCCTCGGCACTCCTTCCACCCTCGCCGTCTCCCCTGACGGCGCTACCGTGGCCTACATAGAGCAGCGTTGGGAAGGGGCGAACGACACGCGGAATGCCGATCTGTGGATCGTCGATGTGGCCACGAAGGGGAGACGCCGGCTGACCTTCGATCGCGCCGAGGAGTCTGCGCCACAGTGGAGCCCGGATGGCCGGTTTCTCTACTTCACGGCCAACGTCCGCCGTCCCGGTGACGATGCCCCGCCCCACGATGGCAAGACGCAGGTATGGCGGATCGCGCCGGACGGCTCGGGGCTGATGGCCGTGACGCGCGTGAAGGAGGGGATCGGTCGCGCCGAGCTCTCCGCCGACGGCCGGGCCCTCTACTACACCGTCGTCGCCGAGGGAACCGATGACGAATGGAAGGATCTGCGGACCCGCCACAAGGAGATTGAATACGGCCATGGCGTGACGAAGTTCACGCAGGTGTGGCGCCTCGATCTGGAGAGCTGGAGAGCGGAGAAGCTCGTCGACGAAAAGCGCGTCGTGACGGCGCTGCGCGTGGCGCCCGACCAAGCGCGGATCGCGATGGTGACGACTCCCGACGACGAGATCCTCCACCTCGAGGGCTGGTCGCGGATCGACGTCTGGCATGCGGCCACGCGCACGATCGAGGTGGTGACGGCGGCCGGCTGGCGCGACGGCCATCCCTCCCCGTTCGGTTGGATCGAGAGCCCCTGCTGGTCGGCCGACGGCAGGCTCGCCTTCGCGGTCGAGTTCGACGGCCACCCCTGCCGGATCTACGCCTGCCAGTGGAGCGGTGCGAAGGGCAACGTCTGGGAGCTGCGCCGCCCTGCCGGGGTGAGCGTGCTCGGGGGAACGCTCGCCTGGCGCGGTGCCGACGAGCTGTGCTTCATCGGCGAACAGCGCGCCCGGGCCCGCGTCCATACCATCGCCGCCGTCCGTGACGGCCGTCAGGGGGCCGACCGCCCCCTCACTCCCGGCGATCACGCCGTCGCGGCCTTCTCGATTGCCGCCGATGGTCAGCTCGGCATCATCGACGCCACGCTCACCGATCCCCCTGACCTCTATCTCGTCGGGGGCGACGGAGCGATGAATCGGCTCACAAAGCTCAATCCCCAGGTCGATGGCTGGAAGCTGCCGACGATCTCGCTCGTGCAATGGCGCGCTCCTGACGGCCGTGAGGTCGAGGGGGTGCTCGAGCTTCCCCCCGACGCCAAGCCGGGGGAGCGGCTGCCGCTGGTGGTCGAGATCCATGGCGGCCCAACCGGCTCGTCGCTCCTCCAATTCCAGTTCTGGATCTACGGCCGCGTTCTCCTCCCTGCCAAGGGCTACGCGCTCCTCTCCCCAAACTACCGCGGCTCGACCGGCTATGGCGACGACTTCCTCGAGGAGCTCGTCGGCCGGGAGAACGACATCGAGGTCGCCGACATCCTAGCGGGGGTCGACGCGATGGTCGCTTCCGGCATCGCCGATCCCGACCGGATCGGCGTGATGGGGTGGAGCAACGGCGGCTATCTGACCAACTGCCTCGTGGCGGCGAGCGACCGCTTCAAGGCCGCCAGCAGTGGCGCTGGCGTCGTCGATCAGGTGATCCAGTGGGGCACCGAGGACACCCCCGGCCACGTCGTCAACTTCATGGGGGGCAAGCTGCCGTGGGCCGAGCCCGACGCCTACCGGGCGGCCTCGCCGATGTATGCGCTCGACCGGGTGAAGACCCCGACGCTCCTCCATGTCGGCGA
>CALQRA010000188.1 GCA_943332855.1 Candidatus Kuenenia stuttgartensis
AAGCTCTCCAGCCGGGAGCTGGTCGACCTGATCTTCGAGCAGCCTTACTGCCGGATCGGCAATCTCGTCGAGGCGGGAATCGCCGGCCGGCAGGCGGCCTCCCGACATCTCAAGGCCCTCGCTGCGATCGGCGTGCTCCGCGAGCAGGCCGTCGGCCGCGAGAAGCTGTTTGTCAACGTCCGGCTCCTCCAACTCCTGACCGGGGCGACGAATACCTTTGCCCCGTTTCCACGGCGCGGGGCGGGCGACTGCGGCTGACGAGATCCGGGAGGTCCTCACATCGTTCCGATCCCTCGGCGCGTCTCACTCCGCCGGTCCGTCGCCGTCGGGCGGGGCGAATCCCTGCCGCACCGCCTCCTCGAGGTGGGCGATCTCGTCGTCGCGGAGCTGGGAAAAGTCTGACTGGCGTTTCGCGGCCGAAAGAGTACCGCCGTTTTGCTGGCAGAGGCGAATGAAGAGGTCGAGCTTCCGCGCGGGAAGATCGACCACGTCCTGCATGAGACGCTTCGTGCGGTCGTAGCCTTTCAGGAAGGCGAGCTCCTCCGGGAGATCCCGCTCGATCGATTGCTCCACGAACCGGAAGAGGGCCTCGGCCTGCCGCGTCAGATCGGGGAAGGAGTACCACTCGGAACGGTCACTGCGAACCGTCATCTGCCCCTCAGCGTCGAGGGAGTAATCGACGATCCCGAGCAACGGCCGCGAAAAGGCTTCGAGAGACGCATCGTAGGCCTGCGGGTCGCGGAGCATCGCCGCCGACACCGGCACGATGATTTCCTGCGGCGTGAAGCCCCGGATGGTGAGGACGTTGTGGATCAGGAAGCGGTGGATGCGGCCGTTGCCATCCTCGAAGGGATGCGTGAAGACGAAGCCGTAGCCGATCGCCGCCGCGTGGATCACCGGATGAATCGCCGCCTCGCGGAGCCTCCCGTCGGCGGCGATCAGCCCCTCCATGAGTGACGACACCTGCTCCGGTCGCGGGCAGACATGATGAACGCGTTCCTGGCCGAACGACACCGATTCGCCGACGTAGTTCTGGACGGAGCGGTAGTCCGATTCCCGGTAGCGAGGATCGACGATCGCATTCTGGAGCGACACGAGCTTCGCCTTTTCACACCAGTTCTCGCGATGGGCCCGACCAAGCAACTCGACGAACCGTTCCGTCCGGTCAGGCGACGGCTCCTCGCGTTCGATGGCAAACGAGCTCTTCGTCTCTTTTGTGGAGAGGAAGTGGAGGGCACGGGCGAGGACGTCGGCGGGGCAGTCGGCGATCAACGCGGCACACCGCTCGCCCAGGTTCGCCGCGGCGAAGGCCTCGAGGGCGGCCGTCCGCCGCACCATCGGCGCGAATGACCGGTCGCCGAGGAGGTTGTCGTTGATGCGTTGCCGGGGCACACGCCGGCCACGCAGCGCCGTGAAGTATTCCTCCGGAGGCAACAGATCGATG
Source organism: Candidatus Kuenenia stuttgartensis (assembly GCA_943332855.1). GTDB lineage: Bacteria > Planctomycetota > Planctomycetia > Pirellulales > UBA1268 > QWOP01. The sequence goes on from CALQRA010000188.1 coordinate 1,445, forward strand.
GAGTTGCCGCTGGTCATGTCGTCGAGCGGGAGGCGTTTTTCCGTGAGCCACTCGTAGAGGTACCAGAGCCGGCGGCGGTACTTCCCGAACGGCGCTTCGGCGATGAACGTCGCCAATCCGTCGACGTCGATCACCTTGAAGATCTCCGCCAGCAGCGCGAGATTCGTGCCGTCGTACTTGAGGGCGAACTCGAGGTGGTCGAAGTCTGAATTGCCCGGCCAGTAGACCGGGATGTAGGTCTCCAGGACGCTTCCATCGGGCCCGATCGATTCCCGCCGCACGCCGCTGACGGCGACGAACGATTCGTGCCAGTTCCGTATCGTTTTCAGGGCATAGCGCTCGACCAGGCGGGCGTACCCGGCGGGTCCGCCCGGGCCCTCGGTCAATTCCGGCATGATCGATGCCCTTTTCAGCTCAAAAGCGCAGAAAATGATTACCGAATCACAAAAACGTTTCGTTTTTCACTGAATACAACAAAAACGATTTTTCTCGGCCAAAAAAACGGGCACGATCCAGCAGAAACGTTTACAAACGACTTGTTTGCTAAAAAAACGTATTCTGCGGACCGGTAGATGTCAAATCGCCCCTTGGGGGGGCGGCCTGTATGCGATCCGCCTGCGGGGCACTGGTTTTGGATCGAGCCGAAGGCCGAGGGAGCCCGGCTGCAAGCTGGCCTTCTTCCCCCACTACGGGGGCGGTGCATGGCGTAGGATGACGCTTCTTTTTGCCTTCTGATCGGCTCCGCCACGCCCGGCCCCCCCATGACACTCCTCCGCGACCTGATCGAGATCCCCAAGTCGCTTCCCGCCAACCGGTTTGTCCTCCGGCTTTCCGAGGGGATCCTCGACCCCGAGGCCACCCTCCGGGATTACGTTGTCACCGACCAGCTTGTGAAGTCGTTCGATCAGGCCCTCGGCGTCATCCGCGACAGCCTCCATTCGCGCTCGAGCAACGGCTCCTACCTCCACGGCAGCTTTGGCGCAGGGAAGAGCCACTTCATGGCGGTGCTCCACCTGATCCTCACCGGCCACCCGCAGGCCCGGGGGATCCCCGAGCTCGCCACGGTCATTCAGAAGCACAACGACTGGATGGCCGGGAAGAAGTTTCTCCTCATCCCCTATCACATGATCGGCGCCGGGTCGCTCGAGGATGGCGTGCTCAAGGGCTATGTCGACTTCCTCGGCCGGTCGCAGCCGGGGATCGGGCTGCCGCTGGTGCACAAGTCGGCGGCGCTTGTCGCCCAGGCCAATCAGGAACGGGCCAACTACTGCGACGAGCGGTTCTTCACCGCCTTCAAAAAGAGCCGCACCGCGAACTCGGGCTGGGGCCAGCTGGCCGCCGAATGGACCCCGGAACGCTTCGATGCCGCGGCGACGGCCGTGCCCACCTCCGCCGAACACATCGCGCTGGCCGGCCGGCTCGGCGAACACTACGCCACGTCGCGGCAGGTGCTCTCGGAATATGTCGGCATCGACGACGGCCTGTCGATCCTCTCTCGCCATGCCCGCGATCTCGGCTACGACGGCCTCGTCCTCTTCCTCGACGAGCTCATGCTCTGGCTCGCCTCCCATGCCAGCGACCACACCTTCCTCGAAGTCGAGACGGCGAAGCTCGCCAAGCTCGTCGAGCCGCAAAACACCAACCGCCCCGTGCCGATCACGAGCTTCATCGCCCGCCAGCGCGATCTCCGTGAGCTCGTGGGGCAGAGCGTGACCGGCGCGAGCAAGGCCAACTACGGCGAGTTCGTGCAGTGGAACGAAGACCGCTTTGGCAAGATCGAACTCGCCGACCGCAATCTCCCGGTGATTGCCGAGAAGCGGATCCTCCGCCCAAAGAGCGAAGCGGCCCGGGCCGAGATCGACGCCGCCTTCCAGCGCACAGCAAACGTCCGCGCGAGCGTCATCAACACCCTCCTCACGAAGGACGGCGACAAGAAGATCTTCCGCCAGGTCTATCCCTTCTCGCCGGCACTGATCCAGACGCTCGTCGCCGTCTCCAGCGTCCTCCAGCGGGAGCGGACGGCGCTGAAAGTCCTCATGCAGCTCCTCGTCGACCACCGCGACACGCTCGAAGTCACCGATCTCGTTCCTGTCGGCGACCTGTTCGACGTCCTCATCCACGGCGACACCGTCACCGACACCGATGTCGTCACCCACTTCGAGAATGCCGAGAAGCTCTATCACTCGAAGCTCCTGCCGATGCTCGAGTCCCAGCACGGCAAGTCGCGGGAGCAGATCAGCCAGCTGCCACCGAAGGATCAGCTCCGGAAGGCCTTTCAGACCGATGACCGGCTCCTCAAGACGCTCCTTCTGGCGGCCCTCGTGCCGGAGGTGGAATCACTGCGGGGGATGACCGCCGAGCGGCTCGCCGCCCTCAACCACGGCACGATCTCGGCGCCAATCGTCGGCGGCGAGGTGCAGACGGTGAGCAACAAGGTGAAGGCGTGGGCGGCCCAGGTCGGCGAGATCCGGGTCTCGAGCGATGCCCGCAATCCCTCGATCGCCATCGTTCTCACTGACGTCGACACCGACAGCATCCTCAAGCGGGCCGAGGCCGAAGACAGCTACGGCAACCGGGTGAAGATCATTCGCCAGATCGTCTTCCAAGAGGCCCTGGGAATCGAGGAGGCGACGCTCTTCGAGCAGGCCCACGAGTTTGCGTGGCGGGGGATCGGTCGCGAGGCGCAGGTGGTGTTTAGGAACGTGCGCGACATGAGCGTCGATCAGCTCGCCAATGCCGCCGACGACTGGAAGGTGGTGATCGACTTTCCCTTCGACCAACAAAACTTCTCCCCCCGCGACGATCTCACCAAGCTCGACGAATGCCGCCGGGCGAAGGGCTCGACGAAGACGATCGGCTGGGTACCCGCCTTCTTCTCCCAGCGGACGCTCCACGACCTCGGCCGCTTGGCCGTCCTCGAGCATGTCCTCAATGGCAACCGCTTCGATAGCTTCGCCTCCCACCTCACGCCCGCCTCGCGGGCGGCGGCCCACGGGATCCTCGAAAACCAGCGTGACACTCTCCGCGGCCAGCTCGTCGCCGCGGTGAACATCGCCTACGGCCTCGGGGCGGGCAGCGCCCCCGGCGTCATCGATCAGACGCACGATCTCGATCTCGCCGACCGCTTCCAATCGCTCGCCACGGGCCTCACCCTCCGCCCGCCGGCAAAGGCTTCGCTTTCCGAGGCCCTCGACGACCTTCTCGGCCAGGCGCTGGTGTGGGAGTTTCCCGCGGCGCCCGAGCCGGGCACGATGCTCACGCCCAAGCACCTCACGGCCGTTCTCAAGCGGGCGGTCGAGGCGTCGCAGGCCCGCGACGGCCGGGCGGCGGTCGAACGGGACGAGCGGACGCTCTTGAGGCAGATCGCCAACCCGCTCCTCATCGGCGAAATGCCCCACGACGGCACCCACTTCGTCATCGGCCAGCATTGGAAGGAGCACTTCGCCCGCTGCCGCGCCCAGGATTCTGGGGCTGTCACCGTGGAAAAGCTGCGGCGCTGGATCGACCAGCCGCGGCGGATGGGGCTCAATGCGGCCGCCCAAAACCTGATCATTCTCGTCTACGCTGCCCAGAACGGGATGTCGTTTTCGATGCACGGGGGGGCGTGCGAAGGGAGCATCGCCACGCTCGACGACACCTGGCAGCTCGAGCAGGAGACCCCCCCCGACCGCGACCAGTGGGAGAAGGCGGTGGCGCGGGCCGGGAGCCTGTTTGGCGTGGCCGTGTCGCCGCTGCCCACGGCCGCCAATGCCGCTCTGCTTGGCAGCCGCGTGAAGCCGATCGCCTCGGGGGCTCTCGCCTCGGCCAGGCAGTATGCCGATTTGCTCGGCGAGCGGTTGGGCTCGCTGGGAGTAGCCCCGGAGGCTGCCGACCGGCTGAAGACGGCCGAAGCCTCGGTGGCGCTGCTCGACCGGCTCGCGGCCGTCGATGCCAAGGGGGTGGTCGGTGTGCTCTTCGAAGCGAAGATCCCGACGACAGACGCCGCCCTCGGCGAATGTGTAAAGGGGGCCGGTGGGTGGGCGGGGCACCTTCAGGACCGGGTGTGGAATCTCGTCCATCAGGTGACGCAAGGGGCGCCGGAGATCGCGGCCCGGGCTGCGCCGGTGCTCGATGACCTCCGGGCCACGCTCTCCAAAGATGCCCATGTCACCGGAACGCCGCTGAAGACCGTCCTCGACACGGCCTACGACCGCCTCCTCGGTGTGCTTCTGCCGCCACCGGTGCCACTGCCACTGCCGCCTCCTCCACCTCCGCCGCCTCCTCCACCACCACCGCTCCAAAAGATTCCGGCGAAGGGGGAGGAGCGTGTCGCTGATGCGGGGCAGGCGCAGCAACGCATCGATCAGATCCGCGCGGCCCACCCGAGCGCGACGATTGAAGTGACGATCCGCTGGAGTGAAGGGAAGGGGCGATGAGCCAGGCGCTCTCCTTCAACCAGATCCGGGCGGAGGTGGCGGCCCTGCGCCGCAAGAAGCCGATCGAGAAGCCGGTGGCGATCCGCTCGGCCGGTCGCTGGCTCGGGGCCGAGGTTCAGGCCGACGGCGACACCACCTACGCCATCGCCCAGTGCGACTCGCCGTTGGCCCTGCGACTGGCCCTCAAGTTCCGCCCGGAGGACCGCCCCGACGCGGCAGGCGGAGCAGTCGTACGGGTGGTGGTGACGAGCCTTGCCGACGCCGAATTGAGCCCCGACATCTTCTCGAGGCTCCACAAGCAGCGAGTGTTTTCCATCGACCGCTGGAGCCTCGTGCAGCAGCAGTTCGCCGCCGAATCGATTGATCAGAGGCTCGTGCAGCACGACTGGCTGGCCGACGCCGTCGTCGAACATCTCGGGGGGCGGCGGACCGTGGCCGCCAAGAGCGGGTTTCTCGATGCCGAAACATTGTGGCGGGAGCTCCTTGCGGCCACGATCGGCCTGACAGCCGATGTCCCCGATCTGTCGGCGCTGCTGCGCTGGTCGCTCGATGGCGATCATGTGCGGCGCTTCCGGGGGTTGCCTGAGAAACTGAAAAGCGGCGTTGAGGATTGGATCACCGGACGGGCAGGCGACGCGGCCGGATTCGTGTTTGCGGTGGCGGGAAAGAGCGACCGGCCCGATGCGGTGCCGCTGGCGCTGGCCGCCGGCGTGCTCGTCGACAAGAACAACGGCGCCGCGGCCGAGCGGGCGATCGGCAAACTCGAAGGGGGCTGGCTCGCCGGCCGGCGTCTCGATGTCGACACGCTGCGTCGCGTGGCGGGAGAAGCGGCCGCTTTGTTTCGCACGCTCATCATTGACCCAATCGAGCAGCGGCGGATCACCGCACGGGCCGAAGAGCTTCTCCGCGAGGTCGACGGCAGCGGCTTTGCGCACTTGAGCCCCATTCTGCCCCTCGGCTATGCCCAGCGGCTCTCCGCTCTGGCGGAAGCGGTCCGCCGATACACGCTCGACGCCGATGCTGACATCGACGCCGTCGAGCAGGCCGCCGAGCGCGTGCGAAAGCACGATCAGTCTCATGCCAACCCCGTCGAAGCCGAGCGCCTCGAGATGGCGCTGCGGCTGGTGCGCTGGCTCGGCGCTGTACGACAGGGGGATGGGGCGGCGCCAGCGTCGTTGGCCGACGCCGCGCGGGGCTACCTGGCCGAGGGAGGCTGGGTCGACTGGGCCCGTGCCTCGGCAGGCCGGCTCGCGGCCTCCCGGGAGCTCACCGACGCCATCGCCGCCGTCCATGCCGCGGCTTCCCGGGAACAGGAACGTCGCGCCGGCCAGTTCGCGGCGCTCCTGGAAGGCTCCGTGACGATGGGGGTGTATTCGGCAGAGGTGCTTCTCATCGAGCAGGTGCTCGACGAGGTCGTCGCGACCATCGCCCGTGTCATGCCGGTGCTGCTGATTGTGCTCGACGGCATGTCGGCCGCCGTCTGCCGCGAGCTGGTCGCGGACATGCGAGAGAAGGAAGGATGGACGGAGATCGTCGAGGAGGGGCGCACGGCGATCCGGCCGGCGCTCGCCACGATCCCCTCGGAGACGAAGTACTCCCGCGCGAGCCTCCTCGCCGGCCGCCTCACGGCCGTATCCCCCGACGAGAAGACCGCCTTCGCCGCCCATGCCGGGCTCGTGGCGGCCAGTGAGGGGGGGAGGGGCCCGGTGCTCTACACCAAGGCGGAGCTCCACGACAGCCACCTCTCCGCTGTCGTCCGCGACGAGATCGCATCGCCCAAGCGACGGGTTGTTGGGGCGATCGTCAACGCGGTCGACGATCACCTCGCCAAGGCCGATCAGATCGATGTCGGGTGGACGCTCGGCACGATCCGGGTCCTCTCGGCACTCCTCCACGAGGCGGCAGGCGCCGGCCGGGCCGTGATTCTCACCAGCGACCATGGCCACATCCTTGAAGGGGGCACGACGGCCCGCGTCACGGACGGCGGGGAGCGGTGGCGGCCGGTCTCCGCCGCAGCGCTTGCCACCGACGAGGTTCAGCTCCGGGGATCGCGCGTCCTGACCCCGGCAGGGTCGCTCGTGACGAGCTTCAGCGAGAAGGTGCGCTACATCGCCGGCACCAAGCGCGGCTATCACGGTGGCGTGAATCCGCAGGAGATGGTGGTGCCGATCAGCGTCGTCATCCCCCCAGGGGTGAAGGAGGCTCCGGCGGGCTGGCAGTTGGCCCCCGAATCGACCCCGGTGTGGTGGGATCGGGAAGGAAGAGCAGCTCCGGTGCCGGTGCCGGCTCCGCTGAAAAAGCCCCCCGGGATGCTCTTCAACATTCACCGCGACGAGCCGAAGCCGGCTGTCGGCCCTGCGAGCGGTTCGTCGTCGACGACGGCCGGTGAGGCGCTCCCCGGCCAGCCGGAGTGGGTGCGGGAGGTGTTCGGCACCGAAGTGTTTGCCGCGCAGAAGAAGCTTGTGCCGCGGGGCTATCCGGGCGACCAAGTTCTCGAACAGTTGCTGACGCACCTCGCCGCTCGCGGCGGAAAGCTCACGCTCCCGGGCTTGGCCCGGGTGATGGGCTATGCCACGGTCCGGCTTCCTGGGCTGTTAGCGATGGCGCAGCGGGTTTTTAACGTCGACGGCTATCCGATTCTGAGTGTCGATTCCGAGAGTGACACCGTCCATTTTCAGCAGCAACTCCTCCTTGTGCAGTTTGGTCTGCCGGCCGGAGCGGAGGCGACCCGATGAGCATTTCCCCAAAACGGGCCGGCGAGATCGTCGATGCCCTCCGCCGCGGCACCGTGCCGCGGTCGAGCCTCGATGCTTTTTGTGTCGGCCTCGACCGCTTCGAAACGGCCATCGATGCCGATCTCGACGCCGTGGCCGGGGGGCGGGGTGTCTTCAAGGCGATCCGTGGCGACTATGGCTGCGGGAAGACATTTTTCACCCGCTGGCTCGCCGACCGGGCCCGGAAGCGGGGCTTCGTAACGAGCGAAGTGCAGATCTCCGAGACGGAGACGCCGCTCCACAAACTGGAAACGGTCTACCGCCGCCTTATGGAACGACTCGCCACCGCCGCAACCTCCGACGGCGCTCTGCGGAGCGTGGTCGATGGATGGTTTCACGTCCTCGAGGAGGACGTGCTCGCCGAGGGGGCCGCGGCTGACGATCCTGTTGCCCTCGTCGCCCGCACCACCGACCTCCTCGAAAAGCGACTCGCCGGTGTCACCAACCACGCGCCCCTGTTCGCGGCGGCGATCCGCGGCTATCGGACGGCCGCCGTCGCCGGCGACCGGGCCACGGCCGACGGACTGCTCGCCTGGGCCGCGGGGCAGCCGCACGTCGCCGCGGGGGTGAAGAAAGCGGCTGGCATCAAGGGGGATCTCGACCACTTCG
>CALQRA010000189.1 GCA_943332855.1 Candidatus Kuenenia stuttgartensis
GGGCGCAGCCGCGATCGCCCTCACGCTGATCGCTTCCAGCAACTGGTATCGGATTGGCGAGATCGTCGCTCGCCTCGAAGCCGAGCCCGAGCCCGCCGTCACGACGCGTCAGACTTCCGAATGAGATTCAAGGGCGGATCGCCCCACCGACTGCCCTGGGTGGCATGGAGGACGGAGCGAGTCACCGACTTGGAGACGGCTCAGCGTCGACCATGTCTGGACCTACAACAGGTCTTTCCGCACCATTCCGACAAACCGGTATCTCCGGTGCGCCGGAGGTTTCCCCGCAGCGAAGCGAGCGGGCCGGTCGATGCCACCAACATCAAGTGTGTCGTGTCCCGGAGCCGCCGATGTCCACCGCCGCTGTTCGCCAACTCGCCAGCCTTCTGGTAGATTCCAGCGACAACGCCAGGGCGCTGCGGATCTTGATCGGTTCGCTGCTGTGGTTTGTCGCTTCGATCGTCATCGTCCGGGCCGATGAGAGCGCGATGATGCCGCGGACCCCCCTGGGTGAGCCGCGCGGTGTCGGCCGGGCCAAGCCGATGGGGCATGGCGAGCCACAGCGGCAGGCCCCCTTTCTCCCCGGCCGCTCCCCCTACGCCACCGGTCTGCGGCAGCGTCCGAAATACTTCGTCCCGCCGACGCTGCCCCGCACCCCCTCCTGGCCCGTCTACGGCACCCAACCGGGCGTTCGTCCCGGCGACTGGCCGACGTACGCCCCGCTCGGCATGGGGGGCTACCGCTTCCCCGCCGTCGGCAATCAGGCCTATCGCTGACCTCCACGAGCTCATCAGGCTGATCGTTGACCGACGCTGTCGGTCGACCCGCGACAGCCACGCCCTCGCGCTCTGCTAGGCTGCGAGACCCGAGCGGTTTCGCTCGCTGGCGCGGGAGGCGGGAGCGGATGACGGACCTTCTCGAGGTGACTGAGGCTGGGCTCCATTGCCCTACGGGGGGCTTCTGGATCGACCCCTGGCGGTCGGTGCCCCGCGCCGTCATCACCCATGCCCACGCCGATCATGCCCGCTCGGGGTCTGATCGCTACCTCTGTGCCGCCCCCGGCAAACTCGTGATGCGCAGCCGGCTCGGTGGCAGCGTGCCGATCGACACGCTCCGCTACGGCGAATCGACGACGTTCAACGGGGTGAAGGTCTCACTCCATCCGGCCGGCCATGTGCTCGGGTCTGCGCAGGTGCGCGTCGAGCACGAAGGGCAGGTGTGGGTCGTCAGTGGCGATTACAAGACCGCCCCCGACCCGACCTGCGCTCCCTTCGAACCGGTGCGCTGCGATGTCTTCATCACCGAGTCGACCTTCGGCCTGCCGATCTACCGTTGGCCGGCGCCGGAAATAATAGCCGCTGAGATCAATGCCTGGTGGCGGGCGAATCAGGCGGAGGGGAAAACGAGCGTCCTCCTCGCTTATGCCCTCGGCAAGGCGCAGCGCCTCGCGGCGATGGTCGATCCGTCGATCGGCCCGATCCACGGCCACGGCGCCGTCATGAAGCTCGTTCGCGCCTATCGGGATAGCGGCGTCCGTCTGCCGCCGATCGATGCTGTGCCGGCGCGGGCCAAGCGCGTCGGTCAGGGGCGGGCGCTGGTGATCGCGCCGCCGTCGGTGGCCGGAAGCGGGTGGCTGCGCGTGTTCGGCGAGGTGGCGGTGGCCCAGGCCTCGGGATGGATGACCGTCCGGGGCATCCGCCGCCGGCGCGGTTTCGGGAAGGGGTTTGTCGTCTCCGATCATGCCGACTTTCCCGGCCTCGTCGCTGCCGTCGAGGCGACCGGCGCCCACCGCGTTCTTGTCACCCATGGCTCGAGCGAGGCGTTTGCCAGGTTCCTGCGTGGCCGGGGGCTGGAGGCCGGCGTCCTCGCGACCCGTTTCACCGGCGAGCAGCCCGACCGGGATGATGCCGGCGATGCCGGCGACGACGACGGTGTCGGGGCCGAAGGGGCGCACGAGACCGAGGGGAGCGACCCCGACGCCGGGCCAGCGGTCGACCCTGCCGACCGGAGCGAACTGCCGTGAAGCGGTTTACCGACCTCTACTGGGGCCTCGATGCGACGATGAAGACCTCCGAGAAGGAGGCCCTGCTCGTCGATTATTTCCGCGCCGTTCCCCCTGGGGATGGCGCCGTGGCCGTCGAGATACTCTCCGGCGGGCGCCAGTCGCGGGGGGTGTCGACGACGAGCTTGAGGGCGTGGGCGGCCGAGGTGGCGGGGATCCCCGACTGGCTCGTCGAGGAGTGCTATGCCCACGTCGGTGATCTCGCCGAGACGCTCGCGCTGCTGCTCCCGGAGCCGGTGGCGAACTCCCCGATCGACGCCGCCACCCGGTGGGGCGGGCTCGCCGACTGCCTGCGGGGAACGGTCGATTCTGTCCGCTCCGAGGCCGACGAAGGGCGGAAGCGCGCGCTGGTCGAGGAGGCCTGGCGCGGCCTCGGAGCCGGGGAGCGGATCGTATGGCACAAGTTCCTCACCGGGGGGCTGCGCGTCGGGGTGTCGCGCACGCTCGTGGCCCGGGCGCTGGCGGTCGTGGCGGGCGTCGAGCCGGCGGAAATGCTCGAGCGCCTCGTCGCCGCGCGGCTGGAGGGGGCGGAGGATTATCTCGAGCTTCTCGATCCCACCGCCGCCGCCACGTCGCGCCGTCCCTATCCGTTCTTCCTCGCCGCGCCGCTCGACGAGCCTCCGGCCATGCTCGGCGCTGTGGCGAGCTGGCAGGTGGAATGGAAGTGGGACGGCGTGCGGGCGCAGCTTGTGCGCCGCGGCGGGGAGACGGCGCTCTGGACACGCGGCGAGGAGCTCGTCGGCGAGCGCTTTCCGGAGCTGGTCGCCGCGGCGGAAGACCTCCCCGATGGCACCGTCCTCGACGGCGAGTTGCTCGTCGTCCGGGCGGGGCGCCAACTCGATTTCAACACGCTCTCGAAGCGGCTCCATCGCAAGGCCCCCACCCGCCGCGACACCGCCGAGCTTCCCACGGCGTTCCTCGCCTACGATCTCCTCGAGGCCGGCGGCGTCGACCTTCGCGCCGAGCCCCTCGTCCAACGGCGCCGGCAGCTGGAAACGCTCGCCGCGGCGCGGGGCTGGCCGGTGTTCGAGCCGCCGCTGGCGGGCGATCCCCTCCCCTCCCCAGCACCCGACAGCGTGCCTTTCCTCCTCTCCCCCCTCCTCGCCGCGGCCGATTGGGACGCGGTCGCGACGGCCCGCGCGACCGGGCGTGATCGGGGCGTTGAGGGGGTGATGCTGAAGCGCCGCGATGGCCCCTATGGCGTCGGACGGACGCGCGGTGAATGGTGGAAGTGGAAGATCGAACCGCTCGAGATCGATGCCGTCCTGATCGGCGCCGTGGCTGGCCATGGCCGCCGCGCCGGGCTCCATACCGACTACACCTTCGGCGTCTGGCACGATGGGCGGCTTGTGAAGATCGCCAACGCCTACTCCGGCCTCACCGACGAGGAGCTGACGGCGATCGATCGGATCATCCGGGCGACGACGCTCGAGAAGAAGGGGCCGTGGCGGGGGGTGACGGCCACGCTTGTCATGGAGCTGGCGTTCGAACGGGTGGCGGAGTCGACCCGGCATGCGTCGGGGGTGGCGGTCCGCTTCCCGCGGATCGTCCGCTGGCGGAAAGACAAGTCGCCGGCCGAGGCCGGCACGCTCGCCGACCTGCGCGCCTTGGTCGCTCCCGTCGAGCCGCTTCCGCCGCTCCCTCCGCTCCCGCCGGCGCCCCGCGCCCCGCGGTCACCCCGTGCCCAGCGCCCGCCCCGCGCCCCCCGGCCGAACCCCCGCCCTGGCGACCGCCAGACCAGGCTCTGGGAGGAGGGCGAATGACCCTCAGGGGCGTGGGCCGGTTTCCTGCCGATCTGCAGGCGCTTCGGCGCTGGTTCGGGGCCCGGGGATGGAAGCCCTTTCCATTTCAGGAGCAGGTGTGGCGGGCGGCGGCGGCGGGAGGGAGCGGGTTGGTGCATGCTCCCACCGGCACCGGAAAAACCCTCGCCGCTTGGCTCGGGGCCTTGGCCCACAGTCGCCGCCGCGCGATGGCGCGACAAGAGGCGGGCGAGGTCGATGAGCGGCCGGTCGGCAGCGGGCCACGCGTCGTCTGGATCACGCCGCTGCGAGCGCTTGCTGCCGACACCCTCCGGGCCCTTGCCGATCCGCTCCCCGACCTCGCCGATTGGCTCTCCCGACCGGGCCAGCGGGCTCCACGCTGGCAGGTGGCGCTGCGGACCGGCGACTCAACCGCCGCCGAGCGCAGCCGGCTGCGGAAGCGTTGGCCCGAAGGGCTCGTGACAACGCCGGAATCACTTTCGGTCCTCCTCTCGCTCGAGAATGCCCACGATCTCTTCGCCAGCCTCGAGACGGTGATCGTCGACGAGTGGCATGAGCTCCTGGCGACGAAGCGCGGCGTACAGACCGAGCTGGCGCTGGCGCGCCTGCGCACCCTCGCCCCGGGCTTGGCCACCTGGGGCCTCTCCGCGACGCTGGCCAATCTCGACGACGCCCTCGCGGCGCTCGTCGGCCCGGCCGGTGTTCCCACGGCGAGCGTCGTCAGTGCCCGGATCCCGCGGAAGCTCGTCATCGAGACGCTCGTGCCAGAGCCGATGGAGCGTTTCCCCTGGGCCGGGCACATGGGGATGCGGCTCCTGCCGCAGGTGCTCGGCGTCCTTGACGGGGCGACGACGTCGCTGGTGTTCACGAACACGCGCGCCCAGGCGGAGCGCTGGCACGACGCGATCCGTGGGGCCCGCCCCGAATGGAAAGGGACGCTCGCGCTGCACCATGGCTCGGTCGATCGGGAGCTGCGGGCCAGCACCGAGGCGGCCCTGCGCCGCGGAGGGATGAAGTGTGTCGTGGCGACGTCAAGCCTCGATCTGGGGGTCGATTTCGGCCCGGTGGAGCAGGTGCTCCAGGTGGGGAGCCCGAAGGGGATCGGCCGGCTCCTCCAGCGGGCCGGGCGGAGCGGCCATGCCCCCGGCGCCACCGGGCGCCTGATCTGTGTGCCGACGCATGCCCTGGAGCTGATTGAATGCGCCGCAGCGCGCGGCGCCGTGGCCGAGGGGGTCGTCGAGCCACGCGTGCCGCTCGACCAACCGCTCGATGTCCTCGCGCAGCATCTGGTCACCGTCGCCTGCAGCGGTGGCTTCCGGGCGGCCGACCTGCTTGCCGAGGTTCGCTCGACGCATGCCTATGCCAATCTCGACGACCGCTCATGGCGCTGGGCCCTCGACTTCGCCGCTCGGGGCGGGCCGGCCCTCGGTGCCTATCCCGATTTCGCCCGCATCAAGGATCGCTTCGGGCGCTGGTATGTGGCCAGCCCGGCGATCGCCCGCCGCCATCGGATGTCGATCGGCACCATCACGAGTGACGCCACGGTGGACGTGAAGTGGGTCCGCGGCGGCCGGCTGGGAACGGTGGAGGAATCGTTCATCTCCCGCCTTGCCCCCGGCGATCGCTTCCTGTTTGCCGGCCGCCCGCTTGTTCTCTTCCGCTTCGACGGCCTTGTCGCCTGGGTAAAGCGCGGCCGTGGCGCCGGCCAGGGGCTCGAGGTGCCGCGCTGGAACGGCAGCCGGATGCCCCTCTCGACGCTCCTGGCCCGGGCGGTCTTGGACCTCGTGCAATCGGCCACCACGCTTGGCCGGAAGATCCTCCCGGAAGTCAGGGCGGTGCTGCCGCTGCTGGCCACGCAGGCGCGGACAAGCCGGCTCCCCACGGCCGATACGCTGTTGATCGAGCGCACGGCCACGGGGCGCGGGGGCCGCGGCGATCCGACGATTCATCACGCCTTCCTCTTCCCCTTCGAGGGGCGGCTGGTCCATGACGGTCTGGCGACGCTCATCGCCTGGCGGATCGCCCGCCGCACGCCGGCCACACTCCACCTGGCCGCTACCGACTGGGGGCTCGAGCTCGCTGGCCGGCAGCCCTTTCCCGCCGACGAAAGCACGTGGCGCGAGCTTCTCTCTCCGGCGAATCTCCTCGACGATCTCCTCGGCTGTCTCAATGGCACCGAGATGGCCAGGCGTCACTTTCGCGAAGTCGCCCGCGTGGCGGGGCTCATCTCCGGTGGGCAGAAGACGCAGCGGCAGACGCAGGCTTCGGCGGGGCTCCTCTTCGACGTCCTCTCCGAGCACGACGCCGACAACATGCTCCTCGGGCAAGCGCGCCAGGAGGTCCTCGAGCGACAGTTCGATTTTCAGCGTCTGCGCGGCGCGCTCGACCGGCTCGCCACGCTCGAGGTTGTGATCGTCGACACGCCGCGGATCTCGCCGCTCGCCTTCCCGCTGTGGGCGGAGCAGATCCAGTCGCAGATCACGACCCAGGGCTGGCTGGAACGGATCATGGAGATGGCTCGCGAGCTCGAAGCGGAGGCGTAGCGAGGCCCGTGGCGACGGGGGCCTCATTGACCCTACCCACCGCGGGATTCACTGCCGGGATCATTTCTCGGCCGGCTGCATGCGCCTGCGCTGCCTCGCCAAGTCTCCTTCCCCGAGAAGCAGAGCCCTTCATACCCGATGGGATCGGGTCTGAAGGCAGGCTACCCGCCCGCCACTCGATCCGCTGAGCGCGGCGAGTCAGGGAACGATCGAGACTCGCAGCGCATCGACCTCCGGAAGCACTCCGATTTCAGTTCCGTCTTCCTTGTAGACCTCCAATTCTGAAGCTCGACCGTCTACGACATGAAGCAGGAGATGGATGCAGACGCCATCCTCGTCTTCCCCCTCGGCCTCGACCGGGACTCGAGCTTTCACGCCCATAGCCAATACCGGCGACGTCGATTGGATCTCCAAACTGCCGTCTTGATCGATGGTTCGGACCGATGCAGCTGAAATCTGCTCGGCTATTTCGTCGCGGCCCGAAAATGGCTGACTCAGAAATCTTGCAAACAGTTGCTTTTCGAAAAGGGTCATGGCTCGGAGATGATCGTTGTTCATGTTGTGCGTTCTATTTCGGGAGTAGAGGACCATCGACAGGAAAGTACGTCCCGACGCTTCTCACGTTATTCGCGAGGATGTGGAGGCGGTACAGAATCCATTGCCCTTCGACCTGCACCCATCCCCATGACGCACCGGCACCGACGCCAAGATTACGGACATGCGCAGCGATGACCGATTCGACCTCAAGTTGACTCAGTGACGTTCCGGTTCCATGACGTGATCCGTGTTTGAATACTACGCTGATGGGGTTCGCTACCGACCCGGCCGACTCCGCTATCGCCAAAGCGCGGCCGCCCCGGAACACGGGAGTGTCGTCGCCCCATCCCGGTCCGCCCATGCTTCTGAATTGGGAATAACCGGTGCCCACCAGCCATCGTAAGGGAAGCGGCTCGCCCTCTGTGGCGCCGCCATCGACCGACCCTTCCCCGTCCGACGTCAGGAAATACTGCCAGCCCCCGTCACCGCCGGGCCACACGGTCCACACGGTCGAGACGACCGTCGGGCTCGTCGCGGGCCCAGACGAAGTCGCCGACTTGGATTTCTTCGATCGGCTTAGAGGCTGAAGAGGGGCCGGCGTCGGCCGTGCCCGTGCCCACCCCTACGCCCGCTCCGGCCACAGCCACGAGTGTCCCGGCGATAAAGCAGTTCGTGGGGGCACCACGGAGCTTCTGGACGCCGACGGCCAGAATGGGCAGAAATGCCAGAGCGTCGCTCAAGGCGGGGACCACACAACGATCGCCTACTCCTGAACCGCTACGCACAGAAAACAGCTGATTACGGCTTACGTGTTTCAGTAAAAGGACTTCTCCCAAAGAACACGTGATCGTCGTAAGCGACTTCAAAGCACCACGCCATGTCTTCGGACACCACGTAGGTCACTTGCGGCATTTCGAAGAACAACGGGGAGAGCGACATGAAGAGGGGATACTCCATCCGAAAGGCTTTTTCGGTGACGTTGTCACCGAAAACGAGACACATCCCCGCTGATGTCAACCGCGACGCACTTCCAAACTGACCTAAGGCTCCCCGGAGTACTGCGACGCGGTCCTCGTGCGATGCCGCTCCTACCACCGGAATATGTACATGCATCGGAACCTTGTTCCAATCGATGCCGCTTCGAGTCACTGGATAAAAATGCTTCAATGATTCAAACAGCGGCCCATCATCTTCGATAACGGCAACACGAGAATCGGTGATGTATTGCTTTAACTTAGAGATCAAGGCGTCTTCTAGTGTATTCATGGCGAGCGCCGGTTAGGTTATTAACCAAATAGAACCCGAAGGATCGCATCGACATCCGAGTGATTTCCAGGAAATCGGAAATGCGGTCCTTTCTCCTTGCCTGCAAACACGTTAACGTGCGCGCCATTGCGCTTGTCGTACTCAATTCGAAAACCAGTTCTCCCTCCGGGGCCCTCCATTCTCATTCCGTAAGGAGTCTTTGTCCATTTCGATAGAGTGACCTCTGCGGCTGACGAATCGAACCCTTTGCCAGAAAGCCAATGAAGAGCGTTTGTCTGGGCATCGTTAAAACTTCGGAAAAGTGGACTTTGGTCGTCTCCGCCAATGCGCTGCGGTGCGCTATCTCGCGCTCTCCCCGCCGCACACATATTATGCGTCCACACCCACTCCCCTTGGGTGCGGATGTCGCCGACGAAATACGTGTGGTCGCCCTCGACTTGGAAATTGTACACGACCACGCCGCCGTCGGGCTTCCAGTCGCGATTGGCGACCACCATGAGCACCGCTCCGCCGGCCCCGACGAGCTTTTGGCCCACCTGGATCGCGTCGGCCGTCGTCCAGCCGACGTCGACGACGAAGAAGGGATGCCCTTCGGTGGCGACGATCTGCTCGGACTGCCCCAGGGCGTCCACGACCTCGAGCTGCTGGAGGTCGTAGGAGGTGCTGCGGTAGAGGGCGACCACCTTTTCGAGCTTGGCCGGAGCCGACGGGTCGTGCTCGTCACGGGCCCAGACGAAGTCGCCGACTTGGATTTCTTCGATCGGCTTGGAGGCTGTAGAGGGGCCAGCGTCGGCCGTGCCCGTGCCCACCCCTACGCCAGGGCGATTGCGCCATGATGGGCAATCTGGCATGATTGGGCAATCCCGTCCTTGATGTCTCCGAAGGTGCTTCGGTGATCGTTCGGGCTGCGATTTTCATGGAGGATCGACCATGCCCATCTCTAAGTCCGTAAGCGCAAAGATTCA
>CALQRA010000190.1 GCA_943332855.1 Candidatus Kuenenia stuttgartensis
CGGCCCGACCAGGTGCTGATGCGCTACCTCGTGGCGGCACCGTTGGCCGGGGTGGCAGTGGCTGGCGTCCTCATCGGGCTCAACAAGGTGGCCTGGCACCTCGCCACCGAGACGGTGATCCCGCAGGCGATTCTGTGTGGCGTGCTGACGGCCGTGATCCTTGGCGGCTTCGCCGTGATCATGCCGGCCCGGACGGCCAAGGGGGGGGAGGCGAGAACGGCGATCCTCGGCTTTCAGGAGTACCTCTCCCGGGTCGATGCCCACCGGCTCGCCACCCTGCCAATGACGCCCGAGCTCTTCGAGCGCTTCCTCCCCTACGCGATGGCCCTGGGGGTGGAGGGGCGCTGGGCGAAGGCCTTCGAGGGGATCTGCAAGGAGCCCCCCCAGTGGTACACCGGGACTGGCCCGGTCGGGCATTTCCAGCCCTACGGCCTGACCCAAAGCCTGGGGCAGATGGGGCAGGTGACCTCCCAGGCGATGACCTCCGCCCCCCGGTCGAGCGAGGGATCGGGGTTTGGCGGCGGGGATGGGGGGGGATTTTCTGGCGGCGGGGGTTTTTCCGGCGGCGGCTTCGGCG
Organism: Candidatus Kuenenia stuttgartensis; assembly: GCA_943332855.1. Classification (GTDB taxonomy): domain Bacteria; phylum Planctomycetota; class Planctomycetia; order Pirellulales; family UBA1268; genus QWOP01. Next base: position 578 of record CALQRA010000190.1, read on the forward strand.
GCGGCGGGGGAGAGGGGTTTTGAGGCCCGGCTCGGGGATTCACCCTCTTGGCTCGCAGTGAAGCTTCCACCGGGCCGACGCCGATTGCAGGGGATCGAGGGGGGGAATCTCGCTCCGGCAAGGTTTTCACGGCCGTTTCTAGGGGCCTGAGCCTTGCAAATGAGGGAAGGATTCAACTATGCTTTTGACGATGTTTGTAGGGGGTTTCTTTTCCAGTCCGCGTGTCTATATCTATTCCTTCTTTTCCCAATCGTCCGCTCTGGACCCAAAAGGAGCGTTTTCATGTCTCATCGTTTCCTTGGCGTGAGCCGTAAAGGCTTCACGCTCGTCGAGTTGCTGGTGGTGATTGCCATCATCGGCACGCTCGTCGGTCTCCTGCTGCCTGCTGTCCAGTCTGCCCGCGAGTCGGCCCGCCGCTCCGCCTGCACCAACAACCTCAAGCAGATTGGCTTGGCGATGCACAATCACCACGACACCAATCAGATGTTCCCGCAGAGCGTCGGGTGGGGGCCGTCTCCGTACGATCCCTATTACTTCTCCGACAAGGTCTATCTCCTCAACTTTCTTGAGCAGGGGGGGATCGCCCGAAGCCTGAATCCGAAGGACGCCGGTGCTTACTTCCCCGGTTGGGCCGGTTACAACTCCGCCGGGTTGAGCGGCCGCATTCCCGCCTTCAATTGCCCGTCGAATCCCAATGCCATCAACGGCGGTCAGGCGAATCACACCTACTCCATCAACAACGGCACGTCGTGGTCGCAGCACACAACGGCCGGTGGTGTCTATCAGGGGGAGCGTGACGGCCGGATCCGCAGCAACGGCATCGCTTCCTACCGCAACTACGAGAAGACGTACGGTGCGGCCCCCGTCACGATGGCGGGGATCACCGACGGCACGGGCAAGACGGCGATGTACTCGGAGTTCGTCATCGAGACTTGGAGCGGCAACGTCACCAACGATCCGAAGCTCTGGAAGTCGCAGGTTTACTCCTGGGCTGACGCCGGCAGCTGCACTGCCGACGTCCGCAACAACTGCATCAAGCAGACGGGGCTGAACGATGGCGGTGCAGGCCGGATCATGCGTGGCGGTGGTTGGTCGTGGTCGATGGCGGCCACCGGCTCGGCCTATGCCCACACGATGATGCCCAACGAGAAGAGCTGCCAGACGACCGACAGCGACTGGTGGGGGACGAACGTGCTGGCCGCGACCAGTGCCCACACCGATGGCGTGAACGTGGCCAAGGCCGACGGGTCGGTCACCTTCATCACCGGCAACGTTTCCAATCAGATCTGGTGGGCCATGGGCACCCGGAACGGCGGCGAGACCGTTTCCGACGAGAACTGATCGGGGCGCTTGTCCTGTTGTTTCCAAGCGGCCGCCGGAGGGCGACTCCTCCGGCGGCCGCGGCTGTTTCCATGCCATCGTGTTTCCTGCCATCGTGGAGAAAAGCCCGATGGTGTCCGGCGGAGGGAGGCCCGCGACGCCGATGATGTCTGCAGCCCATCTTCCCGATGGCACCCCAGCCAACGCTGCCACGCCCGGCCATGCTGGCCGCGGTCGCTCTCGGCTTTCGAGGCTCGTTCTCGTGACGGGGGGGCTGCTGCTCGCGGCGGTGGTCGGCGCGGTCGCCTGGAGCGGGCAGGGGCTGGGTGAAGCGCGGCTCCGGGCCAAGCACGGGCTGTGGAGCGAGGTCCACGCCCCGATCGATCGCTATCTGTGGCTCCATCCCCGCAGCCCCGAGGCCAACCTCCTCGGGGCCGAGGCGCTCGTCAAGGACGACTCCCTCCCGCTCAACCAGCGGATCGGTGGATCGGTCGCCCGGTTGCGGACGATCCCCGACGATGCCCCGCGGGCCGTCGAGGCCCGTCTCGCCGAGGCGCGGGTTCATCTGTTTCTCAACTACAGCCCCTCGGCGGCGGAGATGGCGCTGCGGCGGGCCCTGGAAATCGATCCCGAGGACGGCGACACGAATTACCTGATGTGGAAGCTCCTCGACCTGACCCGGCGGAGCGAGGAGGTGGAGCCGTTCTTCTGGAAGGTGCTCACGTCGCGGCCGGAGGGGCAGCGGGCGATCGTGCTCCGCGACTGGTACTTGAGCCAGTTCTATCCGCTCACGTCGACCTCCGAGCTCGACCGGATGATGGCCTTCCGGATCTCGCCGATCGACGATGCTGCGATCGTGGAATCGAACCGGCTTGTGCGTTTCCGCGCGTCGGAGCCCGATTCGCCGCTGTGCAACGGAGCGATGGCGCGGTGGTTTCGCACCCAGGGGGATCTGCCGTTCGCGCTCGATCTGCTCGACAAGACCCCGGTGGCGGATCCCCCCGAAGAAACCTGGGAGCCGTTTTTTCGCAGCACGCTCGTCGATGTCCTCCTCGATCTCGGTGAGATCGATCGGGGGGGGGAGGAGTTCGACCGTTGGCCGGCCGGCGACCAGAGCCGGGAGTATCTCCTGGCCCGCGGCCGTGTCCTCCAGGATGCCCGCGACGATCCCTCCGGCGCCGCGGCGGCGTATGCGGAATCCCTTGCCGTCTGGCCCGGGGCGATCGACTGGCGGACGATGAACCGGGCCGCCAACTGCTTCGCGCGCGCGGGCGACGAGGAGGGGGCAACGGCGATGCGCAAGCGCGCGGCCAAGCTCGAGGCGCTCATGGACGACAAGATCCACAATCACTTGCGGGTCGTGCTCGGGCAACTCGACACTCCAGCCGCCCTCGAGGAGGTGGTCGCCTTCTACCGGGAGATCGGCCGGCCCCAGGAAGCGGAAGCTTGGAGCGGCTACATTGAGCTTCTCGGTCGGCAGGCGGGCGGTGACGGACTTACGGCTGAGGCCATGCCGGCCGGATCGTGACGATCCGGTTCGCCCGGCCATGACTTTTGGTGTGGATCGTTTGGTAGCTATCGTTTGATACGGCTCGATTCATTCTTCAACAACGGGGTGCTGTGATGGTGCGCTTTGCTGGGTTGGCGGTGCTGGTGGTGGGGGCTCTGACGGTCGCGGGCTGCGGTGGCTCGGTCAAAGAGATCGCCCCGGTGAAGGAAGAGGCGAAGGCCCAGGGCGACCCCAAGGCGAAGGCCATGCAGGGAATGCCCGAGGCGATGCGGAAGCAGATGGAAAACAAGAAGTAGTCGGCGGCCTGATCAAAACTGCTTCAAGGGCACTCGTTCGAGCGCGGGGAGCGGTCCATTTCCGAGGACCGCTTCCCGCAGCTCGGTCACGAATGGGTCTTCATCGTCGGTGCGTTCGATGCCGTTGATCAGGTCGGCCGCCTGGGCGCGGTTGCCGAGGGTCGCGAACTTGTGGGCCCGGACAACCTCCGCCCAGTAGGATCCGGGGGAGCTGGCCATCATCTGCTCCAGCTTGGCGATCAGTTGCTGCCGGTCCCGCAGGACGTCGGCCTTTTCCTTCCTGGTCGCGAAGGCGGCGTCGTCTTTCTCGAGTGCCGCCAGCCGCTGGAACAGATAGGCCGATTCGAAGCGCTGCTCCGCGAGCCCTTCCAGCGGGGTGAGCCATTCCCGGGCCGCCATGGCATCGCCGGCCACGAGCTCCAGATTGGCAAGCTCTTCGCGCGGCGTGACGCCGGCTGGATCGAGCTCGATCGCGGCATTCCAGTTGCGCCGCGCTCCCTCAATGTCGCCGGTCCGGGCCAGGGCCTTGCCGAGGAGGTGGTGGCTGGAGGGGGTCGGTCGGGCGGCGAGGCTCCGCTCAAACAGCGGGATCGCCTCGGCGTCGCGCCCCTGATTGAGCAGGAGCGTGCCGAACTGCTCGAAGAATTCCTCCGGCGGCAACTGGAGGCCGAGGCCGTCCGGGGCCAGCGCCTCGGCACGCTGGTAGGCGAGGATCGCTTCGTCGGTATGGCTCCGGTCGGCTTCAATCGCACCGAGGAGGATGTTGCCCCGCGCCCCCTGCCCGGGCAGGGCAGTGAACCGCTCGGCGCTCTCCAGGGCCTCCGTGAGGAGCCCGAGGCGCGTCCGGCAGGTGGTCAGCTCGTAGAGGGCATCGGCGTCGGTCGGGCGCAGCCGCAAGCACTGTTCGAGGAGCGGGGCGGCGCGCGACCACTCGCTGCGAATCATGTGAGCCCTGGCCCAGGCCCGCAGTTCGTCGATCGTGGCGGCCCCGATGCGTTTGTAGATCTCGATCGCCTCGTCGGCACGGCCCAGATCGGAGAGCGCCCGGGCCCGATCGGCCTCGGCCCGCTCGGACCCGGGATGGAGGTCGAGGTAGTACTCGGCCAGCGCCAGGGCCCGCGGGGCCTGACTACGGGCGAGGGCCGCCTCGGCGTCGCGGAGCGGGCCCTCCTGCCACCATTGCCAGGCGACCACGCCCCCCAGGGCGGCGGCGATCGCGACGACGAGCGCCAGGAGCTTCCGCAGGGGCGTGCGGAAAAACGGGGTTCCGGAGACGCGGGGTGGCTCGGCGGAAGGCGGAGGCGAATGGGTCACGGCAGGAAGGTCGTGGAGGTTGGTCGAGCGGGCGGCGGAGAGTCCGGGCGCCCCAACCATCATCGCATCCCGCCGGCTCTCCTCCCATCCCGGCGGCTCGCATCCAGCTGGCTCGCATCCAGCTGGCTCACGGGAGAGGAGTGGTGCGTTCGGGGCTCTCCCCCTCCAGAACCCGGTAGTAGCCGTCCCCCTCGAGGCTGAAGCGGTCGACCCGTCCGGAGGGCCAATGGATCGTGACGTCGGCCGGGGATTCTCCCGGGGGAAGGGTGACGAGGATCCGCGGATCGGGGCTGGAAAGATAGCTCCCCCCGGAGGCGATCGGCCGGATGGTCTTCCGGCCCTGGCAACTCACCTCGACCCGGCCGCCGATCGGCGGGATCCGTGAGGGGGTGCGGAGGTCGAGGCCGAGGAACCGGCCCGGGGCGGCCGTGTCGTCGCGGAGGAGGGCGATGGGGGAGATGTTGTGGCTGACGGCGATATCGAGATCGCCGTCGTTGTCGTAGTCGGCGCCGGCGGCGGCCCGACCGAGCCATTTTCCGCCGAAGTAGGCGCCGCCGACGTCGTCGGAGACATCGACAAACGTGCCGTTGGCGGCCTGCCAGAGGAGCTGCGGCTGCATCTGGTAGGGCTGGACACTGGGCCCGAGAACATGCCCGGTGGCGACGAACATCTCCATCCGGCCATCGCGGTCCCAATCGAGCCCCACGGTGCCGAAGCCGAGGTTGTGGAGGCTCGTGGCGGCGATCCGCGTCTTCCGGCTGACGTCGGCGAAGAGGAGCTGGCCGAGGTTTTGGTAGAGCGTGTTCTTCGCCTGATAGAAGTGGGCGAGGAAGATGTCGGGGCGGCCGTCACCGTCGAAGTCCTCGGTGACGATTCCCATCGAGGCCTCGTTCTCGCCGTCGTCGCTGACCGCACAGCCGGCGGAGGTGGCGAGCTCCTCATAGCGGGCCGGGGCTCCCTGCGGATGCCGCCGTGTGTAGAGGTAGTTGGGGGTCATGTCGTTGCCGACATAGACCTCGGGGACGAGATCGTCGTCGAGGTCGACGATCGATACGGCGAGCCCCTTCCCGCGGCCGTTGGTCTCGGTGAAGCCGAGGTCGGCGGAGCGTTCCACGAACGTCCCGTCTCCCCGGCTCACCCACACCTGATCCTGCTCGCCGACATAGCTCCCGGGGCCGCAGTAGCCGCGCCCCTGCGGATAGTCGCAGGCTTTGTTGTTGCCGAGCCGATTGTCGAGGAACGTGCAGGCGTAGAGGTCGAGCTGGCCATCGTGGTCGAGATCGGCGAAGGCGGCGCTGGTGCCCCACTTCGCGAACGCGATCCCGGCGGCGGCGGTGACGTCGGTGAACGTGCCGTCGCCGTTGTTGTGGAGGAGAACGGCGGGGCCGAAGTTGGCGAGGTACAGATCGGGAAACCCGTCGGCGTCATAGTCACCGACAGCGACCCCTTGGCCGTAGTGGTCGTCGCCGATGCCGGCCACGGCCGACACATCGCGAAAGCCCGCCGCCCCCCGGCCGCGGTAGAGCCGATCGCGGTGTTCGCCATCCCCCACCGCGGACTTCTCCAGCCGGCAGCCCTCCGTCAGGTAGAGATCGAGCCAGCCGTCGAGGTCGATGTCGAGCCAGGCGGCGCCCCCTCCCATCACCTCGACGATCAGCCAATTGCCGGCGGCTTCGTCGTTGAAGTAGGTGAAATCGATCCCCGACTCGCGGGCAACATCGACAAACCGGGGGGGCGTGGCGGGCGCCGGTCGCGGCGTTGCCACGACCGTCTTCCGCGCCTTGTCGCTCTGGCGGGGGGCCGGCTTGTCCTGGGGCCCCTTCGCCGGCCCGCCCGGCGTGGGGGATCCTGGGCGGCAGGCCACGGGCACCGCCGTGAGGATCATCGCGAAGCACGCCACGGCCAGGCGCCGAGAACGGGATGCGTGGGACGAGGAGCGACTCATCGGGGGGGATCCTCGCGCAGAACCAGCGGCTGGGCGTCGGGGGTGGCCGATTCGATGACGAGCCACTGCCCGCCACCGCCGATCCCCGGCAGCGGCGTGATCCGCCCTCCGGGCCAGCGGATCGAGAACGAGGGGGCGGGGCCGTCGGTTGGCATAGAGAAGAGCACGCGCTGATCGCGCGACGACTGGTAGCCGCCTCCCCCCTTCACATGCTCGGTGCGGATCAGGTCGCCGGCGGTCATCGTCACCACGGCGCCGAGACCATCGCGGTTGCCCGCTGTGCCGACGAGCCGGAGAACGGTGCTCGTTGTTCCTTCCTGCTGCGGATGGCCACGATCGTTGCGGAGGAGGGCGGCCGGTTCGTCGCGGTGGTTGAAGGCGAGGTCGTGATCGCCGTCATTGTCGAGGTCGACGGCGGTCACCCCGCGCCCCTGGTGCTTGGTGACGAAGTACGGGCCGAGGTGGTCGCGGGGGGGCTCGCGGAACCGGCCGCGCTGGTTGTGGAGGAAGAGGGGAAGCTGCTGGAGCAGTGCCCTGTCGCCGGTCTTGTGCCGGTCGTCACCGACATGGCCGTTGGTGATCATGGCATCGTTCCAGCCATCGAGGTCGAAGTCGGCGAACTGGATCCCCCAGCTCACGTACGGCAGGCTCGGTGATCCGGCGCCGCTGGTGTCGCTGACATCGCGAAAGATTCCGTCGGCCGAGCCGGCGAAGAACAGGCTCGCCTCCCCTTGGAAGTCGGTGACCATGATGTCGACCTGCCCGCGGTTGCCGGTGTCGGCGAGGTCGACCCCCATGCTCGACTTCACCCGCCCCTCATGATCGTAGGCGGTGCCCGACAGGTCGCTGGAGTCACGGAATGCCCCCCGGCCGTCCCCGAGCCAGAGGGAGTTCGGATTCATGTCGTTGGCAACGTAGAGATCGATCGATCCGTCGCCGTTGACATCGGCAGCGATCACCCCGAGGGCCCGGCCGGGGCGACCGTCGACCCCCGCCGCCGCCGTCACGTCGGTGAAGGTGCCGTCGCCGTTGTTGCGCCGCAGCACGTCCGCCTCCGGCTCGACCGTCAGCGGGCTGCAGAACACCCGCAGGCCGGCGGCCCGGTCGCCACAGTAAGGATTCGTCTCCGGCGTCCACTTGCCATACCGGCAGACATAGAGATCGAGGAGCCCGTCGCCGTCGGCATCGACGAAGGCAGCGCTCGAGCTCCACCGGCCGTCGTCGAGGCCTGCCGCCGGGCTCCTCGGCTCGAACGTGCCGTCGCCCCGATTGTGGAACAGGATGTCGCCGCCGTAGCCGGTGAGGAACAGGTCGGGGAAGCCGTCGCCGTCATGGTCTCCGACGGCGACGCCATGGCCGTAGCGGGCATACCGCAGGCCACACCGCTCGGTGACGTCGTCGAACCGCCAGCCGCCGAGATTGCGGAAGCAGCGGGCGCTGGGACTCACCGCGGTCTCGTCGACGGGGAAGGGAACGCCGCTGACGAAGACGAGATCGTGGCGGCCGTCGAGATCGAAGTCGATCGCCCCGAGGCCGCTGCCGTTGGCCGAAGGAAACGGCTTCTCCGCCGAATCGCCGGAGTGATGAACGAAATCGATCCCCGCCGAGGGCGTGACGTCGGTGAACCAGATCGGGCCGGTGAAGGGCTCGACCGGCTCAACCGGCGGAGACTGCCGCTCCGATTCCTCGACCGCGACGGGCGCTGTCGGCGGCGGCGCGGCCGGTCGCGCACACCCCGTGACGAGCACGCCGGCGAGGATCGCGGTGGCCGACAGCCAGCGGAGGCAAGAGTTCGCCGTGGCCTGCCGGAACGACGTCGGAGGGGGATGGGATGCGGACATGCACGGGCTCAAAAGTAGAAGGGGATCCCCTCGGCCTTGAAGGCGGCCTTCTCTTCGGGGAGGAACTCGTCGCCGAGTTTCTCGAAGCCGCCGTCGGCCCGGAACGCCTCGAGGAACGAGTTCACGTGCTCGCGCAAGTCGCGGTCGGCCGGCCGCAGCCCGACGGCCCAAGATTCCTCGCGGAACGGTCGGAGAAGGGCCCGCGTGCTGTCGGGATGACGCTTGTGGTTTTGATAGACCGAGAGGGAGTCGTAGATGAAGGCGTCGGCCTTTCCCTGCACCACCTCGAGGA
>CALQRA010000191.1 GCA_943332855.1 Candidatus Kuenenia stuttgartensis
CGGAGTCAAGGAGACCAGACCGTGACAGGGGGAGAGGATCAGCAGACCCAACGGGTGCCCGACGCCGGCCTGGCCTCGCGGCCGACAGCCCCCCTGACGGACCAGACCGTGGCCATCGACCGTGCCACGCGCCCCGTCACCTTTCCTTATGCTATTGGGGATCCGATCCTCCCCGGTTACCGGCTCGTGAAGCTCCTCGGCCGGGGAGGGTTCGGCGAGGTCTGGCAGGCCGACGCACCTGGGGGAATGAGCGTCGCGATCAAGGTGCTCGTCAACGTCGGCCGGCGCGAAGGGACGCGGGAGTACCGGGCCCTCCAGACGGTGAAGAACATCCGCCACGCGCACATGGTGCCGGTGTTCGGGGTGTGGTTGAAAGCGAGCGACGGCACCTGCCTGGGCGAGGCCGACGTGGCCGAAGCGGGGCGACGGATCCTGGGAAATCATGGCGCGGCAGGGGCGGAATCCGCGCAGCAGGCCCCCCTCGAGCTGATCGTCGCGATGGGGCTCGGGGATGGCACCCTCTACGACCGTCTCCAGGCCAGCGTTCGGGCCGGCGCGACGGGCCTCCCCCCGGAGCAGCTCCTCGACTGGATGCGCCAGGCGGCGCTGGCCCTCGATCATTTCAACGCCGGGGCCCGGACCGCGACCGGGGGGGCCGCCGCCGTCCAGCACTGCGACATCAAGCCCCAGAACATCCTCCTTGTCGGCGACGTCGTGCAGGTGTGCGACTTCGGCCTGGCCCGGGCCCAGGGGGAGGTGCGGGCGACCTCAAACAACATGGCGAGCCTCGCCTACGCCCCGCCGGAGATGGTCACGGCGCCCTATGATCCCGCGCCGACGACCGACCAGTATTCGCTGGCGATCTCCTACCTCGAGCTCCGCACGGGCCGTCTCCCCAACCGCGACACGACCGTCGTCGGGGTGCTCAATGAAAAGCTCTCCGGCCACCTCGACCTCGACGCCGTCTGCGCCGCCGAACGGCAGGTCCTCGAGCGCGCGCTCGACCGTGATCCAGCCAAACGCTGGCCGAGCTGCTCGGCCTTCATCCGCGCTCTCGCCCCCGCCGTCGGCCCGCTCGAGGCAGCGGGCGCCCCCACCGCGCCGTCGAGCGAGGCACTCAAGGGAACCGACCGGACGGCAGGGGAAACGGCGAAGGTGGCCGGCGTGGAGCCGGCGCGGCCGCTGTGGCTCAGGGCCCTGCCGGTCGCCTTGGGGGCAGTGATCCTCCTGGCCATGTTTGCCCCGAGATGGCTCCGCGTCCGGCCCGCCCCGGTCGGTACGGTTGGAAAGCCGGCGCCAACGCCCGAGGTGTGGGACAAGGTGACGCTGCCGCTGCCCCCCGGAAACGCTGCCGCTGCCGCGCGGAAGCGGGCCGAGGAGCTCGAGGCGAATGGGAATCGCGTCGCTGCGGCCGAGGCTTATGCCGCGGTGCCCGGGATGCCAGCCGAGGAGCTCGCCGCGATTCTGTGGGATCTCCACAGCGAATGCATCGACGCCGGGCGTGCGGCCGACTGCATCCCGATCCTTGTGCGTCTGGAAGCGATGTACGGCACCGTCAACGCGCCGCAGGTGCCTGGCTTCGGCCGCTGGGACGTCGTCAATGCCCTCGCCTGGTACCTCGCCACGGTGCCCGAGGGGAGCAGCGATCCCACCCGGGCGCGGACCCTGGCGGAGGAGGCGGTGGCGCTGGCCGGCGAGGATCCCGAGAAGCGCTCAGCGTCACTCGACACGTTGGCAGCGGCGCTCGCCCGCGCCGGCGACTTCGCCGGCGCCGTGGCCCGGCTCGAGGAGGCGATCGGTCTGGCGCCGAAGTCGCAGCCTCTGGGCGATCTGGAGAAGCACCTCGAGGCCTACCGCTCGGGCGTCCCCTGGACGACCCCGTGATCGGCGTCGACTTCCCTTCTTGGGGGGGGCGAGGGCGATTTCCGGCCCCTCCGGAGCGGCCCAATTGGGGCTCCGCCCGCGGCGCTTTTTTGCGATAACCGGGCTCCCGACCCCATCGATCCAGGGAATCCCGTCATGACTCCATCTGCCCGTCCGTCGCGCTCCCTCCGCCTCGCCCTCGAGGCGCTCGAAGACCGGCGGATCCTCGCCGCCTTCAGCTACGACGGGCCGACGAAGGCCCTGGCGATCAACCTCGATAGCGAGGGGGAGATGCGCGTGTCGAGCTCGGGGAGCGGCAATTACGTCTTCTCGCTCGTCTCCGCCGACACCTTCAAGGGGACCGACATCACCGGCCTCTCCGGCAACGGGCTCGGCACCCTCACCGTCACCACCCCCCTCGACATCGAGCGGGTGGCGATCACCAATTCGCTCAACAACACCTCCGTCAACTTCATCGCCAGCACCGGCACCTTTGTCGACCACTTCGACGTCCTTATGACTCGATCGACGGGAGTGTGGGTGCCGCTGGTGAAGGTCTCGGGGGCCACCGCCTTCGCCGGCGCCTCGACGCTCACCGCCACGTCGTCGAACATCTCCGTCGAGGGGTCGACGCTCTCCTCCGAGACCGGCGACATCACCCTCGACGCCGACCCTGGCAGCCAGGTGCCGGGGCAGTTCACCGGCCTGATCGTCAACGCCTCGACGATCTCGACATCAGGGGGCTCGATCCGGCTCTCGGGCCGCGGCGGCGACCACGCCGGCGGCACCCAGCGCGGCGTGGCCCTGGTCAGCAACGCCACCGTCATGGCCGGCAACGACGGCACCAAGCAGGGCACGCTCTCGATCACCGGCTTCGGCGGCGCCTCGACTGGCCCGTCGAACCAGGGAATCATCATCGACAGGGGTTCGAGCGTCGGTTCGTCGGGCGGCGCGGTGACCCTCACCGGCACCGGGGGGGGCGGAACCATCGGCGCCAACGGGATCCTCCTCCAAGGGCGCGTCACTTCGGCCACGGCCGCCGGCGCCGGAAACGAGGGGGGGATCACGCTCAACGGCACCGGCGGCGGGAGCGCGAGCGGCACCGCGAAAGACAACACCGGTGTCTCGCTGACCTCGACCGCCGCCGTCCAGTCTGACGAGGGACCGATCTCGATCACCGGCCGCGGCGGGAGTGGCAACCCGCAGGCGGCGGCCCCGTTCACCACCTCTCCGGGGCTCTCGGTGAAGGGGGCGACGGTGACCAGCTCCTCCGCCCCGATCACCTTCACCGGTGACGCCTTCGGATTCGATCTGGCCGGCGGGATCGTGGCGACGACCAAGACCGTCACGGTGAGGAATATCGATGCCGAGCAGGTGATCCGCCTCGGCGGCACCTCCAATAGTCAGCTGACGCGGATCGCCGCGAGTAAGGTGATCATCGGCCGGGCGGATCTCCTCCCGGTCATCCAGCAGGAGACGGTGGCCAACGGTGGCACGATCTCGCTTGCCAATCCCCACCTCCAGATGATCGGGTCGAAGATCGTGCTCCGGGCGCCGGTGACGACCGGTGGCACGCAGACCTACTCCGGCCCGGTTGTCCTCGGCGAGGGGACCGAGGCGGTCACGCCGACACTCACCGCCACGGGGATCAGCTTCGAGGGGACGGTTGACGGGGCAAAGAACCTCACGCTCGCCGCCGGCAACGGCCCGATCCAGTTCGCGCAGGCCGTCGGCGGCACGGCGGCGCTTGCCTCGCTGCGGGTCAACAGCGCCAGCGCCGTGAAGGCCTTGGCGCCGCTGTCGATCGACGGATCGGCGGCAGGGGCACGCGCCAGTGGGATTGTGTTCGCTCCCGGCGTCAACGGCATCGACATGCAGCTCCCTGGCAGCAAGGTCGTCAATACGGCCGGGAGTGGGATCGTCGTTGGCCCCACGCACGATTCGCGGATCGCCGGATTCACCCTCTCAAAGAACGCCGTGGCCGGGATCCAGGCCAGCGGGGCGATGCCGGCGACGACGATCACCGGCAACCGCATCGATGGCGCTGGGAAGGGGGCCTTCGGGGCCCATCTCTCATCTGCCACCGGGCTGTCGTTCGGCACGTCGACCTCGGGGAACGTGATCAACGGCACCTCGACCGGAATCGTCGCCACCGGCGACATGACCGGCACCGCCATCCGTTCAAACACCGTCAACGGCAACGCCGGCGGCATCAGCCTCGTCGGTGCGAAGAATCTCGTCGTCGCCGCCAACGGGATCGGGAGCAACACCCTCTACGGCCTGCGGGCTGACGGCGACGCTACCGGGACGGTCGTGGCGGGCAACGCGATCACCGCCACCCCGCTTGGCGTCTCGCTCGAACGGGTCCGCGGGCTCACGCTCGGGGCTCCGGGGAGGGGCAACACGATCGCGGCCGGCACCGATGCTTCCGGGGCGTATGTCCCCGGTCGGACCTCCGTCGGGGTCGCCGCCGTCGGCGATCTCACCGGGACGCGGATCCTCGCCAACTCGATCTCCGACAACACCATCGGCCTCAAGCTCTCCGACGCCAACCATCTCGCCGTCACCGGCAACAGGCTCTTCCGCGACCGCTTCCAGGGGATCGTCGCGACCGGCAACAGCGCTGCGACGACGATCGAGTCGAACACGATCGAGGGATCGCTCCCCGGCGGGGGACGGGCGGCGTGGGGGCTGTTTGTCAACTCTGCCACCGGCCTTCTCTTCGGCGGCGACTCCCCGTCGCAGGCCAACGGAATCCATGGCACCGACAGCGCCATCGGCCTGACGGGCCTGCTCACCGGGACGGCGATCAAGTCGACGATCATCCGCAACACGTTCAACGCCATCCAGCTTTTGGCTGCCCGCGGCGTGTGGGTGCAGTCAAACGACATCAACGGTGCCGAGGGGCGGGGCTTGAGTGCGAAGGGGGATTGCAGCGGCTCGACCGTCCTCCTCAACACGATCCATTCCGGCCAGAACGGCGTCATCCTCGAGAGCACCCAGGGGCTGGCGGTGAAGAACAACCGCATCGTCTCCAACCGGAGCTTCGGCCTGTTCGCCAGCGGCGCGTCGGGGGGGACGAAGGTCATCGACAACATCATCGAGAACAACGGCGTGAACATCGCCACGTCTTCAGCGGTGGGCGGGTCGTTGCAGACAAAGTGACACGCTCGTGGCGGGCGGCCGCCGCTGGGCCGTCGAGGCAAGGGGGCGGTGTGCCCCGCAGGCCTCCCTTGGAACGTGGCTCCCGGAGGCAGGCGACCCGATGACGCGCGCCGCGACCGCTACCTTTCTCGTCGTGGAGATCCTCTTCCTCGCGGCCGCGCAGGGGGTGGGGGGCTGGCCGTGGACGGCGATCGGTGGAGCGGCGATCGGCGCCTTGGCCGTCGCCGACTTCCGGCCGGCGTCTCTGGCGATGGTCGTGCCGGGCCTGGTGTGGCTGGTCCTCTTCCGGGCGACCGGGAACCGCGAGCTTTTCTTCCCCTTCACGCTCTATCTGGCGAGTCTCCTCGCGCTCCGCCTGGGAGCGCGGAGCACCTGGCAGGGGGTGACGGCCGGAGGGCTGATCGTGGTGCTGTTCCTCGCCATCCGCGCCTCCCAGCGGGCCAGCCCCAGGGTGCTCGCGGTGGAGCTCGCCGTGGCCGGGCTGATCCTCGCGGTGGTCGTCGGGACGCTCCCGATCAGCCGGGGGAAAATCGCCGTCGAAGCGGCCGTCGTCGGCCTCGCGTCGCTTCTGGCCTATGCCAGCCTGGCGCTGTGAGGTTGGCGGCGCTCGCCGGCGCTGTATGCTCTGGCCCGCGGCCTTCGCCACTCTCCACCACTCCCAAGGATGCAACGTCGATGCCCCACTTCCATATCCAGGGCGATTCCGACGCTTTCGATGATGCCGTGAATGTCGAAGTTCAGGGGGAATTGAACCCCTGGGGCTTTGTCACCGCGGAGCGGATCGACGAGAAGACCGTCCTCCTCACCGAGGTGCCGCTGGCCGAACTCCAGAGCTATGACGGCATCCTCTTCCAGGTCGAATACGAGGAGGCGGGGGAGGATGGCGAGGACTCGATCGTTCTCCGTCAGGTGCAGATGTTCTTCTGGCCGTGGGATGACGACGAGGAGTTCGACGACGAGGACGAGGTCGACGGCGGCGACGAGGACGGGGTCGACGAGGACAGCAACGGCTCGATCACGTAGCCGTCGGCTCACCGACGCAGGAGGCACTCCGGGCTTTCGGGGGTCTTCAGGAGCCGGCGCGTCTCTTCGAGGAGGAAGTCGGGGAGCATGAACGGCTCGTAGCCGACATGCTGCCAGCGCATCCGTCCGTCGGCAGCAACGAAGCAGGTGGCGTGGAGCGGCTTCCCCTCGAAATCATCCCAGGCGTCGAGGGCGCGGAAGGCCGCTCCGTCGGCGGCCGAATGGACCGGGAAGGGGAGCGTCTCACCTGAATCGCGGATGTCGGTCGGGGAGTCGGTACTCACGATCACGACCGGCAGCCCCGCCTTCTCAAACTCGGCCGCTTTCGCGACGAACGCCTTCACCTGCTCATTGCAGTGGGTGCAGGCCTTGCCGAGGGTGAGGATCAGGACATGCGGCCGGCCGCGGAACGCCGCGGCCGACACCGGTTCCCCCGCGACGCTGACAGCGCTCCATTCCCCCGCCTGCCACGCCTGCCACTGCGCGGGTCCGAGCGTGGCCAGATCGGGGCGCATGCCGGCATCCGCGGCCGCAGGGGCGGGAACGCGCCAATCGCCGGAGACACCGGCCGCCTCCGCTACTGCTGCGAGGCGCCGCAGCGCCGGCAGATCGGGGTCGGCGTGGCCGGCGAGCTTCCGGACTTCCTGGAAGGTGGCCAGTGCCTCGTCCCGCCGGCCGGCGCTCCACTCCATCCAGGCCTGGAGCGCGCGCGGGGCGAGTTGCTGCGGCTCACCGTCGGCGAGCCCCTTGGCGAGCTCGCAGGCCTTGGCAGGATCGCCGAGCGCGAGATGGAGCGGTGCCAGGCGGCGTTTGTCGAGCTCGCCGACCTCGGGGAGGAGTGCCTTGGCCTCCTCGGTGCGGCCGTGGGCGAGGTGATCGCGCAGACGGAGCTCGGCCAGCGGGCGCCGCAGCGCCTCGATCTTCTCCGAAATTGGCTGCATCGCGTCGGCCATCGCCTTGGAGATCTCGGCCGCCGACTGGTTCTTCCCGCGCGCGGCCGTCTCGGCTGTGGCGGCGGCGTCGGTCCGCTCGGTCCGGAGCCGGGCCTCGATCGCCGCCAGCCGCCCGAGCGCCGCTCCCCCGGCGTCGCGGTCCCCGCGGCCGTAGCCGGCGAGGGCGAGGAGCTGCTCGCGCCGCCATTGGTCGTCGAACTCGCGCCCCGGCTCGAGGTAGGGGGTGTCGGCGAGGCAGGTGGCCACGTCCCACAGCTCCCACATCAGAATGGTCTCGAAGAGCCGGTCGCGGCCGTACTGCCAGGCGCTGCCGTTCTCGTCGAAGATCTGGGCCGGATCGGGCTTCACCTCCTTCGAGCGCGGGATCCGCGGCATCGCCGAGAGATTCGCGGCGATCGTCAGCGCCTCGCGGACCCGGCCGGCATGGTTGAGCGTGCGGACGAGCCACTCGCTGTTGTGGGCGAAGTTATGGATCTGGTCGGGGTAGAGATGGGCGCGGAGCATCTGGGCATGGTCGACGCGGGCCGCCGCCTCCTGCTGCCAGGCCGCATCCTGCCAACGCTTCAGTTCGGAGAAGGTGTGCCCCGGCATGTGCCACATGTGGGCGATGCCGGGGGCCGACTGACCGCACTGGGCCGCCGAACGGAGCGCCTCGGCGGGGCGCGAGCCGTCCCAGAGGTGAATGAGGTAGTGGTGGATCGGATGGAGCGGCGCCTTGGCGAGCACCTGGAGGGCGAGGGCGTCGATCGCCAGCGGGCTGGTCACCGGCAGCCCCATGCGGCTCTTGTTCCACCAGGAGAAGCCGACGAGGAACGCCCGGGCCTCGAGATCGTCGGGATGGTCGAGGGCGATCTTCTCGATCGCCGCGAGAAACTCCGTGGCATGCGCCTTCCGCTCGGCGTCGTCCTTCTTCTCGGCGAAGAGCTTCCGCGCGGCCTCGATCCAGCCCTTCTCGCGCGGCGTGGCGGCGTCGAACGCCGGCCCGGTGGCGCGGGCGATGATCTGCCGGGCCCGGGCCTCATTCTGGGTGTTCGCCATCGCCATCCCCCAGTGGGCCATGACACAGGCCGGGTCGATCTGGAGGACCGTGCGAAACGACCGCTCCGCCTCCCAGTACCAGAAGCCGTGGAGCTGGCCGACCCCCTGCTCGAAATAGGCCTGGGCCTCCGGCGACGTGGTCGTGACGGGGAAGCGGACGACACCGCAGCCCGGCGTGAGGGGAAGCCGGCGCCGCGGCCCCGCGGAGAAGCTCTCGCCATGGAGGGAGTGGCCCGGGCTCGGCGCGGCAGCCGGCGCCGGCGCGTCGTCGCCGCGGGCGCTGGAGGTCGGCACCGACAGCGATGCCGCGAGAAGCAGGGGAAAAGCCACCGCAGCGAGGGGGGGGCGGTGTGAGATTCGTGCGAACGATTTGGTGGAGGCGAGCATGGGAAAAAGCATACCTTCGCGCCGCATCGCCCGGGGAAATGTCCTGTCATCAATCGCTCGGGTGGGGTCCGACAAGCGACGCGAAGGAGAATCGCTGTCGACCAGCTTTTTCCCTCTAGACGAGACACTCCGGCTTCAGAGAAACTCTTGCTCGTTGAGCCTCTTTGATTCCGCACCACGCTTTTCCGCTCTGCTCGACGTCGACGTTCTCTCCTCCGGACAGAACTTCGGTTGGTTCCTGCCTTCCTTCCGCGTGATTGCTTCCCCGCCGGTCATCCCACCTTTCCACTCTCCCGCCAACTTTTCTCTTCCGCCGATCGACGCCGGTCGGCGGCACATCTGGCTCCATTCCGCCCTGACAATCGGAGTGTCTGGTGTGCCGTCGGCCGCCGTTTTTTTCTCTCCCCCGATCGACGCCCCCTGCGAAGGATCGAGGAGCCGGCATGGCACGGAGCGTCGTCCTCGCCGGGGCAAAGCGTTGCGAGGGATGCCGACTGCCGCCGCGCTGGTGCCTGTGTGGTGCCCTGCCGCCGGTCGACACGGCCGTCGCCGTTGACATCCTCATCCACCGCCGCGAACAGTGGCGGCCGTCGAGCACCGGCGCCCTTTTGGCCCGCTCGATCCGCGGCGCGCGGCTCCATGTTCACCGCCCCGATCCGC
>CALQRA010000192.1 GCA_943332855.1 Candidatus Kuenenia stuttgartensis
GAACCCCAGAGGGCCTCGAGCCTGTGGGTGGTCCATCGGCCGGGGCGGCAAAAGTCTCGTCGCCCCGCATCGCTTTAGAACAGCCAAGCGGGCCGTTCAAGGCGGTAGGCGCGATCGGGGACTCCTCGAGCGTTCGCCGACCCCGGCCTCGTCCTGCGCAGATCAAAAAGAGCCCGCCGAACAACGCTTTGCAATTCTGCGAGGGGTTGGCCGTGCCACGGGAGACGGCCTCGACGGCCAGCGAAGCCCGGAGGGCGAAAGCGCAGGCGGCGCGGAGAGAGTGACGGCCAGGGATGGCCGTCGCGAATGTCCGGCGACGTGGTGCGGTCAATCCCGAGCCTGGCAAAGGGCGCGCACCGCCAACGACCGATCAAGCCGCCGCGCGCGTCATGGAAACCACTGCTGCGGCGTCGTGCTCGCCGTCAGCGGATCGCGGGGATCGAATTGGAACATCATGTCCATGTCCTCATGTTCGACCGCATGGCAATGGAACACAAACGGCCCTCTGAAGGTCCGAAAGCGGACGCGAACACGGAACTCGGAATTGGGGCCGAGCATCGTCGTGTCGGACAGAAAGCTGTCGTGGTAGGGAATCGGCTTCCCGGTGCTCACATCGGCCACCTGCTGATGCCCCTCGAGATGGAGATGGATCGGGTGCCACCAGCCACCGGCCCCGTTCTTGATCGTCCATTCCTCGGCTGTCCCTAGCTTGGGGATCGCATTGACGAAGTCCGGATTCCAGAACTGACCGTTGATCGCCCAAGCGCCGTTCTTGCGCTCGAAGAGAAACGTCCGCCGGGCGACGATCTCCGAGGTAGGAATCGGCACGAACGGCCGGAGGGGGGTGGTAGGGGTGATCGTTGCGTCGGGGAAACGAGCATCCCGATCGACGACGACAAATTTCAGCACCCGGTGGCGGAAGGGAGGCGTGCCGGTGACGGTCGTGCCGTTGGCATCCTCGAGCGTTCCGCCCGGACCGCGCGGATCCTGCTGGGGGAGGATGTTCTCGAGATAGATCTCCTGACCGACCCGGTACTTGCTGAAATCAACGATCAGGTCGGCCCGCGTGGCCGGCCCAGCGAGGAAACACTGCGTCTGCTGCGGCCGCGGATAGAGGAAGGAATCCTTGCCGATGCGGAGGAAGGTCG
The DNA here is from genome assembly GCA_943332855.1 of Candidatus Kuenenia stuttgartensis. Taxonomy (GTDB): domain Bacteria; phylum Planctomycetota; class Planctomycetia; order Pirellulales; family UBA1268; genus QWOP01. The sequence continues at coordinate 1,149 of CALQRA010000192.1, forward strand.
AATTGTCGCTGAGCCGAAAGCGCCACACGCGGGCGTTGCCCGCCACGAGGACCCGGAAGCGGTACTTCCGCCGCTCCACCCGCATGACCGGATAGGCCTGCCCGTTCACGCGCGCGACGTTGCCGAGATAGCCGTTGTAGTCGTTGTTCGTGTAACGGAGAGCGCCGCTGGAGTCGAAGATGTCGTCGCGGATCACTAGGGGCAGATCGTAGGGATTGCGGTATTCGGGGCCGACATCCGAAACCCCGCGGATCCCGGGGAGCACACCGCCGGATATCAGGCCGAGTTCGAGGTCATCAAGCGCCAGCGCCATCCCCCCACCCAAGCCGCGGGCCACGTGGGGGGCGGTGAGGTGGTGGGCATGGTCGTGATACCAGATCGTGCTCGGGGCATGGGTCACGTCCGCCACGCCGTCGAGGCGGGGGACAACGTTGGGGTAGTAGTAGTCGCGGGCCTTCGAGGGGAGGACAAGAAAGCTCGCATGGCCGTCGGCGTGGGCGGGCCAGTGGCCGCCGTGCATGTGGACCGACATCTCCTCGGGGAGATCGTTGGTCACCCGCGTGAGCGCGGGCTGACCCGACCGGAAGCGGAACGTCGGCGGAAGCCCGGTCGGCATCAGCGTGCCGTTGGCACGGCGACCGGCGTAGCCCCAGAAGTCGGTCACGAGGTTCATCGTGCTCGGAAGAAACCGAGCCCGCCCCGGCGCGTGAGCCAAGCCGTAATACTGCACCGGGAAGCGGTCCCAGTCGGCCGGATGGTTGAACCATTCCGGAGCCACGCCGTGAAACACATCGCCCACGGGCGACCCATACGCCACCGGCACGGCTCCGGTCGCCATCGGCGGCAGCCACTGCGGGAAGCTGATCGGATCGACCCAGCGGGGGATCTGCTCGTTGAGAAGGGCCCCCGGGATCTTACTGATATCGACCACCAGCGGCGAATCGGGAAGCTTTTGGAGCGGGAATTGAGGGGCCGGTACCTGGGCCTTCGCTCCCCCATCCCCTGCCAGGAGGACTGCCGCGGCACCAACGCCTGCGGCCGCCCCTGTCACGATATCACGCCGACCGACACGCTTTCGCGCCAGCATCGATTGTCACTCCTGGTGATCTACAAAAGCAATCCAGCCACTTTCACCGCGCCCGATCACTTCTCCGAAGCCGCCACCGCGGGCTCTGCCCCGGCGGCTGCGCGGTTTTTGGCCAGGCCGGCATAAACGTCGGCATAGCGCTGGGCTTTTGTCCAGCCGGCCAGCCGGCGCACCTTGCCGGCGAGTTGCTCAGCGCCGATTCCCACCGGCATCATCCCCCACCGGCCGGTGGCATGGTTGCCGATAATCACGGTGGCCGCGTGCTGCGTCGGATCGGCATCGACTACCGGATCGATGCTGTAGTAGCCAAGCTTGTAGCGGAGGGCCTTGAGCTCCTCCGGCTTGCCGGTGAGAAACACCCACTCCGGCATGTCCGGATCGGTCACCTCCGCCCGGTACTGGGCTGCATAGTCGCTGATCGCCGCGACGTCGTCCTTTTCTGGCTCGACGCTGATCGCGATGAAGCGGACCGACTTTCCGAAATCGGTCGCCAGGTCGTCGCGGACATCGGAGAGCACGATGTTCGTGCCGGGGCAGGTGCCGCGGCAGTTGGTGTAGAAGAAACTGATAACCACCGCATGGTCCTTGACCAGATCGGTGAAGAAACGCACCTCGCGGCCAGTGTCATCGGTGAGGATCGTGTCGGGGAGGTTTTCCCCCACCGATTGCCGCATCATCTGCACTGGCGATATCGTCGCGGCGCCAGACGCCGGGCCGACGGCCGGTTCGACGACCTCATCGACCGGCTCATGAGCCCGCAGGAGCGAACTGGCAGTGAGGAGGCCGATCATGGCAACACCGAGGAAATACCGCCGCATCTTCACGATCCTTTCAAGACGAGCAGACGAGGACAGAGGGAGCAGACGTTCGACAGGCAGGACCGCCGGCCTTGCGGCAAACCAACCCCTGCCGTACGTGCCCCCCTCCCGGCCGCGGGGCTCGGGAGGGAGGCCGCATCGGGCGTGAGCTCACGGGAAGAACTGCTGCGGGGCCGGATTGGGGTCCACCGGCGGCAGCCGCGGATCGAACTGGAACATCATGTCCTGATCCTCATGCTCGACGTTGTGGCAGTGGTACACGAACGGCCCCTTGAACGTCCGAAACTTCATCCGAAGCACGATCTCCGAGCCCGGTCCGAGCATGCAGGTGTCGCTCTTGAAGCTGTCGTGATAGGGAATCGGCTTCTTTGTCTGGAGATCTGCCACCTGCTGGTGCGACTCGAGATGAATGTGGATCGGGTGCCACCACCCGCCGCCACCGTTCTTGAGCGTCCATTCCTCGGCCGTGTCAGCCTGCGGAATGGCGTTGACGAGATTCTCGTTCCAGAACTGCCCGTTGATCGCCCAGGCACCGTTTTTCCGCTCGAACAGGAACGTCCGCCGGGCTGTAACTTCGCTCGCCTCGATCTTCACGTGAGGCCGGAGCGGCGAATTGACGTTCACCGTCGCATCGGGATACCGCGTGTCGCGAGCCCCGACGATGAACTTCAACACCCGATGCCGGAAAGGCGGCGTACCCGTCACGGTCGTGCCGTTCTCTTTATCGAGCGAACTCGTCGGCCCACGCGGATCCATCTGCGGGAGGATATTCTCGAGAAACACCTCCGTCCCAGGCTTGTACTTGCTGAAGTCGATAACGATGTCGGCCCGAGCAGCCGGCCCGCCGAGGAAACACTGCGTCTGCTGGGGCTTGGGGAACAGCCAGGCATCCTTACCGAGCCGCATGAACGGCGAGTTGTCACTCAAGCGGAACCGCCAGACGCGGGAATTGCCCGCCGTGAGGACGCGGAAGCGGTACTTCCGCGCCTCGACCTTCATGAACGGATAGGCCTTGCCGTTGACGCGAACAACGTTGCCGAGGTAGCCGTTGTGGCCGTTGCTGGTGTAGGCAATCTGGCCTGAGGTGTCGAAGATGTCGTCGCGAATAACCAGCGGCAGATCGTAGGGATTGCGGAACTCAGGGCCGACGTCCGAAACGCCCTTGATCCCCGGCAGCACGCCCGACGTGATCAGCCCAAGTTCGAGATCGTCAAACGACGGATTGATGCCACCGCCGCAGCCACGGGCGACGTGAGCCGCCGTGAGGTGGATGCCGTGGTCGTGATACCACATCGTGCTCACGGCCTCAGACCAGTCGAACGGACCGGTCTGGCCGCCGTTAATCCGCGGAACGATGTTGGGAAAGTAGTAGTCGCGCCCCTGGCCCGGGGTGATGACGAAGTTGGGATGGCCGTCGGAGTGTGCCGGCCAGTGGCCGCCGTGCATGTGAAGCGACATCTCCTCCGGGAGCGTGTTCACCATCCGCACAATCGCCGGCTGCCCGGCCCGAAAGTGGAACATCGGAGGAAGCCCCGGCGGAAACATCGTCCCGTCGGCCTTCCGGCCGACATAGCCCCAGAAGTTCGTGAGAGGGATCTTCATCGTGCTTGGCAGGAACTGATACGCCCCCGCCATGTGATGCATCTCGTAATACTGCACCGGGAAGCGATCCCAGTCAGCGGCGTGGTCAAACCACTCCGGCGCCACGCCGTGAAGCACACTGCCGACCGGCGAGGTGTACTTGGCGGGGAGCGTGCCGGTCGACATCGGGGGGAGCCACGGCGGGAAGATGATCGGATCGATCCAACGTGGGATCTGATCGTTCTTCAGGGCGTTCGGAACAGCAGCCAAATCGACGGTCAACGGCGAATCGGGAAGTTTCAACGTGGGGAACGTGGGGACGGCGGCGACGGCATGGACTGCCGGGGCGCCGACGACGGCGGCCGCAGTAGCCGCCCCTTTCATGAACGTGCGACGACTGGCATCGCCAGCCCCGCGAACCGATGAAAAATGACGGGAACGCGACATGGGGATCCTTTCGAGGCGCGGCATCTCGGACTGCGCCAAAAGATGAGAGCGATTCGGGAACGATATGAAGAGGCCAGCGACGCTGAAGCGCTCCGTGTGCCCAAACGGACGACGAGGTGTTGCATTCGCCTCTTGCAGCACACCGTCGTCCGTAACACGGAGGTGGCGTCACTTTAGCAGCGAACCGAACGCTGTGAATCCTTGATTGGCTGCAAGATTCGGCCTTACAACGCCGCAAGAACGAGGCTTTCATTCCCTTCATGACTGACAAAGCGAAGCGTCTCACGGAACACCTGCTCGAGCACCGCCATGCCCCAGAAACATATTATTTTCGGGCACACAAAGCACTCTTCGAGCGCGACGGTCACGTGCCGGGCATCCATACCGATGAGGCGATCGCCATGCGGTGTAAGGTTTTTCGATCGCCCGACCTGCACTCTCGCCAAGCAACACAGGCTGAGTATTCCGCAAGCTCTGCGGTCGGCAGTGCAGGCACTCACGATGTTTTCCGTGTCCATGCGAAGTCACGGCCGGCGACGTCTTGACGCCCCCCACCTAAGATTTACTATCATCAACTTGGCTGCACTCCGGGAAAGATCTCGCCGATCAGAAAAAAGGCTGTCATGACGGCCGTATCCCGCACCAATCGCTCGCTTTGTTCGTAGCACCCGTCCTCCCTACGCCCTCCCTGAAGGAAAAAGCCATGGCCATCAATCCCCGTGTCCTGTTCCAGCGTTTCCTTGGGGTACCCTCACCGCGCAAGGATCGCCACGCCGCCCGCCGCACGACCGATCTCCGGGCTGGCGAGTCGCTCGAATCGCGGGCAATGCTCTCGGCGACGTACGACGTCGGCACCGGCGTGCTCACGCTTCAGGGAACGGAGCGGGCGGATGTGATCAGCGTCTCCAAGGGGCGCGATGCGGGGAGCGTCGTCGTCCGGGGTGTTGATGGCGTCCAGAAGGACGCCGTTTTCACCCAGGTCTCCGGGGTGGTCATCGAGACGTTCGGCGGGAACGACAAGGTGTCGATCGGCCGCGGCATTCGTGCCCCAAATGGCGCTCTGATGAGCTTCACCATCGACGTTGGCAACGGCAACGACTCCGTCGATGCCGGCGACGGCAACGACTCGATTCGCGGTGGTGATGGCAACGACTCGATCCGCGGCCGCGGCGGCGACGACCGCGTCGAGGGGGGCAACGGGAACGACTCCGTCAGTGGTGAAGGGGGCGACGACGATCTCTCCGGCGGCGCCGGCGTCGACACCCTCGCCGGCGGCCTCGGCAACGACAGGATGTCTGGCGACGATGGCAACGACCTCGTCTCGGGAGACGACGGCGATGACTCGATCCAGGGGGGCACGGGGCGAGACAGTCTCAACGGCGGCAACGGCCGTGACCGTGTCGAAGGGGGCGCCGACGACGACACGATCAACGGAGGCTCCGCCGACGATAATCTCCGCGGCGAGTCAGGGCGCGACACGATCCGCGGCGGCATGGGGAATGATTCGATCAGCGGCGGCGCCGACGACGACTCAATTTTTGGCGACGACGGTGACGACGACCTCGACGGAGGCAGCGGCAAAGACCGGATTCGCGGGGGCCGCGGGGCCGACGAGAGCCTCGATGACGACAAAATCGCCGACGTGGACGCTGGTGATCGACGCGGACGTGGATCGAACTCCGGCGGCGGGTCGGGGGGCGGCTCGAGCTCTGGCGGCAGCACGAGCGCCGGTTCGATCGTGTTTGCCGGCGGCTTGGCCTCGGTGACCGGAAGCTCGGCCACGAAGAACGACAAGCAATTCTACTCGTTCGTGGCGCCGGCCGGAGCCACGCTGCTCCGCGTCGAGATTCTTCCTGACAGCAACGGCAAGTACGCCGATCTCGAACTCGAGGACGTCGTCACGAGCCTGACCGTCGTCGAACTCGAGCCCTCCGACACCGGCGTGAGCGTCGCCAACGGCCTCGCGATCGTCGCCGGCCGGAGCTACAGCCTGCGGCTACGGGCGCCGAAGCTCGATTCGGTCGGCTTCACGGTCAACCTCGCCGTCAGCTGACAGCTCTGGGCGCCGTCGCAGCGACGCCGATACGGGCTGTTCGGGGCCGCCGGGTGTGTGCGGGTGGGATCCTTGCCGCGCTCGGCGGTCCCGACGGCTTCGGCAAGAGAGTCGTCGCCTGCAGGCTTACGCCTGGAGGGATTCGAGCAAGCGCCGGCCTCGCGCCGTCGGCTGCATGCTCTCCGCCACAACTGCCGCGCCGCTGGCACACTGCTCCTCGAAGCGGTGGAGCGCCGGCTCGAGCCCCAAGTCGGGATGCCGTTCGGCGAGGCGACGGTGAACGCGCCGATTGCGGGCGAGGACGAACGTCCCATGGAGCACCTGGAAGAGTGGCCGGGGATCGGGCCTGATCGGCGCCTTGTGGATGTCGTTGGGGTTGGTGAGGAGCGGATCGAGCGCGAGGAGGGCGTTGAGGTGGAGGTGGGAGCACTCATGGACAAGATGCTCGAGAAACCAGGGAATCTCCATCCCCACTTCCGGCATCCGCAGCCAGATCGCCCCAAACGCCTTCGGCGAGCTCAAGCCCTCGATCCCCCGGCCGGTGAACAGCTTGACCAGCGACACATGCGACACGATCTCGGCATGCATGTCGGGATCGACGGCGGCGATGAGCGCCAGGGCCTCCATGACGGCGGCGTGGAGCGGGGCAAGATCCGTTTCCAACAGCGGAAAGAAGTGCAGCGGGGCAACGCCCTCGACGCGGGTCGCCCGAACTTCATCGAGCAGTTGCCCTTCCCAGGCGTGAACGGCGATCGACTCGGTGGCAAAGCCTTCGGCATACCAGGCCGAGGGGGGATCGGCACACCAGGCCTGGACGGTGTCGTAGACGCCGTAGCCGTTCCCCTTCGACATCGCCTCCATCAGCGTCGCAAGCCTGGCGCTCAAGCGCGGGCTGAGGGAGCGATCGACGTCGTAGGCCTCGACGGCACCGAGAAGGTGAGGGATCTCCTGACCGAGCCCCTCGGCAGCGGAAGCGAGGGCATTGAGGGCGTTGTATTGCCAGAACTGGCGCCACGCCCGGGCCACCGCCCGGCTCCTTGTGGCAGAGGGGGCGACATCAAACCACTCGTTCTGGATCTCCCGCGCGAAGGCGGGAATCTCCCCGGAGGCCGGCGCGAGGACCGGGGGTGCGTTGCCGAGGGTGCCCATCTGGAGTGTCCTGTGCTGGAGGCGGGTATCCCAGCCGAGAACATTCCGGGTGAGCTCCTGCAGCTTACTGCCGGTGAAGGCGACAAGAATCCCTCCCCCACTGCGATGGACTCTTCGCCGAATGGCTCATGCCCGCGGAACGTCACAGCGCCACGCCCGAGCGACCAGCCCCGGCGCGGCCTCGTGCGCGTTGCTCGATGGTTGCGGTCGCATCGCGCCACTCCCTATTCTCAAAGGCTCGTTCAACGTGCTGTTGTGCCGGACCCGACGAACAGCCAACCGTCGTTTGTCCCTCGAGCCACACGGCGTCCCTCCCGATCGACCTCCGCGACAACGCCCCCCATGAGCCCCAGCCAGCCACCATCCTTTCGGCGTTGTCAGCCGAATGGCGGCCGCCGGGCCCCTGTGCGCGGCTTCACGCTCGTCGAGTTGATGGTGGTGATCGTGATCGTGGCGATCCTCGCGTCGCTCTCCCTCTCGGGGCTGGCCGGAGCCCGATTGCGGGCGAAGATCGACAAGACGCGGAGCACGATCCGCAAGATCGACGCCGTTCTCCGGCCGATGTATGAGAGCTATCTGCCCCGGCGGGTGGCCGCGGTGGCCGACGCCAAGGATCGGACGTCAGCGGCGCGGCTCATGCTCCTGGCGAAGCGCGATCTCCTCCTCCAAGAGATGCCCGACTGCTGGGCCGACGTCAGCGACACGCCGTCGTTTGCGACGCTGCCGGCCTACCTTTCCTACAAGACGGGAAAGACCGAGGCGCTTGGCGCTGCGGAGTGCCTCTACATGATC
>CALQRA010000193.1 GCA_943332855.1 Candidatus Kuenenia stuttgartensis
CGCGAGCACAACCGTGTCGCCGCAGCAGCGGCAGCCCAACATCCCGACTGGACCGACGAGCAGCTTTTCCAGCATGCCCGCCGGATGGTGATCGCCGAGTTGCAGCATGTGACTTATGACGAATTCCTCCCCGCGCTGCTCGGGCCCGCTCGGCCGGGTGCCGACGGGATCGCGCCTTGGAGCGGCTACCGGTCCACCGTCAACGCCGGGATCTCCACCGAGTTTTCCACCGCCGCCTTCCGGCTGGGCCACAGCCTGCTCGGCGACGACATCCGCTTCCTGGACGACACCGGCAACCCGGTCCGCGATGACATGGCGCTGCGCGACGCGTTCTTCAATCCCGTGCCGGTGTCAGAGGTGGGGATCGAGCCGCTCTTGAAGTACCTCGCCAGCGACCGAGCCCAGGAACTCGACACGAAGGTGGTCGACGACGTGCGGAACTTCCTCTTCGGCGCCCCAGGCCAGGGGGGCTTCGACCTGGCGTCGATCAATATCGAGCGCGGCCGCGATCATGGCCTGGCCGATTACAACGCTGTTCGCGTCGCCTACGGACTGCCGCGGGTGACGTCGTTCGCCCAGATCACCCCCGACGTCGCCCTCCAGCAGTCGCTCCAAAAGGCCTACGGCTCAGTCAATTCGATCGATCTCTGGGTGGGTGGCCTGGCGGAGAAGCACCTTCCCGGCTCGAGCCTCGGGGCGACGTTCACGCGGATCATCGTCGACCAGTTCACGCGACTGCGCGACGGCGATCGCTACTGGTATCAAAATGTACTTCCGACAACCGTGGTGGCCGATATCCAGCGGACAACCCTCGCCGACATCATCGCCCGCAACACTGGCCTGAAGAATCTCCAGGCCGACGTCTTCACCTTCCATGCCTCGATCGGCGGCACAGTGTTTGCCGATGGCAACCGCGACGGCCTCCGCCAGACGGTCGAGAAGGGGATCGCGGCTGCCACCGTCTCGCTCCTCGATGCGGCCGGAGCGGTGATCGCCACGACGACGTCCGATTCCAGCGGGCGCTATCTGTTCACCGGGCTCGATCTCGGCAGCTACCGGGTCGCAGTGTCGGGAACCGGCGCTGGCGGGCCCTCCGGATCGATGTCGACCACAGGGAGGATCGTGGCGATCACGAAGGGGAACGACATTCGTGGTGTCGATGTGGCAGTGCCGAGCGGCATGGCACAGCCCCCGAAGGCCGCAGCCCCGAAACCGGCTGCCGCACCGCTGCCGACGACCATGTTCGCCGCCCTCGGGAGCCTGCCGCCGTTGTCGTCGCAGCCGCTTTCGGGAAAGCGACATGCCTGACGGCTGTCCACGGACGTCACGCCCCCTGCCTCCCGTCCGGCACGCCGATCGCATATCTTGACTGCGTGGGTGTTCGGCAGCGATCGATGGTTGTCGCAGGCGCGCTCGCAACCGTCCGTCGGACCACTTCCGGCCCCTGAGGCTGTCTCCATGCCACACCAACTCCCGGGGCCATCCCCCACCACCGTGCGCTTCTGGGGGGTGCGCGGTTCGCTCCCGTCGCCGGGGCCCGCGACGCTCCGCTACGGTGGCAACACCACCTGCGTCGAGGTGCGGTCGGGGGGCGAAATGATCGTCATCGATGCCGGCTCCGGCATCCGCCCCCTTGGGGAATCGCTGCTGGCGGCGCACGCCGGCACGCCGATCGCGCTGACCCTCCTCCACTCCCACGCCCACTGGGACCACATCCAGGGCTTCCCGTTTTTCGCACCGGCCTACCTGCCGACGACGCGGATCCGCATCGTCGGCGGGCACGCTTCCGCTGCTGACCTGCGGCGCGTGTTCGCCGATCAGATGGACGGGAAGCGCTGGTTTCCCCTCCCCTTCGACCGGCTCGCAGCGACAATCACCTTCGATCACCTCGACCTCGCCGGCGATCTGCGATTCCGGGTCGGGGATGTAGCGGTGGCGGCCTGCCCGACGAACCATCCGGGGGGATCGCTAGGATTCCGGATCGAGACCCCACAGGGGGCGATCGTGTTTCTGAGCGATCACGAGACTGCCGGCCCCGATGAACCACGGATCCGCGACTTCATCGCCGGCGCGGCGATCCTCATCGCCGATGCCCAGTACGACGCCACCGAGATCCAGACGCGGAGGGGCTGGGGCCACGGCTGCGTCGACGAGGTGATGTCGCTGGCCGGCGGGGTGGGCATCGGCCGGGTGGTCCTCTTCCACCACGATCCCTCCCACGACGACGATGACCTCGACCGCCTCGTCGCAAAAGCCCAGGCCCGTGCCGGCCGCGACCATCCCGGGATGATCGTCGGGGCCGCGCGGGAAGGAGACACGATCGAGCTGTGAAGCGCGGGGAGGCGCTCCCCCCTCAATCGCGAGCCGCCGAGAGGACGCTCACGTCCTGGTTCACTTTGCGGAGCTTTGTCGCCAGTGACACGGCGATGTTCCGGAGGATCTTCGTGTGGAGGACGGGGTGCGACTGCTGGAGGCGGACAAAGTCGACGATCTCAAACGCCGCCGTCTCCACATCCCCCTCGGCCACCACGTCCGCCGAGCGCCGGGCGCCGTCCAGGAAAGCCATCTCCCCCACCATCGTCCCGACCGAGAAGCTCGCCACGCGGTTCTCCGCAGCGGCGTCCCCCGCCAGCCAGACCCCGACGACCCCCTTCGTGATCAGGAGAAGGTTCGTCGCCTCCTCCCCGCTCGTAGTGATCTTCTCGCCACTCGCGTAGGAGCGGTGTTTGAGAAGGGTAGCGAAGAGGGCGATCTCGTCCTCCGTGAGACTGGCCGTGATCTCGTAGTCGTGGAGATCATGATGGACCAACTGGACCAAGGCGTGCAGTTCGTCGAGGAGGACGTCCTCGCAATGTTCGAGGGCGCCGTCGGTGGAGAGATACCGAAACAGCGCCTCCACCTCGCCGCGGTCCGTGAGATAGGCAGCGGTTTGCTCACGGACGACGCTAAGGCGGTGGGTTTGGGTGAAAAACACCAGTGCACCCCGGCGGGCGAGTGATTCCGCCAGGTCGACGAGCATCCGCACCGCGACGCCGTTGATCGCGGTGACATGGTGAAAGTCGAGAATCACGGCAAGCGGCCGACCGACGCGATTGAGGACGTCGCGGACGATCGGCTCGGTCGTCGAGAAGGCGAGGTTACTCTGCATCTCAACGACGTGGATCCGCGTGCCGTGCTCACGCAGGCACGCGCGGTGGGAGGGGTGGCGCGTGCGGCTCGAGCTGCGTTGCGCGGCGGTGTAGGCCAGCCGCCGGCTCGTCTGCGCACAGTAGGGGGGATTGAACTGGTGGAGCTCCCAGGCCCTCGATAACTCCTCGCACACTTTCAGGGCGCGGGCGCTGTTCCCCTGGGCATCGAGCCGCGGCGAGAAGACGCCGATTCCCAACTGGCCGGGGAGCACCGCCAGCACGCCCCCCGCCACGCCGCTCTTGGCCGGCATGCCGACGTTGTAGATCCAGCCGCCGGAGAAGTCGTACATGCCGCAGGAGGCCATCACGCTCAAGACGTTCTCGACATGCTGCTCCTTGATCGCCCGGACGCCGGTGACGGGATTGAGCCCCTGATTGGCGAGGGTCGCCCCGAGGAGGGCCAGGTCGGCGCAGGTTACGGAGATGGCGCACTGCCGGAAGTAGGCATCCACCGTCGCGGTCGGATCATCGACGAGGACGTCGAAGTTGCGGAGGAGGTGGCCGATGGCCCGATTACGGTGGCCCGTCCGACTCTCCGATTCATACACGTCTCTATCGATCCGCATCGGACGACCGCTGTAGCGCTCGAACATCTCGAGGATCCGCCCGATCCTGGCCTCGGATGACTCGGCCACGATCTGCCCCGTGGTGGCGATTGCCCCGGCATTGATCATCGGATTGAGCGGGCAGCCGGTCACCTTGTGGAGGCTGATGGCATTGAAGGCATCGCCGCTCGGCTCGACACCGACCTTCGCGAGGATCAGCTCGGCGCCATGATCGTCGAGAGCGAGACCGTAAACGAACGGCTTGGAGATCGACTGGATCGTGAACTCGTGCCGCGAATCCCCGACCTCGTAGACATAGCCGTCGGTGGTGGCGATGGAGATCCCGAACAGCTCCGGATCGGCCTTCGCAAGCTCAGGGATGTAGGTGGCGACCTCCCCTTCGCGGTCATCGGCGTATTTCGTCCGAAGCGAGTCGAGGAATGACTGGATCGGCGAGCCGAGGTGGGCGGAGGCCATGAAAGGATCCTCGGGGGAGTGTGTCACGGTGCAGAACGGTGCCGGCCGCCCGCCGGCATTTCGATCATACAGAAGGGGTTCCGGCGATCCAGACGCGGCACGATCGGTGCGGCCGCGGAGCCGGAATCGGTGCCGCGGCGCCGACACGGTAGACTCCGCTCCGCCGACATCCGCCCGGCGCGGCGGAGGGGGCGGCGCGACCGACTGGCAGGGGAGGAGAGATGGCACGAGACGAATCGACGGCGGGCAATCATCCCTCGGACGCGACGACCGGCCAGCGCGCCGCACCGACGCGCACCCGGCATGTCGTCCTCGCGTTTGCCGTGCTTCTGGCGGTGATCACCTATGTCGATCGCGTCTGCATCTCGCAGGCAGCGCCGCAGATGCGGGAAGACCTCGGCCTCTCGAAGGAGCAGATGGGCTGGGCGTTCTTCGCCTTCTCGATCGCCTATGCGAGCTTCGAGATCCCCGGCGGCTGGCTCGGCGACCGGATCGGCCCCCGCGCCGTCCTCATGCGCGTGGTCTCCATGTGGTCGGTGTTCACGATCCTCACCGGCTGGGCCTGGAACTTCTGGTCGCTGCTGACGTTCCGATTCCTGTTCGGCGTCGGCGAGGCGGGCTGCTTCCCCAACCTCGCCAAGGTCTTTTCCCTCTGGCTCCCCGGCCACGAGCGCGTCCGGGCGCAGGGGATCATGTGGCTCTCGGCCCGCTGGGGGGGCGCGTTCACGCCGCTGCTCGTCGGCTGGATGCTCTCCAAGGACCACCTCGGGCTCCACTACAAGTGGACGTTCCTCCTCTTCGGGCTCCTCGGGGTCGTGTGGGCGGTGCTGTTCTGGAGTTGGTTCCGCGACAACCCCCGCCATCACCCAAGCGTCAACGCCGCAGAGGTGGCGATCATCGGCGACTCGGCCGATCGCCAGGTGGGGCATGGCGCGGTGCCGTGGGAGCTGTTCCTCGGCAGCCCGAGCGTGTGGCTGCTGTGGCTCCAGTACTTCTGCCAGAACTTTTCCTGGTATTTCTACATCACCTGGATGCCGACCTTCCTCAAGGAGACGTTCCCCGACTTCACCGACATGCAGCGCGCCCTGGCCGGCTGCGTGCCGCTGTTTTTCGGCGGCATCGGCTCGTTTGTGTCGGGCTCGATCGCGGCCGGACTCGCCGATCGACTCGGCAGCACGGCGCGGGCCCGGCGGACGCTCGGCTGCGTCGGGCTATGCGGCGCGGCGGTGATGCTCCTGGTCTCGGTGTGGCTGCAACAGCTCGCAGCAGCCGGCGGAGGCCTCACCACCTTCGGCGTCGCGGCACTCCTCGCGATGGGGCTGGCGAGCTTCGGCAACGATCTCTCCATGCCGGGCAGTTGGGGCGCCTGCATGGACATCGGTGGCAAGCACACCGGCTCGCTTGCCGGGAGCATGAACATGATGGGGAACTTCGGCGGTGCCATCTCGCCGGTCATCGTCCCCGCGCTCCTCACGGCCTTCACGGCGCCGGACTCCACCGACCCGAACTGGTCGGTCGCCTTCCTCCTCTTCGCGGCGGTCTACGCCGTCGGCGGCGTAGCCTGGCTGTTCATCGACCCGGTCACTTCGCTCGAGGGCGGGGATCACGACTGACCGCGGCCCTCTACCCCAGCCCAGCGCGGAAGTCGTTCGGCTGACGATCAGGTTTCCGTGACGGTAGGACGCCGGACGATCACCCACTTCGACGACGGGCTCACCCCCCAGGTCCTCAGACTGGCGAAGCCGCGGCTGAGACGCAGCGACGATGCCCCCGTCTGCCGGTCGGCCCACCCCGTGTCGGCCATGCCGTCGCCATTGACGTCATACGCCACGACGAACGATGACACGAGGCCCTCGTCGACACCCTGCGAGGCCCGGTATCGCGTATCGGCCATCAGCCAGATCGCAACGCCGCCGCTCGGCTCATGCCGCCACAGCAGATCGCCCCGGCCGTCGCCGTCAACGTCGGCAGCCCCAACCACCTTCCAGGTCGCGTCTCCACCGATGAAGGCCTGAGACGGGGCCCGGGTGCCGTTCATGTGCCAGAGGACGGTGACGCCGCTCGTCCGATGCTGCCACAAAAGGTCAGAGAGGCCATCGCTGTCGGCGTCGTAGCCGTTGGCGACCGGGAGAATCCTCCAGTTCCCATCGGATGGATGGACCGGTCCATTCACTTGATCGGCGATGGCCCCGGAACTCCGCACCGAAAAATTGTTCATCAGCCACACCACCACCGAACCGCTCCCGACATCCTGCCAGAGGAGATCCTCGCGACCGTCCGCGTCATAGTCGCCCGCCGCAGCCACGCGCCAGCGGCTGTCGCCACCGATCAACGCCTGCTTGACAACCGCCCCTCCCGCCGACATCTGCCACATCACCGTGGCGCCAGAGGGAACGTGGCGCCAGAGAAGGTCGGCAATCCCGTCGCCGCCGAAATCGGCGGCCACCACGACCTCCCAATCGGGGCTGCCGCCGAGGGGACGGGTGGCGACCACCGTGCCGGAGGCGTCGCGGATCGTGGCCGTCACCGCACCGCTGACACTGTCGCGGAGGAACACGTCGGAGCGGCCGTCACCATCGACATCGGAATCGACCAGCGGTTTTTGCACCGAGAGATCGGGCCGAAGTACCGTGAACGTCGGCACCCCTGCCACGCTCGTGATGGCCAACATCCGACCGTTGGCCCCCGAGGGGCTACCACGGGGCGGATCGAGCGGCAGCAGTGCCCCGGGCGCGCCGGCAAGATCGACATTGCCGAGTGGTTCAAATTGCGCGCCACGGTACCGACCGACGCGCGAGCCAGCGGCATTGGCGGCGAGCGTGTAGAGGCTGTTGCGGATCCAACCGGCGTCGACGAATGTCGTGGGAACACTATAGGGCAGACGCGCGAGCGTCGTGGCATTGTGGACGGCCCCCGATCCGAGCACGACGACGCTCCCGTCGGGCTTCACCCGGATCGGGTGGGAGAAGCCCTCGCTGCTGTGAAGAGGTGAATCAACCGTGAATCCGATTCCCCCCGGCTTCAGCCCTGCCACCGTTCCATCGGCATTGATCGGCTCGCGGAGGAGGTCGTTCGGCGACGTGTCGTCGCGGAAGAAGTACATCGACTGGGTAGCTTCGCTCCAGATGTACTCGGTGGAGAAATAATTCCAATCCCGCGAATCGACCAACCGGCCGTCGCCATCGATC
Organism: Candidatus Kuenenia stuttgartensis; assembly: GCA_943332855.1. GTDB lineage: Bacteria > Planctomycetota > Planctomycetia > Pirellulales > UBA1268 > QWOP01. The sequence goes on from CALQRA010000193.1 coordinate 7,399, forward strand.
GTGTAGTGCGTCACCCAGGCGCCTGAATCGTCCTCGGCGAAGAGATAGCGGCCGGCGGCAGCCAGCCCCCCCGGCCGCCCCGGGAGAATGAAAAACGGCTCTTCGACCGGGGCTTCCGACTTCAGATCGATGCGGTTGATCCGACCGCCGGGATAGACGACGAAGGCCGCGTCAAGCGCCGGCGAGTATGTGAAGTGCGACGGCACGCCACTGAGTGGGATCGTCGCCGTGTAGTGCTGCGTCGCCGGTATCCAGCGGAAGATGCTCTGCCGGGCAGCCGAAAAGAGGAGCACCGTGCCGTCGGCTGCGCGGGCGACCGCGTCGGGCGTGTAAGACAATCCGACGGGATCGACCGGCGCTTCGGGAGGTGACGGGGTTAGCGCCGAAAGCGGTACGATCTGCGTCCGCCATCCCGACGGCTGGGACGCGTCGGCAACGAAGGCGACCACGTCGCTCTTCCCGACGAAGACCGTCGTCGCGTCGAAGCCGATCTGGGCCGTACCCGAGGGGAGGAACGCCGGGCTGCTGGCCACGGGGGAGAACGCGCTCAGCGTCCGACCAGACACGCCGACTACTCCTCCGTTGCCGACGAAGTCGAGATCAGTGATCACGGTCCCGAGGCTCCCGATCCAGGTAAGATCGGTCGTGGAGTAGAACGTTCCGGAATCGTCGACCACCCGACTGCCGTCCGGCGTCACGAACGTCTTCGAGGCCCCTGGATAGTCGCCGTGATAGGGGCTGTCGCCTGACGTGGTGAAATGACCGGTGTCGTCGTATCCCAGGGAGGTGATGTCCGAGGGTGAAACCCCTTCGGAGCGACCGAAGATCTTGTTGACCTGCGGCGCGATCGACGTCCCGCCGAAGGAATCGACATACACTTCCTTGAAATCCACGATCGCATTGGTCGACTTGTCGACGCTCGTCGCCCGGCCATAGAGCGAGACGCTGTCGATGACGAACAGCAGCTTGCCGTCGGTGTGGAGCGCGCGGACGTCGTTCTGCGTGGCGAACAGCCAGGTGGGGGACGTTCCGTCGGACCGGTAGCGGTAGATCGCGCGGCCGAAGGCGGCATAGATCCCGTCGTTATCGACGAGCGCGGCCGAGGCCGGCTGTTGGGCGCCCTGGAGTGTCACCGGCGCGAGCCATTGCTCGGTGGCGATGTCGTAGCGATCGAGTTGAGGCTTCGCCGGATCGACAAACCAGCCGACGTCGCCCTGTCGGAACGCGGTTGCCGAGAGCATGCGGCGCGATTCGAGCGTCTCGATGTGGACGGGAATACCGACACCCCGGCCACCGTCACGATATCGACTCGGGGCGGACCAACGACTGGATCGCATGCTCACGGCTCCTGGACTCATCGCACGGGGCCCCCCAGATCATAGGCTCCCTGCGATGGGGGATCAACAGTCAGCAGAGGGGATGTTCAGGGTGATCGAAAACTCTACTCCAGCCCAGCGCGGAAGTCGTCGGCCTGGCGGCGGATCGTGCGGAGCTCGCCGGCCTCCTTGCGATCGAGATTCTTCAGCTGCATCGTCATCCGCGGATTCGCCTTGAGCAGCGCCGCGTGGCGGGCGAGAAAATCCCAGTAGAGGGTGGTGAACGGGCAGGCGGCGGGGCCGGTCGCCTGCTTCGGCTCGAAGCGGCAGCCCTTGCACGCATTGCTCA
>CALQRA010000194.1 GCA_943332855.1 Candidatus Kuenenia stuttgartensis
CGACCTCGTTCTCGCCGCAGTCGGCAAGCAACGCCTCGAGCGCCTTCGTTGTTCGTGCGTTGCGGTCGTCGTCGCCGCCGGGGGAGAGCGCGGCGGCGCTGGCCCGCTCGATCCGGTCGAGGTCGGCCGAGAGCAGCGCCGTGCGGTCAATGTCGCCGGCGTGAGCCTCGAGAAGGCGGCGGAAGAGCAGCATCTCGCCTAAGAGGGGTGAATCGGTGTCGGTCGTCCCCTCCTCCGGCCTCCAGGCGAGAAACTCCTGCCGCGTGCCGAGGGGGGGGGCATCGATCTCGAACTCAAACAGATCCTCTGGGTCGGCAAGCCCCCGCACGCCTGACGCGGCGAAGGCGAGGGCGTCGTGGGCGACGACATCCCACACCGTCGGCCGCCAGGCATCGGGCATCGCGCCTTTGTCGAGGATCTGATTCCAGTCGCCCACCGACATCGCTTGGAGGCGTTCGGCCGGATCGAGCGCGGCGGTGAACCGGCGGCGGACCTCGGCGACAACGCGCGGCAGATCCCAGGAAGCGATTCCGGCGAGCCCCTCGACCGCCTTCCCCTCTTCGTTGACGCCGCCGCTGGCCCCACTTGTCCGCTGCGCGAAGCGCCACTGATTGTTCTGGAAGAAGCTCCATGTCCAGTTGGCGAGGATCGCCTCGAGGACCGGCTTGACCTCGGCGGGGGCTTTTTGAAGCGCCGCTTCGAGGCGGACGAGGCGCTCGGGATCGTCAGGGGGGCGGTCGCCGGTGTCGGCGTGAACGCGCGTGGCGATTGCCCGCGCCGCTTCGTCCCAGGCCTTGGCAGCGATCGCCCCCTGCTCGATCCCCGTCAGCGCCTCGACGGCCGATTTTGGTTTTCCTTCGTCGAGGGCCCGCTGGACGGTGTTCCACTGCCCTTCGCGGGCGCGGTTGGGAGCGGGGGGCTCGGCGGAGCGGCCGGGGGGGTTCATGACCAGGGCCCCGCCGAGAAGGACCAAGAGCCCGGCGAGGACCGGGGCGACACGTGGCAAACGGGGCACGGCAGAAGGCTCCGAGGGGCGAGACGAGGGGAGAGTGGGGCGGCAGAACGGCGCTGCGGCGCAAAGCGGCGGCGGCAACGGCTGGCCATGGAATGCCCCGGGGGAACACGCGGCAGGGGCGAAGGCGTTTCACCCCCTCCGCCGCTGAAGAGCAAGTGTACGCGCGGTGGCCCTCCGCCGTCGCGTGAGGCCTGAGGCGTGATGCGATTGGGTCACGCCAGACCACGGAATCGCCACACTGCTGGAGGCTGTTACGAGCCTGTTCCAGCGATCGTGTCGGCATCCGGCTCCGCGCCGAGGAGTGTCTCGATCGCTCGCTTGGGATTACTCAGGAACCGGCGCGTGACCTGATAGTGGTCGGTGTCGGTGTAGGCCACGTCACGAATCCCCTGCCGGTCGAGGAGATGGATGCGCGCCTCGGGGTAGGCCAGGATGATCGGCGAATGGGTGGCGATTACGAACTGGCAGCCGCGGCGGATGGAGTCGTGCATCAGCACGAGAAACTCGACCTGTCGAGTGGGGGACAGCGCCGCCTCGGGCTCGTCGAGCAGGTAGAGACCGTTGTCCCGGAATCGATTCTTGAACAGCGCGAAGAACGACTCCCCGTGCGACTGTTCGTGGAGCGACCTGCCACCGTAGCCGTCGATGATCGGCGGGCCCCCCGGCCCCTGATCGAGCCGCTCGATTTCGGTCGCCACGTTGTAGAACGTCTCGGCCCGGAGGAAGTAGCTGTCGCGGGGCCGCGAAAGCGCCTTCGCCAGTCGGATGCATTCGCCGAGCGGGGAGTGGCTCGCCCGGGTAGCGAAGGTGAAGTTCACGCTCCCCCCTTCGGCGTTGAGCCCGGAGGCGACGGCGATCGCCTCGAGGAGCGTCGACTTGCCGGCGCCGTTCTCGCCGAGGAGGAACGTGACCTGCGGATGGAACGGCAGCACGCTCAAGGCCCGGATAGCGGGGAGGTTGAACGGATAACGCTCGGGGTCAGCGATCCGATCGCGGAGCATCTCGAGGTGCAGTAAGTACGGCCCTGGGGTGCTGTTTCGCTTCGTACCCACCCAAGGCTCTCCGGCGGCCGCACCAACAATCCCAGGATCCCTGCGGCGCAGCGGTCGGGCGCTGCGGCGGCTGGCTGTGGAATGCGCCGTGGGAAGACGCGGCCGGGGAGTTGACGTTTCACTCCCCGCCTGCGTCAGCAAGAAAGTGTACGCGTGGTGGCCGGTGCCGCAATTCGTCCTGTGGAACGTTGCACGAGCCGATTCCTGCGCGGACCTGCGGCAGCGCTGGCTTGCGGCATTGAGGGCTGGTGGACGCAGGGAGCCCGGATCGCGTCGAGCGCTTGTGACGGCTCGATACGCTCGTGCGGAGAAGGAATGGGATGGACGATGTTCATCCCGGAAAAAGCCTTGTTTCATGCCCGAGTTGAGAGATACGATGCATGCGTGAGCAGTCCGCTCGGGATCCTCGCGATCGACACCGAGGCCGATGCGGTCGCGGTCGGCCTTTCGAGCACGGCCAGAAGCCGGAATGATCCGATGGATTCGGTCTACCTCGAGACATCAATCGTGAGCCACGCTGCTGCGTGGCCAAGTTCGGTGGCAGAGGTCGCTGTACTGCAGGACCAAGCTAAACGTTGGTTCGTTGAGCAACGCCATTTGTACGACGTGGTGACGTCGCAACTGGTCATCGATGAAGCCGGCATGGGCGATCGGGATGCAGCTGGAAGGCGATTGGCACTGCTTGACGGGATTCTCGTGTTGCCGGTGAATCCGGACGCCGAAACGGTGGCTGACGAGATCGTGCGCCGATCGATGATGCCCGCTTCGGCCCGAATCGATGCGTTGCACGTCGCTGCGGCAGCCCTGGCCGGCGTCCAGTATCTGTTGACGTTGAATTGCAAACACATCGCGAACGCGCATGAACTTCCCAGGCTGTATCGGCTCCTCGATTCGCTCGGGCTGGGCGGGCTGTTGATTTGCACGCCTATCGAGTTTCTTGGAGGAGGCGACGATGAGCCGTAACGCAATCTTGGAAGACCTTCACGCCGTCCGCCGGAAGATCCTCGCGGACTGCAAGGGGGACACGGCGACGTATCTCCGCGAAGCCCACGAGCGCCTCGCAGTTTCCGGGAGGCCGATCTCGCACCGTCCCCAGCGCCTGATTCGCCAACCGGAGCCGGTGATTCCTCCGGACACGGCGACCGAAGCTGTTGCGGTAGCGCCGCTCGATCAGTGACGCCTCAAACTGGGGGTCGCGGTACGCCCCAGATCGCTTCGCGGAGTACCGCTGGTCGTAGCCTGTCGGAACCGATCGGGAAGAACTACGGTTCCCTTTCAGCCGGCTGATTCTCCGCAAGACGCATCGCCTCACGCCGCGTCAAAGAGCCCCTTGAGATAGCCGGCGGCAAACAGCCGGCCGAGCATTTCGTAGCCCGGCGTCTCGTTGCTCTCTCCCGCCATGCTCGGGGCGTGGTCGGGGCGGACGGTGCCTGCGTAGCCGATGCGCTTCAGGGCCCGGATCACTTCCGGCATGTCGATGTCGCCATCGTCGTGCCAGGTCTCCACGAAGTCGTCGGCCGTGCCGCGGACATTGCGGGCGTGAACGAAGGCGATCTTGTCACCGAGGGCTGCAATTCCGGCGATCACGTCTTCACCTGCCGGATGGAGCGAGCCGACGCAGTAGCAGATGGCGTTAACGCGCGACGGGACGAGATCCGTCGCCCGCAGCAGCGCGGCGTTGGTATGCATGATCCGCGGCTGACCGGCGAACTCGTCGAGCGGCGGATCGTCGGGATGGAGCGCGAGCCGGATCCCGCAGGCCTCCGCCACCGGCACCACCTCATCGAGGAAGCGGTGGAGATGCTCCCAGAGCTTGACAGCGGATGTCCGCACGGAGGGGAGGCCGTCGGCATCGGTGACCGTCGGCCGCGAGGAGGCGCCGATGTCGGCGAGCCGGAAGGCGGTCGCCTTCGCGCCGCCCCGGGTCGGGGCGATGGCGCTCGTCCGCTGCCAGTCTTCGTCGGGCATCCAGTTGTAACAGAGCACCTCCATACGACTGTCAGCCATGTGGCGGAGGAGCGTCTTGATCCCCGCCACCTGCTCATCGCGGTTGGGGAGGCCATGGACGAGGCCGAGGTGAGGGAGCTTCCGTTCGACATGCGTGCAACGCATCCCGAAGGAGGCGATCCGCCGGCAGGTGGCGGCAAGCGCGGCCGGGTCGAGCCCTGGATAAGGGATGACGATGTCGCTGACGCCAACCTGCGCGGCCCACTCGAGGTGCTGGTCGGTCAGTGGATTGACGACCATCGAAAGACGCATCGACGTCGCCTGCGGCATCGCTCACTCCTGAAACGCGGGATGTGGATGGCGCGCCGGTTGCGCCCGCTGCGAACCTTTCAGCTTTTTTATAGCCTTCTTCGCGGAATCTGTGGGTAACTTTTGACTCTGGTCGGCGGCCCCTTGCGCGAAACAGGGCGAACGCGATCCCTTGAGCGGCTCTGAAACCTGCCGCCGTGCTGGCGTTTTTTCGCCTGTCATTTGCAATCCGAGCCGGCGCCCGCCTTGCCGAGCCGGCAGCCGCCCTGACCGCCCCGGATTCAATTCCCGCCCGATTCAAACTCGTCGCGGAAGAGGCGCTCGTGCCGGCGCGGAATCCGGGGGTGACGAGTCGCCGGTGGGGGAAGTTGCGCAAAGTGTCTTGCGCAATGCGCGTGGTCCGCTGCGCTTTCTGCGTAGGGTGCGTGCGATGTGGGAAAAATAAATCGGGGGAAAAGTGATCTGGGGGCCGTGGCTGGCGGAAACTTCGCGAAACTTTTGGCAGGGCCTTGGCAGGGCCTTGACCAAAGTTGGGGGGGGTGGTGTAGGAAGGGGGAGGTAGATGTCCCCCCCCTCCATTAAACGCCGATTCCCCCTATGGAAAGGATGATCGTATGCCGTACTTTTCTGTGAAGTCTTTTTCCCTCTGGCTGGCTGCCTTGGCCTGCCTCCCGTTGGGCTCTATCGCCAACGCTGAAGCGATTCAGTGGGTGACGGTCGGCGACCCGGGGAACACGGCTGATACCGCTCCTGCTGGCTTCGGTGCCGTGGCGACTTCATTCCGGATCATGAAGTTCGAGTTCACGAACCAGCAGTACACCGACTTCCTGAACTCCGTCGATTCAAGCGGCACCAATCCCTATTCCGTCTACAACACGAGCATGGGCAGCAACGCCCGCGGTGGAATCACGAACACCGGTTCGACGAACGGCAGCCGCTATGCGGTAAAGACCGACATGGGCGACAAGCCGGTGAACTACGTGAGTTGGTTCGATGCGGCACGAGTCGCGAACTGGCTGATGAACGGTGCTACAAGCTCGTCGGACACAGAGACAGGGGCGTATACGCTCGTCGGCGGCCAGACGAGCGGCATTACCCCGGCGGTCAACTCGGGCGCGACGTTCTCCGTCCCGACGGAAGACCAGTGGTACAAGGCGGCGTACTACAAGGGTGGAGGCACGAGCGTCGGCTACTGGAATTACGCCACGCAGAACGATTCGGCCCCGACGGCTGTGGCGGCGGGTGAGACAGGAATCGGCTCTGCTGGCAGCACTGGCAACTTCGCGAACTACAACTCTAACGCTGACTGGAAGGGCCAAGATGGCAACGTGACGACGGTGGGGACCAACGGCGGCCCGAGCTTCTACGGGGCGTTTGACATGAGCGGCAACGTGTATGAATGGAACGACCTCACGGGTGCTTCCGGGTCGTCTCGTGGGCTGCGTGGCGGCGGTTTTGCCCCCATCTCTGCGTTCGATCTGTCGTCCTCCGGCAGCATCTCGTACGACCCGTCGGGCGAGGACTCCGTCATCGGTTTTCGTCTCGCAAGTCCGGTCAGCGGCCCCTCCGGCGTCCCCGAGATCGACCCGAGCGGTTTGAGTGCAGTGTTGGGGCTGCTCTTCGGTGGACTTGGGTTACTGGAACGACGACGGTAAGGCCGCTGACGGTTTCCTTTGTGCTTTTGCCCTTTATCCCTTTGATCCCCCTGATCCCTTCTTCTCCTCTGCGACATCCAGCGATACTTTCCTTCGATCAGCCAGGGTGTGCTCCTGAACACGATCCGCCGGGTGATTGCCGACCCGCAACTGATCGACCTCGTACAGCTGATTCTCGAGAGCCATGCCGAGAATGAAGTGCGGGAGCATTTCAGACCTCAGCAGGGCCTCGTGTCAGGGACTACTCCGACTCTTCCTGTGCGGCCGAATGTCTGCCTCCGGGCGGCAGTCGGCCGGACGAAGCCTGATGCCGCCGCCGCGGCCCGACGGGTCGTGGCCATGACTGCCAGCCGGCCACGGCTGACTGCGGGCTGCGGTGGCGGTTCTTTTGCAGTTCCAAGCAGGACTTCTCGCGAGCCGGTCTGCGCCCACGGATTCCACGGAGGAGGCTTTTTTTAGGGCACCCGATCGGAGCCAAGTACAACAATGGCGTTGTCCCCGCTTCGACCCCCGGGGTCTTCCCGACCGAGCCTATCGAAGCCCGGCCAGGCGCAATGCCCACCCAGGCATCCAATTCAGTATTGCGGGAACGGAAAACTCTCCGAGGGTCCCGATCCTCAGCCGGATCGGGACCTGCCCACGACCGAGTGCCCCGAGCACGCCCTCGAGCGCCGGCAGTTGCCTGCGCAGTCGCCACGCCGAACGGACGGAGTCCACCGTCAGACAAATCCCTCTTGCATCGGCTGTGATCGTGATCGGACGGCCGTCACAACTGCCCGTGAGATGGCCTTCGATCTGCAGGGCAGTCATCGGAGTCGGACCGCGATCTGCCTGGGGGGACATTTCAAGAGCCCAGGTCGCGGGTGCGGATCTTCATGGTGCCGTGAAGAATCCACTCGGCGTAGGTGGCCGAAGGACCCGTGCCGCTGGGGATTTTCACATGCATGTTGTCGAACTCATACGTGATCTCAGCCTTCCGACCGGTCAGACGGTCGTAGAGCCCGATCGCAAGGTCAGACCAGTCGAGTTGGTTGTCATTCGCCATGGCGTGCGGTTCCAAGGGGGAGAGGAAGACGAGTGCTACGCAAACAGGACTCGACGCACCGTCACTATACGGCCTCCAGATCGACTGACCAGCGGAAAGGGCCCTCCAGTGTGTCTCCGATGAGCCTCAACCGCCGGCATGAGACCGTTTTTGTCACCGGGGCGACAGGGTATGTCGGGGGGAGGCTCGTGCCCGCCCTGCTCGACGCCGGCTATGGTGTTCGATGCCTCGTTCGGGCACCGCGGAAGCTCGATCAAAAACCGTGGCGATCGCACCCGGCGGTGGAGGTTGTCGCCGGTGACGTCTCCTCGGAGGATGCCCTCGCCATTCAAATGGCCGGAGCCTCGGTCGCCTATTACCTCGTCCATTCCATGGAGTCGACGGGCGGTGAATACGCCGCTCGCGATCGGACGCTGGCCGCTTCCTTTGCCCGCGCTGCCGCCCGGGCCGGGGTGTCGCGGATCGTCTACCTGGGCGGCCTCGGCGAAATGGGCCCCGACCTGAGCGTCCACCTCCGCTCTCGCCGCGAAGTCGAGGAGGAACTCGCCGCCACAAACGTGCCGGTGACAACCTTTCGGGCCGCGATGATCATCGGAGCGGGATCGGCCTCCTTCGAGATTCTCCGCTATCTCGTCGAGCGACTGCCGGTGATGGTCACACCGCGCTGGGTGAAGACGGAATGCCAGCCGATTGCCATTGAGGACGTTCTCCACTGGCTGGTCCGCTGTCTCGAGGTGCCCCAGACAGCCGGATGTACGCTCGAGATCGGTGGTCCGGACGTCTTTCCCTATCAGCAGTTGATGCAGATCATGGCCGAGGAGCTTCACTTACCGCGGCGGCTCATCGTGCCGGTGCCTGTGCTCACGCCGCGACTGAGCTCCCTGTGGATCAACGTTGTCACGCCGGTGTCGTATCGGATCGCACGGCCCCTGGCCGAGGGCTTGAGAAACCGGGTCGTGCTCACCAATGACGATGCTCAGCGGCTCATGCCTCACGCGGCATTCGGGGCTCGGGAGGCGATCACGAGGGCGCTGCGGAAGGTCGAGGCCGGGGCGGTTGAGACGAGGTGGAGCGTGGCCGGCCCGATCCCGGGCGACCCTTCGTGGGCTGGCGGCACTGTCTTCTCCGACCGCCGGTCGGTGGAAATCGATGCCGATGCGGCGAGTGTGTTCGCCGCGGTCTGTCGAATTGGCGGGGGGAACGGTTGGTATGCCGGCGACATGCTGTGGCGACTGCGGGGCTGGATGGACACGCTCGTCGGCGGGCCAGGGCTGCGTCGTGGCCGGCGGCATCCGGAAAATGTCGAGTTTGGCGAGACGCTCGATTTCTGGAGGGTGGTCGGCATTGATCGCGACCGATTTCTCTCCCTCCGGGCGGAGATGAAATTGCCCGGGGAGGCGAAGCTTGAGTTCGAGATCCTACCAGCCGACGGTTTGGCCGATTCCCCGACGGAACTCAAGATGACGGCCCTTTACAGGCCGAGGGGACTGATCGGGATTCTCTACTGGTATGCGGTCGTCCCGCTCCACGAAATCGTCTTCGGTGGCATGCTCCGCGGCATTCGGAAGACGGCCGAGGCGATGCAGCGGGCGAAGTCGGTGAAACCCCCCGAGCAGGCCACCTCCGCCGACACGCTCCCGGGGTATGGCCGGGCGCGGTTGTGGCTGGGCATCTCCGCGGTCGGCACGATGGTGGTGCTCAGTGCCGCGGGATTGGTCGTGAACGCGAGCGGGCGGGTCCTACCTGCAGCCGACGCCCCCGTATCAACGCAGATCGTCGGGCTGCTGGCCTTCGTGCTTTGCTACGTTGCCATCCAATTGCCGCTGGATCTCTGGGGTGGCTTTCTGCTCCCGCGGCGTTTTTCACGCGCGCACCCGCCGCTCGGAAGGTATTTGGCGGGCTTGGTCCGCGGAATCGCGGTCCATTCCAGCCTCCTGTTTACGACCGCGGTCGCGATGTTCGTGGCGGGAAGGCTCGGAGGAGTCGTCGGCGTGGTGATGGCTGGAGTTGCTCTCATGCTGCTGCTCC
>CALQRA010000195.1 GCA_943332855.1 Candidatus Kuenenia stuttgartensis
GAGCACTCGGTCTACGTCGCGGCCGACAGCCGCGGGGAGGGGATCGGACGGCGTCTCCTCGAGGCGATCGTCGCGGAGGCGGTCCGCCACGATGTCCACCTCCTCGTGGGGGCGATCGATGCCACCAACGCCGCGAGCCTCGCGCTCCACCGGGCGCTCGGATTCGAGCATGCTGGCACGATCCGCGCCGCCGGCTTCAAGTTCGGCCGCTGGCTCGACCTCGAGTTCTGGCAGCGTTCGCTGCCGACACCGGCCCGGCCGGTCGATGGATGAGGAATCGGTGTGGTAGAGTGCCCTGGTGAAAGGTGCCTTCCGCCATGTCCCCGATGACGCCACGCGTTTCCATCCTCATTCCCTGCTACAACGCGTCGGCCACAGTGGAGCGGGCGGTCGACTCGGCCCTCGCGCAGACGTTTCGCGACATCGAGGTGATCGTCGCAGATGACGGCTCGACCGACTCGAGCCTTGCGGCCCTCGAGCGTTACCGCGGCGACGCCCGGGTGTCGATCCATGCCGAGCCCCACCGGGGTGGGAACGGGACCCGCAATCGGCTCCTCGAATTGGCCCGGGGGGAGTTTGTGCAGTTCCTCGACGCCGACGACGAACTTGCCCCGAAGAAACTCGAGGTGTGCCTCGCCGCCTTCACCGGAGATGTCGACGTCGTCTTCACCGACCGGGATTTCCACGGCGGCGACCCTGGGCAGGTCGGGCGTTATCCGGAGCCGACGGGGGATGTCGTCGAGTATTTCATCAGCAATTCGGTCGTGACGATGCTTCCGGTGAGCCGTCTGGCCGACGTGAGGGCCGTGGGCGCATTCGATGCCTCGCTCCCCTGCTGCCAGGAGTACGATCTCCATCTCCGCCTGGCGCTCCACCGCTGGCGGAAGATCCGCCACCTGCCCATTCCCCTCTGCACGTACTACGTCACGCCGGGGAGCACCTCCTCCAACCAGGGGCGCCTGTTCACCACCCGGGTGGCCGTCCTCCGTCGGTTTGCCGAGGAGGAACTCGGAGCCGACGGACTGACCCCCGGACGGAGGGATGTGATTGCCACGGAGTTGATGAATTGTGCAAGAATCCTTTTGCGGTGTGGTCATGAAGATGACGCGCTGGGGGCCTATGCGTTTGCACGGAGCCTCTCGCCCGCGACCCCCTATCCGGCGAAGTGGCCGCTTCGTCTGGCTGTGAGGCTTGTGGGACCGGTGCGGGCGGAACGGGTCCGCACCTGGCTGACACGCCGATTGGGAAGCGGTTGATCGATCCACTGGGTTGGCGTGAGGTGACCATGAGCGACGACATCCTGTGGATCAAATCCCGCATGCCGGGGGTGGTGAAGGATGGGAGCAGCCTCGTCTCGACGGGGCTCATCTCCTGCCTCCAAAACGACCATGCCATCGACCTCCTCTGCATCCGGTTGACGGCCCGGGAGGAAGCGCAGGCCGCCGAGCTGTCCTGCCCGTTCCGCACCGTGTTCGTCGCCGATACCGACAACGCCGGTGGAATCGCGCGGCGGATCGGGTGCCGGCTCTCCTACACGCTGCGCAGCGAGCTCACCTCGACCCCGCGGTCGGTGTTCTACGAATCGGGCCACCGGGCCCGGGCCCTCCTTGAGCGCGTCCTGGCCGAGCGGCGTTACCGGCGGATCATCGCCGAGTATTACACGGTCGCTCCGCTCCTCGAAGGGCTTGAGTCGCAGACGAGCTTGGTCCTCCACGACGCCGATCATCTCTCCATCGATCTCGAGGCCCGTCAGGAGCTCTCGCTCCCCCGGCGCGCATGGCTCCACCACCGCGCCGCCCAGATGCGGGCCTTCGTGGAGCGGGTCGGTCCGCGGTTTGATTCCGTGCTCACCCTGACGCCCTTCGACCGGCAGGCCTACGAGGCGCTCGGGATCGGGCGAATTCAGAGCATCGACGTCCCGCTTCCCGATCTGCCTGCGCAGCTCCCCCCGCTCGAGGGCGAATCGATCGCCTTCCTCGGTTCGGTCGATTACGCCCCGAACCGCGACGCCTTGGCCTGGTTTCTTGCCAACGTCTTCCCGGCGGTGCTGCAGCGCTATCCGGCTGCCCGCTTGAAGGTGTTCGGTGGGGGGAATCGGGGGAGCCTTCGCAGCCCAAATGTCGACTGGCTGGGGCGCGTCCCCCAGACGGAGTTCGATCGTGCTCTCGGCAACGCGGCGCTGGGAATCGCGCCGATCCGCCTCGGCACCGGGGTGAAGGTGAAGGTGCTCGACATGATGTGGCATGGCCTCCCGGTCGTCTGCACGTCGCTGGCGAGCCGGGGCACGCCTGCAGAACACGGCGCCGCCCTGATCGCCGACACCCCTGCCACTTTCGCGGAGGCCGTCTGCGAGCTCCTCGGCTCTCGTGCCCGGAGGCTCGAGCTTCAAGGGGCGTCACAAGAGCTGCTCTTCGAGCGGCATGCCAGTCCCGCGGCGCGGGCCTGCGTCGCCGGGAAGCTCCTCGGCTGGGCTGATGCTTCGGCGCACCCGCTCACACCCGTGGGAGCTCGTAGCCTTTGCGATAGTCCTTTGTGAACAGCCGGTTGGCGGCCTCATCAGACGATTTTTCCGTCTTCGGATCGATCGAGAGTTCGCGGCCGAGGTGGAGTGGCGTGACGGCGAGGTCGACGGCATTGTCGCGGAGATGATCCTCGAAGCTGTCGAGCGTCAGGATGACGCGATGGTCGTTGGCGGCGAGCGTCGGCCTAGCCCCGAGGGCCACCTTCTCGCCGAGTTGCCACGACACGTTGCCGAGATGGGCTAGGGCACTGGAGAGGTGGCCGTCCTCGACGTCGAGGTAGAGATCCTCGTGCTTCCGGCTGCGGATCGCCTTGACGAGGTTGGCGAAGTGTTCGCGGCTCGAGCCACCCGACCAGGTGCCGAGCGGCTCTCCGGCGTAGTCGAAGGCAGCGCCAGACTGGTAATTCGTCGACACGACGTAGCCTTCGGTGCCCCACCAGATGTTGCCGACGCCGAGCGGCCCGGCCGCCGTGCCGTGGGTCACCGGGGTCTTCATCTCCAGCCCGCGGACATCCGAGATCAGCAGCGCGTCGTCCCACTGGAAGAGCGTCACCTGGCTGTTGGCGACATCGCCATTGTCGATAGAGCCGAGCCGGCCGCCGAGGCTCACGACGCGCTTGGGAAACTCCTGCTTGCCGAGGCCCCAGCGGGCCTTGTCGAGCTCGTGGGGATTTTGGTTGCCGAGATCGCCGTTGCCGGTGAGGCGGTTCCAGTGCCAGTCGTAATGGAGGCGCTGGCGGTGGGGAACGATGTCGGGGGCGGGCCCGGCCCAGAGATCAAAGTCGAGCCCAGGGGGGACCGGCGCCGGCGTGTCGACCAGCCCGATGCTCGGCCGCCGCTTGTAGCACAGTGCGTGGGCCACCTTCACCGGGCCGATCTTTCCGCTCTTCACGAAGTCGATCGTGTCGCGCATTCCGGTCATGCCGCGGCTCTGCGCGCCCATCTGGCACATGCGCCCGAGCTTGCGGGCCCACTGCGTCATCACACGTCCTTCCTCGACGGTGTGACTGCAAGGCTTCTCGACGTAGACGTCCTTACCGGCCTGCATCGCCCAGATGCTCATCAGGGCATGCCAGTGATTGGGCGTAGCGATCGAGATGATGTCGATGTCTTTGCGATCGAGGACGCGGCGGATGTCCTGGACGTACTCCGGCTTGCGGGGGGCGTCCTTGAACTTCTCCTCGTAGCGGCCGGCGACGCCGGGATCACAATCGCAGATCACCGCGAGCTCGGCATCCGACATGCCGGCCCACTGCCCGATGTGCTCGCCACCCCGGCCGTTGGCGCCGATGACGGCGACCCGGAGACGGTCGTTGGGCCCGGCCGGGGGAGAGGCCGGCTCTGCGGCACGGACAGCCTGCGGGGCGGCGGCGACTGCCGCGGCGGCCATCGCAAAGGCTGTTTCGACGAAATCGCGGCGTGAGACCTGCATGGATCTTTCCTCTCAGGTGCGCGGGCAACGGGAGGACGGGGCGCTCGACGCCCCGAATGCAGTTCGCCCCCCCGCGAAAACAGGCTGCGAGTCTACCACCGGGCTCGGTAGCGTTGGGGCGGGGAGACCCGGTCAGGCACTCGGTCGACGGAAGTGCCGGTAAGCCTGGAGAACGTCGAACAGGTCGGAGGAGATCGTCAGGTCGTCGTCGGCGAAGTCGGAGAGCCACGTCCGGTCGCTCGCCACGGCGTCGGCCAGGAGCGGGAGGACATCGCCGAGGGTCACCCGCACCGTATCGGCCCGTGAGGTCTCTTGAACCATCGACCGGCTCGTCGATTCGTGGTCAGGTCCGGTGTAGACCCGCAGTTTCCGCATGGCCATGACGAAGCTCCCTTGCTTGGGTTCGGATTGGCTCGAAGCGGACGCACACCGGTTCCACCGGAGGAGGCAACCGGCGAACCGGCGCACACAAGCGTCCACGGAGAAACTATCGGCCGGCGCGGCGGCAAAGTTTCAATGAATCCCCCCATTGGTCCGGGCGGCATCGCCGGCAGCGTCGGGCGCCTGGCCCGCGGGGGAAGGAGGCGGGGAAACTTGGGGGGGCGGCGCGGCTTGGACGGCGAGCCGGAAGATGCTCGCGGGGCTGGGTCAGGCCGGCGCGGGAACGCCGCTCCGCGGTCCGATTGATTCGAGCCTGCCGGCCCGGAAGGCCTCCCCCATCGCCTTCGGGACGAGGGCCTCCGACTGGAGCACCCGGGCCCGGTTCTCGGCGGTGGACGCCTTCATCTCCTGTTCGCGGGCGATGGCGATGCTGCGGCGCTCCTCCGCCTTGGCCCTGGCGACGCGGGTGTCGGCCTCGGCCTGATCGGCCTGGAGGCGGGCGCCAATGTTCTCACCGACCTCGATGTCGGCGATGTCGATCGAAACAATCTGGAAGGCCGTCTGGGCGTCGAGGCCGCGATGGAGGACCGCCTTGGAGATCGTGTCGGGGTGCTCCATGACATCGAAGTGGCTCTCGGCCGAGCCGATCGACGTGATGATCCCCTCGCCGACCCGCGCGATGATCGTCTCCTCGGTGGCCCCGCCGATGAGCTGCGAGATGTTGGTGCGGACCGTGACGCGGGCCCGGATCTTCAGCTCGACGCCGTTTTTGGCAACGGCCGATAGCGTCGACTTGCCGCTGATCTTGTCGGGGCAGTCGATGACCTTCGGATTGACGCTCGTCTGGACGGCGTCGAGGACATCGCGGCCGGCCAGATCGATGGCGCAGGCCCGGTCGAAGTCGAGATCGATGTCGGCTCGCTGCGCGGCGATCAGCGCCCGGGTGACGCGCGGCACGTCGCCGCCGGCGAGGTAGTGGGCTTCGAGCTTGCGGACGGAGATCTCCCGGCCGAGCCCTGCCTGGGTCGACATGATCTTCGCCTGGACGATCGTCCGGGCGTTCACCTTCCGCAGGCTCATCCCGAGGAGCTCGAGGAACGTCACCGGCGACTTCGACCAGTAGGCCTGGAACCAGAGTTGGCCGTAATTGGCGACCAGGAGGAGCATGACCAGGCCGGCGAGGACGGCGACGATGCCGATCCCGAGGATCACCGACGGAGTGAGTGAATTCACGGAGGGGGGCTCCGGGGCAGGGGCAGAGCTGGGAAAAGCGGGCTGGCCCGGTCACCCGAGGGGGAACCAGACCGCAATCTCCCCAGCCTAGTTCGGGTACGAGCCGGGTCCAAGAAAAACCGTTCCGGCTTTGTTTCCCGTGGGGATCGACGGTCCGGACGAAGCGATTGCGCCGGGAAATCCGCCCCCGCTCCCTCTCGGCGTTCCTAGAGAGGGCGACGACTCAATTCCGCCCCGCCCTTCGCCGGGGGCGACGTTTCTTTTTCCGTACCGATTCCTTGACGAGCTACATGGGCTCTCGTACGGTGAACCTGACAACGGGGGAGAGTGTCTCCTCCGGGAGGCTTCCGCGGGAGCAAGCCATGCGATTCCTGAATCGTTCCACACGTCCACACGTCCACACGTCCACACGTCCGCGCTTGAGCAACTCGAGCCGCGGGCGATGCTCGCCGGCTTGCCGCTGACAGAGTGTGGCGGCGCCGGGCTGGTCCTCCCCGGGCTCGTGGCCGGCCTCTCCGGGCCGCCTGGAATCATCCTTGCCTCCACGAACCCTTGTTTTGCGCCTTCGAGCGCATCCTCCGCGCCGATGATGGCAACAGGGGCTGCCGGATCGGCCGGTCCTTCGGCCCCCGGCGCCCTGTCGATCCCGTCTTCGGTGGGCCCACCCTCGACCTCTGCCAATGGACTTCCGCCGCTGGCCGTGACTGGCTCCGTTGGCATCGCTCCCGTCCTCTACGACGCATCCCAGACCGGCGGAACCGCCGCCGTCATCCAGCCATTGAGGCTCGCGGAGAGTCCGCTGGCGCTTGCCAACGGTGTACCGGAAGCCCAGCTGACGCCGTTGGTTCTCCATCCGGGAAACGATGCTGAACCGCAGATCGTGCTCGCAGTCTGGAATGGCGATGATCCTTTGCCGCGGATCATCCCTGTCGCGAACCGATCAGACGCGGTCGCGACGGCAGCCGACAAGCTCTTCGGCGAGGTGGCGGAGGAAGTGGCGAAGGGAATGGAGAAGTTCAATGCCAAGAACAGGACCGGAAAGAATCTCGGAGGGGTGTACGAACCAACTGACGCCGGTGCCTTCGGGAAGGAGTTCGAGCGACGGGTACACGCCAGGCTCCAGGAACTCGCCGCCAGCGGCAACAAAACCGCCGGTCAGTTCCTCGAGGGCATTTACGTCGACGGCAAAGGGCTCGTCACGCCCGGGGGAGGACCGGGGACCACGCAAGTCGATGCGCTTTTCGTGAGGAAAGGCTACCGTCCCGAGATCGGCAAGCCCCTCGACCCAAGTCAGGTGATCGTCTACGAAATCAAGACCTCCGAGAGGCAGTATGTGGCAAGACTTCAACACGGAAAGCTTGCCGCACTCTCAGACTTGGAGGTTCGAGCCGTTCACTCACGGTGGAAATACGCGCAGGACGCCCGCGGATTGTTCGGAGTGGTTGAAAACCCGCGTTTCACGGCGTTTGTCCGCGTCTTGCAGGCATTGGGGGACAAGCTCCCTGCCATCATCACCGGGGGGACCGTCGTGATCAGGGCGCTGTCGGCGGAAGCCCAAGAAAGGGAGGATATCTTGGAGGATGAGCTGGGAGTTATTTTGCGCCGTTTGAACAGCACGACCGATCCGAACGAGAGGCAAGGCCTCGAACTTGACGCCTGGAACAGAATCCGGGAGATCCTCAAGAATCGCGGGATTGATCTCGACCCGGCTGTGGAAGCGAGCGTGATTCGGCAGATCATGCTTTCCCAGTGAGTTGGCCTCTGCTTCAGACGCCGAGACGGGAGATTCATGATGCACGCGGCCTACTCTAACGAGCGCAGACCTTTCGGGATTTTGATCCTGTTGGCGATTCTGACCCTAATGCGATTGGAGGTGACGGCGATGGCCAGCGACCAGATCGATGAACGAACGGCGCGCCGCGACGCGGCTTCCCGGGCGGTGTTCGCGGCTTCACCGCGGCGCGACGCGATCGAGTTCGTCGACCAATGGAAGGATGATTGGAACGTCGCGAGCGTGAGAATCATCGAAGCCGATCTCGGCGAAGCATTTCCGCAGATCCTCGCCGATTTAGGAGATTTCCAGACCTTGATGGTGTCGAGCAAGTCGCTCGAGCGACCGGAGAATCTCGCCGCCGTCTGCAAGCTCGAAGCCCTCGAGTCGCTGGTCATCGACGGAGACGGGGTCACCGACGACCTGATTCCGAAACTCCTCCCCTTGGTCAACCTCAAACATCTGCAGCTCTGGGACGGAAAACTCACCGGCAAGACACTCGGCGAGCTCGCTGCGCTACCGAAGTTGGAATCACTTGGTCTGAACGTTGCCCCGAACTGGTCGCCGGAAGCGGCAGCGCAGGTGGTCCGAATCCAGTCGCTGCGAATGTTTTCTGCCGCCCGATCGCCCCTGACCGACGCCGATGTCGGAGTGCTTGTCGAGAAGGGAAATTGGGAACATCTCGATGTAGACGGATCCTCAATCACCGACAAGAGCTTGCGTCTAATCGCCCATCTACCGCATCTCAAGAGTTTTCACACCTTCGGCGCCGGCATTACATCGGTCGGTATCGAGGCCCTTTCGGCCTCGCCGTCGCTTGAAAGCCTCGATCTCAGGGCTTGTCCGATGCTCGACGACGTGGCAGTCGATGCTTTAGCCAAGATTCCTGCTCTTCGAACTGTGCATCTCTTCGACAACAACCGGGTCTCCGCGGCAGCCGTCCAAAAACTGGCTAGGAAGAGGCCGGAACTCGGGGTGTATCATCCCGACATTCGCAGAGGAAAAGTGCGCTTGAGATATGGACTCGAAGCACTCGAGGAATAGGCCGGTGCCCCGCGGCCGCCGCGGGAGGCGAATGTCAGGAGATGATCCCACTCTCGACCCGGTGGGGGGCGAGGCTGGCGCGGCCCTCGAGGAACGAGAGTTCCACGAGGAGCGAGGCGCCGGCCACCGTACCGCCGGCCGCCTTGGTCAGCCAGATGCAGGCCTCCGCCGTGCCGGCGGTGGCGAGGACGTGGGGTTCTATGATCCGCGCGACAGGTCTACACGAGCGAAGCGCTTTCGGGATTTTGATCCTGTTGGCGATTCTGACCCTAATGCGATTGGAGGTGACGGCGATGGCCAGCGACCAGATCGATGAACGAACGGCGCGCCGCGACGCGGCTTCCCGGGCGGTGTTCGCAGCTTCACCGCGGCCCGACGCGATCGAGTTCGTCGACCAATGGAAGGATGATTGGAACGTCGCGAGCGTGAGAATCATCGAAGCCGATCTCGGCGACGCGTTTCCGCAGATCCTCGCCGATTTGGGGGACTTCCAGACCTTGATGGTGTCGAGCAAGTCGCTCGAGCGACCGGAGAATCTCGCCGCCGTCTGCAAGCTCGAAGCCCTCGAGTCGCTGGTCATCGACGGAGACGGGGTCACCGACGACCTGATTCCGAAA